>CAYMLQ010000029.1:0-30924 GCA_964390795.1 uncultured Lentisphaeraceae bacterium
GGGAACTGGGGTCTCTTTGGGCATCCTAGCTGCACCTGATCGCAGATGCGCCCATTGTAATCGGCTTGCGCGGCTCAGCTTGCGCGGCTCAGCGAGGACGCTTCGCCCTACCCGCTGCGCACCAGAAACACACCCTGTCCGAAGGCGGTAGGGCGAAGCGTCCCCGCTGAGCCGTCTTCCGTGTGTCCGTTCCCGGTTGAAGTCCATGGGAGTGCACTGCGGCATCGCAGGTCTCAAACCCAACCGTCCACCATTCCACCCTTCCAATATTCCATCATTCCAGATTGGATTACGGGCTCCGCCCGCATTAGAAATTGGCGGGTATCGGAGGGCGAGGCGGCGGCGCGCCCTGCTTCTGCCTGGCTTGGGCCTGCACCGCTTGGGTGAGCCCCGTGACCGCCTTGATCTCCGACGCGGGAATCAGCAGTGCCGACAGCAGCTCGCCGCCCACGGGCCAGCTCGCGAAGACGACGCCCTCGCCCGCAGGCAGGCCCTTCACCGCCGAGGCCAACTCGGGCTGGGTCGCCATCATCATCCCCATCAGTCCGCCCAGCGAGAAGCGGCCCATGCTGCGCGGATCGACGGACGGCGAAAGCAGCGCCTCGATGCGGGCCGCCTCGGCGCTGGCCACCGGCGCCGCCTGCACGCGGCCGATCGCGGCCTCCAGCATCGCGGGCGAACCCATGGCGACCACGAGTTCCTTGGCGGTCGCCGCGTACTCGTAGCCGCCGCCGAACAGCGTCATGGCCGCGCGGATCGAGGCCATGCTGGACTTGAGCGCCTCCTCGGCCTTTTCGGGCGGCAGGTTGGCCGGCAGGCCCGCGCGCGCGGCCTTCTCCATCGCCGCCTCGTCCAACTCGGTCTTCCACGCATACGCCTTCAGCCCTTTGCAGGTGCGGACCGTCGGCTCCGGAATTTTCATGCCCGACTGGCCCATCAGTTTCTGAAAGGCCGGCGACTTCATCATCTCGATCTGCTCCGCCAGATAGCCGGCGGGGTTGGCGACCGCGATCGTCCCCTGCATCAGCAGCGCGCCGCCCTCTGCTGCCTGAGTGCCCGTGAAGGCCATCGGTGCGCCGAACATGCGGACGGACGTACGCATCAGCCCCGCCAGCTCGTTGGTCTGCGCCGTCCCATACAGCGGCGACAACGACGCCACCTGCGCGTAGAGCGCGATGACCTGCTGCTTCAGGCGCTCGGGGATCACCCCGCCGCCCGAGACGTAGCTGAAGAGCGACCCCTTCTCGATGAACGCGAGCTGCGCCGCCGAGGCCGGCTTGCCGGAAGCCATCAGCGCGGCGAGGTCGGTGCCCGCCTTCGGCGACACGCGCGTGCGGATGAACAGGCCTTCGGGCTGAATGTTGAGCCCGAGGTGATAGCCGTCGAGCTGGCCCAGCATCAGGCCGTAGAAGTCCAGCATCGCGGCCATTGAGCGCTGCCCCTGCTCGGCGTTCGCCGCGCCACCCCTGGGCATCGCCGACATCGTTTTCTTGAATTTCGCCAGTTGCGGCGCCAACGCCGAGGGCGAGAGCGAGACGCGGAGCACGCCGGGCAGGGCCGGCATCTCGGGCAGCTTCTCCACGCCCGGCGCGAGGCAGGCGGCCAGATCAGTTCCCTTCATCGCGAGGAACAGGCGTCCGCCGGCGACCTTCGCGGACGTGCCGTTCGCGAGCGTATAGACGCCGCCGGCTGGCTCGGGAAGCGCCACGCCCTCTCCCGCGAGGGCCTTCAGGTAGGCTTCCGGCGCACCCGAAGGGGAGACCTCGATGACCATGCCGGTCTCGCCGCCGCCGAGATCGAGCACGTGCAGCGCGATCGGCTTGGCATTGTCCAACTGCGACGCGCCGGGCAGCCCGGCAGAGATCATCATCGGCACAGCCCCGAGCTGCGGCGCCTGAAACGCTTCCGCGCCGAGAAAGAGCTGCTTCTGCAAGGCCGAATAGCTCTCCAGATAAACGGAACAGATGCGCGTCGCAGCGATGCTGTTCAAACAGAACGCAGTCACGACGAGACAGGTCAACAGAGTGCGGCTGAAACGTGATTTCATTCAATCCTTTCTTGCTTGCCAGCAAAAGGCAAACTTTAGACAATCTTTGACGTGCCATTATGCGAGCGGGGTAGACACAAGTCAATCTCGTACATCTCGTACATGAGCGGACATGAGCTACAGCGCCGCGCCCAAACTAGAAGATTTTCAGATCAACGCCCGCGCCCATCAGAATCAGGAGCGCGAGGCCGACCGCGATGCGGTAATAGCCAAAGGCTTTGAAGCCATAGCGGTTCAGGAAGCCGATAAAGCCCCGGATCGCGGCCAGGGCCACAAGGAAGGCCACCACATTCCCGACCAGTAACGTCAGCAGATTATCCGAGACGGCGGATACGAGCGCGGGATCACTCACCAATTTCAGCAGTTTATAGCCCGAAGCGGCCGCCATGGTGGGCACAGCCAGAAAAAACGAGAATTCTGCCGCCTGTTCTCTGGAAAGCCCGGTGGTCATGCCACCCACGATCGTGGCCATGGAGCGCGACACGCCGGGAATCATGGCCACGCACTGAAAGCAACCGATCTTCAGCGCCCGCTTCCAATCCACGGTCTGATTCTCGTCGGGACGGTTGAACCAGGCATCCACAAACAGCATGAGCACGCCGCCCGCCACCAGCATCAGCGCCACCACAAACACATTCTCGAACAAGCGGTCGATATACGCGCTCAGCAGGAAACCGACCCCCGCGGCAGGCAGGAACGCGATCAGCAGTTTCCAGTAAAAATCCCAGGTCTGAAAAAACCGCTTCCGGTACAGCACGACGACCGACAAAATGGCGCCGAACTGAATATTGACCGTAAACGCTTTGACAAACTCGGTATGGCCGGCAACGCCCAAGAGCTTTTGCGCGATGATCATGTGTCCGGTGGACGAAACGGGTAGAAACTCGGTCAGGCCTTCCACAATGGCAATGATGCTCGCTTGCAATAAATTCATACGTGTCTGCTTCTGGATTACAACACTCGTCACTTCTTCGGTGCGAGCCGCGCCTTCTCAGGATTGCGGGCCTGCCACAGGCGCCAGCCGTAGGGCTGCGTCCATGCCGTCTCAAACTCGGGTTCGTTGCTGACGCGGTTGACCGCCTTGCGCGAGGAGGTCACCACCGCACGCACGTAGAGGTCGTCAGGCTCCAGCGTGTAGGAGGCTTCGGCGCCCTCACCGTTTTTGACGGTCTTGCCGATGGCGTCCGAATACCGGAGGCCCTTGCGCGCGGGCTTCTTCTCTTTCGCCGGATCGTCGAACGTCTCTGTCGCCCGGTCAAACCCCGCCTTCGTGGTGACGAAACGGACGCTGTAACTCGCTCCGGCGTCCGGCGTGACCTTCACTTTCAGCGTTCCGGACACCGCATCAAACGCAACATCGGCCAGCGTCACGCCCGTGGAGGAGTAGAAATCGCCGCGGTTCATGGACTGGATCAGAGCGTCCGCATCCAGCCGCGCCGCGCGCACGCAGACCCAGGCCTCGCCCGGACGTGCGCTGCCTTTTTGATCCGTGTAGTTGTGCGTATCGTCCGTCGCAACCCCGAACACCGGGTCATACCCGTCTTCGATCCGGAAGGCGTTCACGATATCCCAGAACTTCTCCACCGAATACCACAGCCGATGAGGCGGGTGCGTGTTCCCGCCGTCGGCATTGCACACCTCGAAGAAACGGATCTGAGGCTGCCCGATCAGCACCTCCGGCAGGATGTCGAAGTAGGGCCACGTGGGGTGATTCAGCATGAAGAGCGTTGGAACGTCCTGTTCCGCTCCCCACGTGCGAACCGCATCCTCGATGCGCTGGAAGGTCTCTGCCGGCGTGGCTCCGTAGCGGAACGGAATCGTGTCATGAACGTTGATGGCGTTCATGTGTACCTGAAGCCCTCCGATCACGCGATTGAGTTCGTGTCCGGGAACCATGAGAAACGTCTCCGGCTGGTCGAACAGCTTTTTGAGTTCCCACACCGTCTTGAGCCGCATGAACTCTTTGCCGCCCTCCTTCTTCACCTCCACGCTCGCCGGGTGACTCGCGATGTAGCGGTCCGCCACGGCACGGCTCAGTTTCTTGGAGCCGATCTCCAGCCACATGTTGGGGTCAATCTGCAGCACCTGATGATCCGACAGGCAGACGAACTGATACCCGTTGTCGCGATACCAGGAAACCGCGTCATCCGGAAAGACGTTGCCGTCACTCCACAGCGAATGCCCGTGAAGACTGCCCCGATACCAGTTCGCGCCCTCCGCGCCAAAACAAACCGCTAGTGCCAATAAAACGATCCACCTGCGCTTCATCTCTATCCTCCTTCCCCCAACCCTTCGAACAGTGTCAAGACGACCCTTACCACCCCACAGCGGCCCGAACGCGGCACGCGTCGAGGGCAACCCCCTCAGCCCAACCGTCCAACGCGATCTCTCGTGTCTCTCCCGGCAGCAGGTTGAACCAACCGTCCGAGAAATAGGCCGGCAGCACCCGCGCGCCCGTAGCCGCATCGGTCAGGTGAAGTTTGACCGCCCCCGTAACGACGGTGCCTGTGTTGCTCACGAGAACGCGCGCCCGCCTGCCGCCCTCCGGCTTGACCGCTACCTCGATCGAGGGCTTGGCCACGGACGCAAACCGCCGGAACTGCTCCTTGCCCGGCAGCCAGTAATCGTTCAGCGCCACCACCTTTCCCGCGGCGTCCGACAGCGTCAGCCGCACCAGCACGGGCTCCTCGGCTTGCGGCAGCTCCGCCACAAAGCACTCCGTCTTGGCGTTGGCCGGAACTGTCACCTGTTGCCGCCGCGCCATGCCAACGGCACGCCCGTTCATGTCATAGCAGACCAGCCGCGCCACGGCTCCCGCCAGCGGCACGCGCGTCACGTTCAGCGCCACAACCTTGCGGTCATGCGCGTTCATCTGGAGGTGCAGCAGACCGCACGCCTTCTTCGCCCCGAAGTACGCGCCCGTGGTTTCGTAATCGTACGAGTAGAGCTGCCAGATCATGCTGGGCCAGGCCGGATGGCTCATCCAGAGTAGCAGGCCGCTGCTGTTTTCCCACAGACGGCTGTTCCACGCCTCGAACATGGCCCGGAAACTCTCGTAGTTCACGAGCTGCGCCCGGCCGCAGAACGCCTCCGCATCCGCAGGTTCTCCGTAGCGCTCGGCGATCGCTTTGCGGTACGACGCCTGGCCCTGCTCCGCATGGAAATCGTGATAATACCAAACGTCGCTGATCGGCCACAGATCTTCCGGCGGAATGAAGGTCTTCAGCGTCTCGAACGTCGGCACCGCGAAGTTGCCCAGCTCGGTGTTAAAGCCGAACGCGAGCTTGGTGAAGTAGTCGGACACCTTCTCGTGAAACGCCCACGGGCCGCTCGCGCGCAGATTCTGTAGGCGGGAGTTGCCGTGATAGTGCCGCGTGGGGTCTTCCCGCGCCAGCAGCGCCGCGAGCTGCGGTTCGAGCTGGTCGTTGGCCCACCCCTCGTTGCGAGGGCACCAGAGCGCCAGACTCGGATGGTTGCGGTAGCGTCGCACCGTCTCGCGCACGTTCGCAAGAAAGAGCGCGTGGTCGTTCGGCTCCAGATTGTACGTCTGCGTGGAGTACCAGAAGTCATTCCAGACCAGCAGGCCCAGCTCGTCGCACAGCTCAAAGAACTCCGGCTCCGTACTTTCGCCGGTCCAGTTGCGCACCATCGTGAAACCCGCCTCGCGATGCAGGCGCAGCGCCGGCTCCAGCCGGGCGCGCGACACGCGCTTCATCGCATCGTCCATGCCCCAGTTGCCGCCGCGGCAATAGATCGGCACGCCGTTGACACAGATAGCCAGATAAGGCCCCATCTTCGGATCAGCCGCATCTTTCAGCAGCGACGCGTCCGCGCCCGCGCAGAGCTTCGGCACGCACACCTTGCCCTCTACCTCGCGCCGGTCCAGATTGTTCACGAGCGGCTTGCCCTTGGCGTAGGCGACGAGCGGGTTCAGCTCCACACGCCAATCCTTACGGTCCGGCGTGTCGACCGCGAGCGTGTATGTGAGTTCGCGTACGCCGAAGCGCACCGAAGCGGTGTCCGACGACTGACCGCCCCCCAGCTTCACGCGCAGGGTCGCCACGTAAAGGTCAGGTGCGCCGTACCCGTTGGGCCACCACAGCAGCGGGTCCGCGAGAGTCAACGCCGGATGCTCTTTGGGCGAAAGCTCCAGCACGCGCGATTCCCCCGCCTCCAGCGAGAACGTCTGGCTGACACGCAAAGCGGCAGACCCGGGGCCCGCGGCTCCCCACGGGGCAATCTCCGCCTCCAGCGAACCTTGCCGCGCTATGCTAGCCGTGTTGCGCACGGTCACGCGCAGCGTCACGTCCGCCCTGTCCGTGGCGGGCAGCGGAAGATCCGTCAGCACCTGCGGATCGACCAGCGTCACCTCGCCGGTCAGGCGCAGCCGCACGTCCTGCCACAGGCCCATGTTCCGGTCGCGGATGCCGGGCACCCAGTCCCAGCCTTCGGACGAGATGAAGGTCGGCCCGTCCAGGCAGAGCTGGCCGCCGTTCGGACCCTGCCCGGTGCGAGCCGACTCCTCGTGCGGGATACCGGGATTCGGAGGCGGGAAAACGCGCACAGCCAGGACATTGCCCGACTGCCTCAGCACCTGCGACACGTCGAACTGGCCCCGCACAAACGCACCCGCCATCTCGCCCACACGCGTGCCGTTAAGATATACCGCCGCACGATAGTTCACGCCATTGAGCACGAGCCACGCCTGCCGGTCCTTAGCGCCAGGCGGCGCATCAAAGGCCACCCGGTAGAGCCACTCTTTGCGGCAGAGATCCTCTGGAATCGCAAGGTTGTTGACGCTGTAGTACGGATCGGGGTAGACCCCCTGATCGACCAAGGTCGCGAGCACCGTTCCCGGCACCGTCGCGGAAAACCATGACGCCGTATCGAAGCCGGGGTCGAACAGGCCCGCAGGCACAGGCCACACAGCATCGGCCTCGACCAGCCGCCAGCCCGCCGCGATGCGCCACTCATCGGGTCCCGCAAGGCTCAGCCGCTCGGAGACCGGCACCTCCGGCAGACTCGCCTTGCGTACCGGAGCCTTAACAGCCACCATTGATTTAGGAAGCTGTTCCGCGGCCTGCCTATCGCGCAGCCCGAAGTTTTCACCGTTAGTCACACGCACACACATCATCGCCAGTACGCATATCCACAGCACAGTCATTCGCCCATTCAACATCTGTCACCTCTTCATGCACAAGTGTGGCCCGCGCTGTCCCCAGCGCGGAAAGCGCAATAGGGAGATCGCGCCTCGCCACCGTTCACAGCTCCACACAGCGCCCACTCGTTGCCGACTCATAGATCGCCCGCACCACAGCCACGGACTTGCGCGCGGACTCGCCGTCTATTTTGAACGGACGACCGGTCTCAAGCGCCGCGACAAAATCCCTGAAACACTCGGCGTGCAGCGCGTGCGTGATGGCTGCGGGGTCACTCACGCCATAGGCTCCGCCGACCCTCCCGTGAAGCGCCAGAACGTCAGTATCCGCAGGACGCTTGTCGCGGAATTCGAAAACGGCCAGCCCGTCCTCCACCAAGACCGCCGTCCCGTGTGTGCCCGTAATCTCCAGCCGCTTGGACTGTCCCGGCCACGAGGAGGTCGTGCCGTAAATCACACCGACCGCGCCTCCCTGAAAACGCAGCGTCGCCGCGGCAGCGTCCTCGGTCTCGATGCCCGGATGCCCGATTGCCGACGTAAACGCGGCGACGGCCTCGACCGGAGGCAGCAGGTCGCAGAGCAGGTCGATCATGTGGATCGCCTGGTTCATCAGCGCGCCGCCGCCGTCCAACTGCTGCGTGCCGTGCCACGACGAACCGAAATAGTATTCGTCCGAACGCCACCACGGCACATACGCGCCCGCGTAAGTGACTTTCCCAAACCGCCCCTCCCGCAGGGCGTCGCGGATCGGTTGCAGCGCGGGCATGTAGCGGAGCTGGAAGGTACATCCCAACCGCGTTCCCGCAGCGCGGTGCGCCTCGATCATAGCGTCCGCGCGCGCCAGCGAAATCTCCAACGGCTTCTCGCAAAGCACGTGCTTTCCGGCCTTCGCGGCCGCCACCGCCGCCTCCAGATGCGCTCCCGAAGGCGTGGTGACCGTCACGATGTCGACGCCCTCGCACGCCAACAGCGCCTCAACCGAGTCGAACGCGGAACACCCGAATTCCGCAGCGAACGCCTCGGCCTTCGCCCGCTCGCGCCCGCACACCGCCACGAGCCTCGCACCCGGCACCTCACGCGCGGCCCGCGCGTGAAACTTCGAGATCAGCCCCGTACCGACAATCGCAAACCCGTACGCTCGTTCTGACATATTCCCCCATCTCCAACCCACTGCCTACTGCTTACTGCCACTGCCACTGCCACTGCCTACTGTCTCCCGCCTCTCACGGCCTCGCCGCTCGAAATCCTGACCGCTTCGATGAGTCCCGTGAACTTCGGCGGCACCGGCTCCACCACCGGACTGCCCAGATCCGCGCCGACCTGCATCGCGTCGTTCGGATCACGCTCGATAAACTCCCCAAGTTTCGCGGCCCCCATCAGTTTGCCATCGACGTAGAGCTGGGCCTTGCGATCCCGGCTGATCACGCCCGCCACCGTCACCCAATCGGCCACAGGCCGCTCGGACGCAACCGTCACAGGCTTCGGCCCCGCATTGACGGTGAACCTGGGGCAACCGCCCTTCAGCCAGAGCGCGTAACCCAGCGACTTGCCCCCGCGAGCCAGAAGAACGCCCTCGGGCTTCTCGGGCTTAAACGTGACCTCCACGGTCCACGCGCTCTCCGCAGGGCTGAGCGAAGGCGCCTTCGACACGTCGATCGCGCCCGCTCCCGAGAAGCGCAACGCCTTACGCCCGCCACGCCCCGGCACCTGCGTCACGCCCTGCGCCTGCCCGTGATTGCCCTGCCCGCTTGTGTCCGGCACCCGTGCGCCTTCGAGCGTCTGCCCGTCGTACGTCAGACGCGCCTCAACGGCATTCGTCAGCCGCCAATCAGGGCCGCCCGGCTTGCCCCACCAGGACGGCCGATCCGTGTAGTCCGGCACCCGGTAGTCCACTTCGCGATAGAGCCGTGCGTGCTCCGCCTCCAACCGGGAGCGCAACGCGGCATGCGCGGCGTCACCAAAAAGATTCTTCGTCTCATACGGGTCGGACTTGAGATCAAACAACTCGCTCCACGCCGGATGGTCGGAGTACACAATCAGCTTGGCATCCGCCGTGCGCACTGCCGTGATGTCGGGCACGCGCGAGTTCTTCTGGTTCTCGGCAAAGTACTCATAGAACCACGACTGCCTCCACCCCGCTGATTTTCCGGAGAGCAGCGGGCGCCAACTCCGCCCCTGCATCGTTTGGGGCGCAGCCACACCGGCATAGTCCAGCAGCGTCTGCGCAAGATCAAGGTTCAGCACCATCTCGTCAACCACGCGTCCACGGCCCGCCGAACCGAGCGTGGGATCGCGCACGATGAAGGGCACGCGCAGGCTCTCGTCATAGGCGCTGCGCTTGTCGCCGAGACCGTGCTCGCCCAAGTAATAGCCGTTATCGCTGGTGTAGACCACCACCGTGTTCGACGCGCAGCCCGTCTCATCGAGCGCGTCGAGCAGGCGGCCGAGACAGTCGTCCGCCGCACTGACGCACCGGAAGTAGTCGAGGCTGACCGGCACCGTGGCCGCGCCGGGTTCGGGTGCCGCGCGGCGCTTCGAGCCGCCTTCCAAATACGGGACGGGCGTGTTCAGGTTGGGCACGACGCGGGCCGCCTCTCCGGCAAAACGGTGCTTGGCCCGCTCAGGCGGATCGCACGGCCCGTGCGGCGCCTTAAACCCGACCACCATCGACCACGGTTTTGAAGCCCCCTTCTGTTTGCGCAGGAAGCCGATCGCGTAGTCGGTCGAGAGATCGTCAATCCAGCCCGTGGCGGGCGAGTCCGCGCCGTCGACGATGAAGATCGGATCCACATAGCGCGCGTGTCCAAGGTACGAGGCGTGAAAGTCGAAGCCGGGTCGCTCGCGCTGGCTATCCATATGCCACTTGCCGACATACGCCGTCGTATAGCCGGCGTCGCGCAGCAGCGACGCGTGGGTGACGCTGTTCGTCGGAAACGGACGGAAGTTCGAGGCGATGCCGTTCAGATGGTTATAGCGGCCGGTCAGGTTCACGGCGCGGCTGGGCGCGCACAGTGAGTTCACCACAAAAGCGTTGCGGAAGCGCACGCCTTCTGACGCGAGCCGGTCCATGTTCGGCGTCTTGAACCAGGGGAAGCGGCCGGCTTCACCCTGCTCCTTCTGAACGGCGGACACCGCGTCGTAGCGCTGGTCATCGGTGTAGATGAAAAGGATGTTGGGACGCGGGCTGACAGCCTGTGCCGCAAAGCCAATCTCCGCCGCACAAACCCCGACCGCCACTACGAACGCCTTTACAACCTTCTTCATGCTGTTCAGTGTACCACCGCGAGGTTCACGACGCAACCCACGACGCAACCCATCGCTAAACACCCATCTCTAAACGCCTTGCCTCGTTAGCCAGACCGTGTGGCCGGCTCGCCTGTCGACGACATAGCCCTTCCGCTTGAGCTCCACAATCAACCCATCCGGATCGGCATGGACTTCCATCCGGATTGCATGTATCCGTTCAGCCGTGGCTCTGTCCATGGGAGGCAGAATGTCAAACTCAGCCCCTTCGCAATCCAACTTCAGCACATCCACGGCTCCCTCTTCAACCTGACTTTGCAGGAAGGAGCCGAGGGTGATCGTCTGGATTTCGCACGTGTCCGCGTCGACGGCAACGCCGCGCCCGATCTTGTTATAGGGGCTGGAAGAGCGGGAGAACCTCACCGTCACACCGTCGGCACCGCTCATGGCCCGATTGATCGGGATGACAACATCCGTCAATTGGTTCACCTGGATGTTCTCGCAAAGAACGCGGTAAGCCTCCGCGGAGGGCTCAAACGCATAGACTTTTCTTGCGCCACAAGAGGCCGCGTACAGCGAGAAGACGCCGATGTTCGCGCCGACATCGATCACCACGCTGCCTTTCCGGATGCGACCGTAGTCCCGCCTCAGAAAGACGACAAAAAACGTGACCAGATCGTGCGGATGCGAAGAGAGCAACACGCGTCCGCCATTTCGCAGGTCGATGAAAGCGGGCGAGTCCCTTCGGATATAGTGCCTGAGCATGGCGAACGGTTTCTTCAGGAGGGACAAGCGCGGCAGAAGCTGCAGGAAAGCAAGACCCGCGCGCATGAGTTTTGCAGCGGCTATTTCCCTACCCAAGAATATCATGGCTCAGCCCCCTTGCTTGATAACAAATCTGCTTCCGAGTTCTCAGCCGCCCCTCAGGCGTGCTCCTTTGGAAGAGTCCCGGCCAGACGCCGAAGGAAGCGGCCCGTGTAAGACGCGTCGCAGACCGCCACCTGTTCGGGCGTCCCTGCGACAACCAGTTCGCCGCCTTCATCGCCTCCCCCGGGCCCAAGATCAATGATATAGTCCGCGCACTTGATCACGTCAAGGTTATGCTCGATCACCACCACCGTATTGCCCGACTCGCGCAAGCGCAGCAGGAGATCCAGCAGTTTGTGGACGTCGGCAAAATGCAGGCCGGTAGTCGGCTCGTCCAGCAGGTAGAGCGTCTTGCCGGTCGCGCGCTTGGACAGTTCAGCTGACAGCTTGATGCGCTGCGCCTCTCCGCCGGAGAGCGTGGTCGAGGACTGCCCCAAATGCACATAGCCGAGGCCGACCTCAGACAGCGTACGCAGTTTGTTCGCGATCATCGGCACGGGCTTAAAGAACTCCAGTGCGTCGTCGACGGTCATGTCCAGCACCTCAGAGATGTTCTTGCCGCCGTAGCGGACCTCCAGCGTCTCCTTGTTGTAGCGCTGGCCGGCGCACTGTTCACACGTCACGTACACGTCTGGCAGGAAGTGCATCTCGAGGCAGCGCATGCCGTCGCCCTTGCACACCTCGCAGCGACCGCCCTTGACGTTGAAACTGAACCGCCCCGGCCCGTACCCGCGCACCTTGGCCGTCGCCGTGGCGGCGAACAGCTCTCGGATGGGCGTGAACGCGCCCGTATAGGTCACGGGGTTGCTGCGCGGCGTCCGCCCGATCGGGCTCTGATCGATCTCAATCACCTTGTCCAACAAGTCAACACCGGTGATCTTCTTGAATGCGCCCGGCTTCTCCTTGGATCCGTAGAAGTGGCGGAACAGGTGCCTCTTCAGGATGTCGCTGACCAGTGTCGACTTGCCGGAGCCCGATACGCCGGTCACGCACACAAAGCAGCCCAGCGGGATTTCCACGTCGATGCTCTTCAGGTTGTTCTCGGAGGCCCCGGCAATCTTGATGCGCGCTTTGCCCGGCTTGACGCGCGCGCCCGGCGCCTCGATCTTCTTCCTGCCCGCCAGATAGTCGGCCGTCAGCGAACGACCGCACGCCATCAGACCTTTGAAATCGCCCTGATAGACCACCTCGCCACCCTGCCGCCCTGCGCCCGGCCCCAAGTCGACGATGTAGTCGGCCGTGCGGATCATCTCTTCGTCATGCTCGACAATCACCACCGTGTTGCCGCGCAACTGAAGCTGGTGCAGCATGGCGATCAGGCGCTCGTTGTCGCGCGGGTGCAGGCCGATCGTCGGTTCGTCCATCACGTACAACACGCCCACCAAGCCCGAGCCTATCTGCGTCGCCAGCCGGATGCGCTGCATCTCGCCGCCCGACAGCGTCGAACTCTCGCGCTCAAGAGAAAGATAGTCGAGGCCCACATCGGAGAGAAACTTCAGCCTGCGCCGGATCTCTTTGAGCACCTCCGCCACGACAGTCTCCTCTGCGGAGGTCAGCGCAAGCCCTTCGAAAAAGGCCCCGCTCTGCTTGACGGTCATGGCCATCACAGCGACAATCGACTTTCCTGAAACCGTGCAGGCGCACGACTCGGGGCGCAGGCGCGCGCCGTGGCACTCGGGACAGGTTTGGCTGCTCATGAACTGCCGGAGCTTCTCGCGCACTTCGTCGATCTCCGACTCGCTGTAGCGCCGCGTCATGCTCGGGATCACACCCTCAAACGGTTTCTCGGTCTTGCGCCAAGCTCCGCGCATCCAGAAGCGCAGCTCGACCGGCTCTTCGCCAGACCCGTGCATCAGCACCTGCTTGAAGGCCTCCGGCAACGCCTCATAAGGCACGTCCATATCGATCTCGTACGCGCCGGCCACCGCCTTGAGCAGATGCTTGTAGTAGACCACCATGCGGAAGCCGCCGCGCCGCCAGGGCACAACGGCGCCGTCCGTCAGCGACACGCCCTTGTCCGGCACGATCAGCTCTTCGTCGAACACCAGTTGCGCGCCCAGCCCCGAACACACCGGACACGCGCCATAGGGGCTGTTGAACGAGAACGACCGCGGCTTGAGCTCCTCAAAACTGATCGAACAGTCAGGGCACGCGTTCTTCTCCGAAAAGAGCGTTTCGGTCTCCGCGCCGTCCCCCGTCACGCTCAGCACGCGCAGCAGGCCCTCGCCCTGCTTGAGCGCCAACTCCACCGAATCGGTCAGCCGCGCACGCACGCCGTCGCCCGCCACCAGCCGATCCACCACAGCCTCGATCACGTGCGACTTGTTTTTGTCGAGCTTCGGCACGTCGTCGAGCGCCAGCATCCGACCGTCCACACGCACGCGTGCAAAGCCCTGATGCCGGATCGACTCGAACACCTCTTCGTGTCGGCCTTTGCGACCGCGCACCAGCGGCGCCAGCAGGATGAGCTTCGTGCCCGCCGGCGATGCCAGCAGAAGGTCGACGATCTGTTCGGCACTCTGCTTCTGCACCGGCTTGCCGCACGACGGGCAGTGCGCCCGTCCGATGCTGCCGTAAAGCAGACGCAGGTAGTCGTGGATCTCGGTGACCGTCGCCACGATGGACCGCGGATTGCCGCCGGAGGTGCGCTGCTCGATGGCGATCGCGGGCGAGAGTCCCTCGATGTGATCGACCTCGGGCTTCTGCATCTGATCCAAGAACTGCCGGGCGTAGGCCGAGAGGCTCTCGACATAGCGGCGCTGTCCTTCCGCGTAGAGCGTGTCAAAGGCCAGCGACGACTTGCCGGAGCCGCTGAGGCCGGTCACGACGGTCAGCGAATCGCGCGGAATGCGCACGTTGACGTTTTTGAGGTTGTGTTGGCGCGCGCCTGTAATGATGATATCAGACATGATTTTACCCGTTATGTGCGCAAAAGATTACGCTAATGGCCGATGTGCGTCAACGCGTATTCGGGGTGTGTCTCCATAAGCGATTGAGCGCGTTCCGGTTTGATGCTACACTACGACTCTCGCTTGTGAACGTCAGACGAGAGGAGATCACCCTCTGCCTCAGCCAGAACGACAAAGGAACCCCCTATGCCCTTTCAGATTTTCCGAATCGCGCTCAGTCTGGCCGCGCTTTCCGTTCCCCTCTTAGCGGGAGAGAACGTGATCAAGAATGGCAGCTTCGATGAAGGCGCGGCGTTCGCCGATGGCTGGGAGCATCCCGACGGTCTGACCAGCTTCTTCGTGACCGAAGAGGGGCGCGGCCGGGTCGTCAAGATGGACACGCTCGTGGACCGCGACCAGGCCTTGGAATGGGCCCAGACGTTCAAGGCGGATCCGACGCTCAAGCCCCCCGTAAAAAAAACCATTGCACCGACCAGCTACGCCAGCATCGGCGGCAACGAAGGCGTGATGCTGGACTCCGAACTGGTCGACTGCAAGCCTGGACAGGACTACAAGCTCACCGCCGACTTTAAAGGCGACGGAAAACCCTTCGTGTGGATCAAAGGGTTTCTCCTTCACCCGACCCGCAAAACGCTCGTGGACGGCTACCAGACGCGGCTCGAGCCCAAAACGCACAGCAAGAACGAATGGCGCACCTACTCCATCGGGTTTAACCCCACCGCCAAATCCCCGAAGATCCAAAAAATGAAGATCCGCCTCTACGCGTACTGGCCGAACGGCACTTACTATTTCGACAACGTCCGCGTCGAAGAGATCACACCTGAAGAAATGGCTCGCCTGGTCGAACAGCGAAGCGACGTGAACTAACATGCATCCGCCTTTGACCCCCCGCATCACCTTCCCCCCAGAGCTGCCGATCACCGCGCACGCCGACGCCATCGCGTCGGCGCTGCGCTACCATCAGACCGTCATCGTCTGCGGCGACACGGGTTCAGGCAAGACCACACAGCTCCCAAAAATCGCACTCAAGGCGGGTCGCGGCCGTCGCGGCCTGATCGGCTGCACCCAGCCGCGCCGCCTCGCCGCGCTGGCCATGGCCCGCCGCGTGGCCGAAGAGTTCGGGCAGGAGCCCGGCGGCTTCGTCGGCTACCAGCACCGCTTCGACAAGCGGCTCTCGCCCGACACCGTGGTCAAGTTCATGACCGACGGCATCCTGCTCGCGGAGACGCGTCACGACCGCCTGTTCCGGGCCTACGACACCCTCATTATCGACGAGGCCCACGAGCGCTCGCTCAACATCGACTTTCTGCTTGGCATCCTCAAGCGCGTGCTGCCCCGCCGCCCCGACCTGAAGCTCATCATCAGTTCCGCAACGCTCGATGTCGAGCGCTTCTCCGCCTTTTTCGACCGCGCGCCGATCCTCTCCGTGCCCGGACGGCTCTACCCTATCGAGACCCGCTGGCGCGCAGCAGAAGAGGAGGAAGATCCCGACCTGCCCCGCCAGATCGCCAACGCGGTCGACGAACTCATCGCCGAAGGCCCCGGCGACATTCTGGTCTTCCTGCCCGGCGAGCGTGACATCCGCGACGCCACGGAGACCCTCACAGGCCGCCGCCTGCCGCACACAGAGATCATTCCACTGCTCGCCTCGCTGCCTGCGGGCGAACAGCAGCGCGCCTTCAAGCTCTCCTCCAACCGCCGCATCATCCTTTCCACCAACGTCGCCGAAACGTCGGTCACCCTGCCCGGCATCCGCTTTGTGATCGACTCGGGACTCGTGCGCCTCAGCCGCTATAACGCCCGCACCCAGATCCAGCGCCTCCAGATCGAGCCTGTCTCGCAGGCCAGCGCCAACCAGCGCAAAGGCCGCTGCGGACGCATCGCGCCCGGCATCTGCGTCCGGCTCTTCGGCGAGGACGACTTCAAGAAGCGCGACGAGTTCACGCCGCCCGAGATCCTGCGCGCCAGCCTCGCAGGCGTGATTCTCACCATGCTCGACCTCAAGCTCGGCGAAATCGAGTCCTTCCCCTTAATCGACCCGCCCTCCGCCACGATGATCCGAGAAGGCTACCGCGAACTCGATATGATCGGCGCGATCGAAACCGGAAATCAGCGATCCGAGATCGTTGGTTCGAGAGAAGAGGTCGGAGGTCAGAGATCAGAGGAAGGACACCTGACTGCCGACTGCCGACTGCCGACTGCCAACTGCCAACTGCCAACTGCCACCCTCACCCACCTCGGCCGTCAGCTCGCCCGCCTGCCGCTCGAGCCCGCGCTCGCCCGCATCCTCTTCGCGGCGCACCACGAGAAGGCTCTCGCCGACACCCTCATCGTGGTGGCGGCGCTGGAGTGCGACGACCCGCGCCGCCGCCCCCTGGAAAAGCAGGCCGAAGCCGACAAGCTGCACGCCCGATTCCTCTCCCCCATCTCCGACTTCGCGGCCATCATCCGCCTCTGGCGCTGGTACCGCGAGCAGACCGCCAAAACCTCGCAGTCCTCCGCACGGCGACTCTGCAAGGACAACTTTCTCTCCTACCCGCGCCTCCGCGAGTGGTCGGACCTGCGCGACCAGCTTGAGCGCCTCTGCAAAGAGCTGCAGCTCGACACCGCCTCCACCGAAGGCGGCGACGCGGGCATGCACCGCTCGCTGCTGACCGGCCTGCTCGGCAACCTCGGAAAGCGCGACCCCGAGACCAACGACTACCGCGGCGCACGCGGCATCCGCTTTGCGATCTTTCCCGGCTCCGGCCTCGCCAAACTGAAGGAGCAGAAGTCGGAGGTCAGAGGTCAGAGGTCAGAGGTCGGAGGTCAGAGGCCGGAGGATTCTCACCGATCGCCGACCTCGGATCGCCGACCTCCGGCCCTCTCCCGCGAATGGATCATGACCGGCGAGCTGGTCGAAACCTCGCGCCTCTACGCGCGACAGGCAGCCTGCATCGATCCAGACTGGATTGAGCCCGCAGCCAAGCGCCTCTGCAAGTACAGCTACCACTCGGCGTGGTGGGACCCCGCCCGCGGCTTCGTCCGCGTCAAAGAAAAAGTCACGCTCTTCGGCCTCGTGCTCGTCGAGGCCCGCACGCGCGACTACAGCCGCATCAACCCCCTCGAGGCCCGTGCGATCTTCATCCGCGAAGGCCTCGTGGCCGGCGCCTTTCCCGCCCCTGTACCGCCCTTTCTGTGCGCGAATCTGACGCGCATACGAACCCTGCTCGAAGCCGAAGAGAAGACGCGCCAGCACGGCACGCTCTTCGACCCCGAAACCGCCTACGCCTTTTACGATGCTCGATTGCCTTCAGAGGTGTGCTGCGCCTCGGACTTACGGCAGTGGCTCAAAGGTCAGTTAGGAGTTAGGAAGGAGGAGTTAGGAGTTGGAGAGACTCAGCCCAGCAATCACGACCATCCAATTCCTAAATCCTCACTCCTAAATCCTAATTCTCTTCTGATGACCGACGCCGACCTGCCGCCCGTGCGCGACCTCGCGCAGGAGTTTCCGGACGCCGTTACGCTCAGCGGCAACCGCCTCGCCCTCACCTACCGCCATGCGCAGGGCGAAGCCGACGACGGAGTCACCTGCACCGTGCCGGCCCCGCTCCTGCCGCTGGTCGCGGCGTGGCGCAGCGACTGGCTCGTGCCGGGCATGCTCGAGGAAAAGCTGCGCTGGCTGGTCAACGTGCTGCCCACGAAATATCGCCGTCTGCTTCAGCCGGTCGACGAGACCCTCGCCATGTGCCGCTCGAAAATGACGCCCGGTCGCGGCGCGCTCACCAACGCCTTCTCCGACGCGCTCTACGCCGTGCGCGGCGTACGCGTGCCGCCCGAGATCTGGAAAGAGGACGCGCTTCCCGACCACCTGCGCCTGCGCTTCGTAGCGGTGGATGACACGGGGCGAGAGCTGGGCAACGGACGCAACATCGCGCCGCTGGTCAACCTGTTCGCCGCGCGCGTGGCCGAAGCCGCCGCGGCCGAGCGCACCGCCAGCCCGTGGCACAAGGACGGGCTCACGCAGTGGGACTTCGGGCCGCTGCCGCCGCAGGTGGACGTGGGCAAGGCAGGCTGGCCGATAGTCAACTACCCCGCGCTCGTTGACGCCAAGGCCTCGGTTTCGCTCCGCCTGTTCGCCGACCCCGCCGCGGCCGCCGCCGCACACGAAAAGGGTCTCTGTCGCCTTTTCTCGCTGAGCCTTGGCAAAGAGTGGAGGCGCTTCATGCAGCCGCCTTCGCTGCCGCGCGCCGTGGCGCTGCACGCCAAGCAGCTCGAGATGACCGCCGAGTCACTCGGCGAGGAGATCGGCCGCGCCACGTTGCGCGAAACCTTTACAGAGGACAAGCCGGTGATCCGCGACGCGCAGAGCTTTCAGGAACGCCTGGTCTCCGAGCGCGGGCGGCTCAACAGCGTCCACACCGCCCGCACGCGGCTGGTGGTCGCCATCCTGCATGCCGCTGGCGAGGTTGAGAGCCTGCTGCTGAAAACGCCGTTGCCGCAGCCCAGCCTCGACGACCTGTCCGAGCAGCTCGCCTGGCTGATATTCCCAGGCTTTGCCGAAACGGTCACAGCGGCCCAGCTCCAGCACATCCCGCGCTATCTCGAAGCCTGCCGCGTGCGCATCCAGCGAGCCTTGGCCAACCCTGCGGGCGACCTGCGCAAGTTCGCCGAGCTCCAGCCGCTGTGGCAACAGTACGTTCGGCATACCGCGCTCGCCGAGCCTCCGCGCCACGACCGCGCGCTTCTTTCCCACTACCGCTGGCTGCTGGAAGAGTTCCGCGTCTCGCTTTTCGCGCAAGAACTGCGCACGCCCATGCCCGTCTCCGCCAAACGCCTCGACACGCTTTGGGGCCAGCTCCTGCTGCCCTAATTTTTTTTTGCAGCTCGATCTGCTACGGAGTTTGGAACGTGCCCGTGAATTCGAGGGCGCGCACTTCGCCCGCATCGAGTTCGAAGACCGTTTTTTTGTTAGACCAGCGTCAGCGCCCTATCTTGGCCGGTCAGCTCCTGTAGCGTGACGTCGTAGAAGGTCACGCCCGCGGAGCGCGTCGACTTCGCCGTCAGCCTCACGCCCATGGCCTCGGTGCCGATTGCCGTAAAACCGGAGTTTTGCGCCACGTCGCGAATGAGGAAGCCCTCCTCAGGCGGAATCGCCTGCTCGGTGGCTATGCCGTCGAAGCGCAGGAACCCGTCGGACGCCAGCACGCCGAAGCGAGGCTGCTTGAACAAGGCCCGGCCCGCGCGGTTCCGCATAAGCAGATAGAGGCTCATACGCTTGATCGGCTTATCGGGTGCAATCATGACTTCACGCCGGTGCCAGCCCGCGTCGGCGTCGGACTCGAATGAGGCGACCTGGCCTCGGGCTACGAACTTGTCTACACCCTCGACATTCCCGTCACCGGCAAATTCGGCGTGCCCGTGACCACACCGACCACACCATTTTGCCCTTTTCCCGCCCCGCCAAATGCTCTAATCTATGCGTCATGAGTTCTATCCCTCCCAAACAGACGCCCGACCCGTCAGCGTATGAAGCCTCCGAAACCGGCGGCGGCCTGGTCGCCATGTACAATGCCGCCTCTCACGCCAGCGGCGACTCCTTCCCGGTGCTCAAGGCCTTTCAGGACTATATCGAGGCCGAACGCTCACAGGCCCGCAAGCGCGTCATGCAGCTCTCGATTTTCTTCGCCGTGCTCATGTGCGTGGTCGTCACCGGTTTTCTTATCGCAGGCATCTTCATGCTGCGCAACATGACGACCGTCCAAAGCAAACTACTCGACGTGGCCCTCGCGCAACGGGAGGCCCCCGCCCCGGCTGCACCCGCCCAGGTCATCCCGGCCGCGCCGGTCGCGCAGCCCTCTCCCGTGCTGGAAGAGTCGGTGCGGCAGATGTCGCGGGCGACCACGGAACTCCAGTCGAGCATGGACAGGAAACTGGACGGCGTCAGCGAGATCGCCACCAAAGTCCACGAGAAGGTCGCCTCGCAGGACGGCGAACTTGTGAAGATGCGGGACGAACTCCGAGCCATGCAGGAGCAGAGCGCCAAGCTGAAGGACGAACTCGTCTCTATCAAGGAGTCAGAAAAGAAAGCAGCGGCCGCCGCCGCCCAGCAGCGCGCCTACGCGGCTGCCCATCCTCGGCAACCGCCAGCCGTCCCTCCGGCCGTGAGCGCTCCCGCCGTCGCAGCAGCGCCCGCCGCGCCAGCCTCGCCCACCGCCCGTCCGCCCTTGACCACACCCAACCCGATCGCCGCCGACCCCGCGATACCCGAGGCGCGCAACCCGCGCTTCCCCCCGGCCGTCAAAGATCCTCCGGTGACGCCCGCCGGCGTGACGCCCCCGCCGGCGCCGCAAGGCATGATGGCTACCGCCATGCCGCTCAAAACCAAAAACGTCGGCACGATTCCCTGGCGCGTGCTGATCCCGGAGTAGGCCGCATGGCGTCGCTCGTCCTCTTTGTCTGCACCGGCAACACCTGTCGCAGCCCGATGGCTGAGACGCTGCTGCGCGCCGCTCTGCCGCCATCGTCGCCCTGGCGCATTGCCTCAGCCGGCCTTGCGGCGTGCGAGGGCGGATGCGCTTCCGAAGGGGCGCTCATCGCTTTGGGAGAGCTGGGTTACAACTTGCGTCAGCACCGTAGCCGCCTGGTTACGCCTGAACAGATTCGGGAGTCTGCCGCCATCGTGGCCATGACGACCGCGCACGCGCAACAGCTCGCCGCGCGCTTTCCCGTCGCACGCGACCGCGTGCTCCTGCTCCGCTCCTTCGATCCTGACGCCCCCGCTCAAAGCGACGTGTCCGACCCGTTCTGCGGCAGCCTCGACGACTACCGCCGATGCCGCGACATCATCCTCAAGGCTTTGCCCGGCCTGATCCGCTTTCTTGAACAGACCGCGCCCGCGGGCTGCTAACACGCACGAAAGGTTCACACCATGGTCATCGACACCCTCGACCACAGCAGCCAATACGAGACGCTGCATCCGCGCTTCAAGGCCGCCTTCGCCTTTCTGAAGCGCGCCGACATCGACTCCGTCGCCCTCGGCCGCACCGAGATCGACGGTTCCGCCCTGTTCGCCCTGGTTCAAGAGTACGAGACCAAACCCATCCAAGAGGGCAAGCTCGAAGCCCACAAAAAGTACATTGACATCCAGCTCGTGCTTCAGGGCGAGGAGTTCATGGGCTATGCGCCTCTCGGCGGGCAGCCCGTTGCCAAGGCTTTCGACCCTGAAAAGGACATCGGCTTCTACGACGGCGAGGCGTGGTTCACCCGTTTCCGCAAAGGCATGTTTGCCATCTTTTTCCCTCAAGACGCCCACCTGCCTGGACGCCATTCAGATATGTCTACAAAGGTTAAAAAAATAGTTTTGAAAGTTGATGTTTCCACGTAGACAGCCCAACGCGGTTTTGGCAAACTATATATCCCTTCAAACGCACAGTGGCCTCGCGGTAGCGTGGCTGGGGAAAAAATAGCGGTTTCGAGAAAGGCTAATAGCATGTCTGTTAAAACTATGATCTTCATTGACGGCAGCTGGTTGTACCACAGCCGTCAGGCACTTTTCGAGTCACTCGGGGAAGAGAGCGGATTCGAAATCGATTACAAGCGCATCCCGGATATTATCGCCCACCAAGTCGCTGACGTATTGGACTCTGAGGTCGATGTCGTCCGAACGAATTATTTCGGCACCATCCCCGTCAACAAGCAGGGCTACAACCCCGCCAAGCAAAACGCCTTCTATGAGTTTCTTGCGCTCCAGTGTGCGTATGACACTGAAATTCTGGAGATCGATTTTCGGCGCGAGCCGCACGCCCGTCCGGACGACAAATGGGTCAACGTCGCGCTGGCCTCCGCCATGCTCTTCTTTGCCGCCATCCCCGGCGCGTACGACGTTGCGACGATCGTCGGCGGCGATGCGGACTACATCCCGCTACTGAAGCGCGTGCGTGCCATGGGCAAGCGCGTGCAGATCGTGGGCATGAACAACCTCGATGGCAAGTTCCTCACCAGCGCCATGCTGCTCACGACGGCCGGCATTCAGGATATGCCCCCGATCTTCCTCGACGAGCACGCCCAACAGATCCGCCTCGTGCGTGAGGAGCAGCGCCGCACCTGCAAGAACTGTAACCGCGAAGAGACCACCACGTGGGCCGGGCCGGACTTCTTCTGTTCGAATTGCCGGACAGAGCACCGCAAACAGGTCCGCGTGTGCGACACCTGCGGACGCGAAGAGGAGACCACCTGGGATAAACCATTCTTCTACTGCTCCGACTGTCGCAACAAGCACCGTGAAAACGAGCACGCGTAACGACCACACCGTCACCTTCCTGCCTGCGGACAAGACGGTTGTTGTCGCGCAGAACACCACGCTGCTTCAGGCCGCCGTCCAGGCTGGCCTGCTGATTGACGCGCCCTGCGGGGGAGGCGGAACCTGTGCCAAATGCCGGGTCCGCCTGCGTTCCGGACACACTGCCGCAGGCGGCTCAGCGCACCGCCTCACCTCTGACGAACTCGCTAACGGCTGGCGGCTCGCCTGCGGCGCCAAGGTCACCGAACCCCTCACCGTCGAAATTCCTGCCTCGTCACTCGTCCCCCGGCTCGACGCGATCCTCGTGGACGGCGAACCGGTCACGGTGCGCCGCGATTCCCACACCGCTGGCAAGCTCGGCGTGGCCTTTGACCTTGGCACAACCACCGTCGCGGGCACGCTCTTCGACCTCCACACCGGCCTCGAACGCGCGACGCACGCGGTGATGAACCGGCAGATCCCGATGGGCGATGACGTGATCAGCCGCATCTCCGCCGTGCGCAACGATCCCTCCGCCCTCGCGCGGCTCCAAGCCCACGCCGTTGCCTCACTCAACGAAATCCTCCGCGCGCTCTGCGACGGGTGCGGCGAAGAACACCAGGCGATCCATAAGCTGACGGTCGCGGGCAACACCACCATGCAGCAGGTGCTGCTCGGACTCGACCCGTCGCCGCTCGGCGAAAAGCCCTTTACGCCCGCCTTCACCGAGGCGCAGATCCTCCCCGCAGCCCGGCTCGGGCTCCTGACCCATCCTGACGCCACGCTCGCTGTCTTCCCACAGATCGGCGGGTTCGTCGGCGGCGATACCGTCGCGGGCCTCCTCGCCTCGCACTTCGACACGCTCGCCCAGCCGACCCTGCTGGTCGATATCGGCACCAACGGCGAAATTGCCCTGCTCAAGGACGGCGTCATCTATGCCGCCTCCACTGCGGCCGGCCCCGCTTTCGAAGGCGCGCGCATCCGCCAAGGCATGCGAGCCGCCACCGGCGCCATCGACCAGATCTGGCTTCAGAACGGCGACCTGCGCTGCCACGTGATCGGCGACACCGAGCCGCGCGGGCTCTGCGGCTCCGCGCTGGTGGATGCCGTCGCTGCACTGCTGAGCCTCGGCCTGGTCGACTCCACCGGCATGCTGGCCCTGCCCGACCCGCGGCCCGCCACTCTCACCGATGCGCTCGCACTGCGTCTGGTGGAAGGCTCACACGGCAACGGCTTCGTGCTGGCGTACGGCGCCGACGGGTGCGCGTCTGTCACGTTGACGCAGCAGGACATCCGCGAACTGCAGCTCGCCTCCGGCGCGATCCGCGCAGGCATCGAGGCGCTGCTGCATAAAGCCGGGCTCACGGTGCGCGGACTCGACGCCATTCTGCTGGCCGGAGGGTTCGGCAACTACATCCGCCGCGAAAACGCCCTGCGCATCGGCCTGCTGCCGCCGCTGCACTATCAGGCGATCCGCTTCGTCGGCAACGCCTCGCTCACCGGAGCGAAGCGCGCCCTGCTCTCGCAGACCGAATTCGCCCGCGCGCAGGCCCTGCGCTCGCGCACCGTGCACGTGGAACTGGCGTCCGAACCGCACTTCACCGACCTCTTCATGGAGCACATGTTTTTTTCGGAAGATGGCTCCAGTCGCACGAGCTAGCCACCTCGCTCGTGAAACGCCCGTCACGCTGCGGCTTACCGGCCTTGACGCTTGTCCGACCGCCCCACGACCATATAGACGGCCGGAATGAAGTAGAGCGACAGCAGCGACGAAACCAGGATGCCGCCCACCGAACCGATGCCGATGCCCGCACGCATCTCGGAGCCCAGCCCGGCACCCGTAGCCATCGGCAGCATGCCGAAGAGCGCCGCCACGCAGGACATCAGGATCGGCCGGAACTTTCTCTCCGCCGCCAGCATCAGCGCGTCACGCTTGTGGAGGCCCTGCTCGCGCCGCAAGGTATTCATCTCGTCGATCAGCAGGATCGCGGCGTTGACCACCACCCCCACCAGCATGATGCCCGCCAACAGGCCGAAGATCGAGAGCGTCGAGCCGGTGTGGTAAATCGCCAGATACAGGCCGAGGTAGCTGAAGGGCACGGTCAGCAGAATGATGAGCGGCTGCGTCCACGACTCCATCATCGCCGCCAACAGCAAATACGTGAGCAGAATGGCGATGAGCGTCACCAGCCTGAACTCAGTGAACGCCTCCTGCATTTTCTCCGCCATGCCAGAGAACCGCATCGAGTATCCGGCAGGCATGAGTTTGGACAGGATCCCGGTATGCGCCGCCATCGCGGTTCCCATGCCATACCCTTTGGCCGCGTTGGCATAAAGGCTCACCGACCGGGATTTGTCAAACCGCGTAATCTGCGTGGGCTGGAGGTTCTCATGCAGCGCAGCCACCGCGCCGATCAGGATCGGGCGTCCGTCCGCCCCGGGCAGGTTTAGCCTCCCGATCTGCTCGCTGCCCTCCTCTTGCGTATACCGCACGCGGATATCATAGGAGCGGTCGCCCTTTTTGTAGGCCGTGGTCTTGATGCCCGCGATGTCTGCGCGCAGCGTCAGGCCAAGCTCGGCCGCGGAAACGTTCATGTCGTGCAGCACCGCGCGGTTCGGGCGGATGCGGATCTCCGGGCGGCCGGGGCGAACGGAATGGGTCACATCCGAACTGGCGGGATCGGCGCGCATCTGCGCAGACGCCGCAACCCCGATTCGGTTCAGCTCGTCCAATTCGGGGCCGCTGACTATAATGACGATGTCTTGCGACGCGCCGCCGCCCGCCACACTCGGAACCATCACGGACCAGAAACAGTCCGGCTCTTTCACCAGCTCGCGGCGTATCCGCTGCATGACCGTTTTAATGTCATCCGCCTTGCGCTCCAGTTTGGACGACAGGCGCAACTGAATCTCCGCCAGATACGTTCCCTCCGATACTTGCCCGATAATGCCTTGGACTTTCCCGCAGGCGACGGTCGCATGCCGCACCGCCGGGTCATTGCGGAGACGCTCGGCGATGGCCTGCGTTCGCGCCGCCGTCTGCACGAGGTTGCCGTCGGCCGGGTACTCCAAGCGCACGGCCAGATCCCCCATGTCCGTCTGCGCCACAAAGTCCATCTGAACCCTCTGGGCATAGTAAACCAAGGCCCACCCGCAGACCGCAGCGGTCACGACCACGAACAGCAGCGGCGCCCTCAGCAGCCAGTGAAGCGACCGGACATAACCGCGCTCAATTCCTTTGTAGAACTTGGTCCACGGCGTGAGCAACCACGCAAGACCGCGATTGATCCGCTCACCGTGCGCAAACGTCTGGATCGCCAGAATCGGCGTGAGCGTGAAGCTGATCAGCAAGGAGGCAAACGTCGCGGCCGTCACCGTGACCGCAAAGGGCGCGAGGAACTGCCCGGTGATGGTCTTCATCGACGCGATCGGCAAGAAGACCACGATATTCGTGAGCGCGCTGGCCGCGACCGCCAGCCCCACCTGCGAGGTCGCGCGCTCCACGACGTCTTTGACGTCAAACACCTGCCCCTTGCGCGTTTCAAACGCGTGCGTGATGTTTTCGAGAACCACGATGGAGTTCGCCACTAGGATTCCGACCGATACACCGAAGGCGCTCATCGTGATCACGTTCATCGTATAGCCGAACCACGTGAACGTCATGAGCGCAATGATCATCGTCACCGGAATGCTCACGAAGGCGATGAAGGCGGTGCGGATATCGGCCAGGAAAAGCAGCAGCACGAGGCCCGTCAGGATCACGCCGTCACGGATGCTGTTGAGCCCGTCGCTCACGGTCGCCTTCACAAAGTCGCCATCGTCGCGGAACCAGACCAGCTCCATGCCGCCCGGCAGCTTTGCTTTCACGTCGTCGAAGACCGTGCGAACCCGGTCGACCACGGCTGCCGCGTTGGCTTCGCCTTTCTTGGTGACCTTGAGAATGACGCAGGGCTCGCCGTCATAAGAGGCGCGGCTCCTCGCGCGTTCCGTTCCGAACGCGAAATGGGCCACATCTCGCAGATACACCCGCTCTCCGCGGACGACGCCGATTTCGATGTTTCCCAAATCCGGCACTTCGATCGCTTCCGCATCGAACATCAGAGAGATTTCACGCTGCCCGTCGTCGATCTGCCCGACAGGCACCTTGAGATTCTCCCGGCTCATCGCTGCCACGATCTGCCCCAGCGCAAGGCCGCGGGCGGCCAGCAGCCGCCGGTCAACCTCCACCAGAACCTCGCGCTCTTGACCGCCGATCAGCTCCACCTTCGCGACGCCGCTCAGAGCGGAAAAACGGTCCGCCAACGTGTCGTCCGCATAATCATAGAGGTCGTCGACCGGCTGCGAGCCTTTCAGCGCCACCGTCACGACGGGCGTCGCGTTGATATCGTACTTGAGAATCTGCGGCTCTTCCGCCTCGGCAGGCAACTGCTCTTTGATTAGCCCGACCTTCTCGCGCACATCGGTGGCCGCCACATCCACGTCGCGTCCCAGTTCGAACTCGATCAGAACTTGGCAGAAGTTGTTGAGGCAGGTGGAGGTCAGATGCTTGATGCCGTCCACCTGCACCACCGCGTCTTCGAGCTTTTTCGCAACGGTGGTCTCGATCTCGTCGGGCGATGCGCCCGGATAGACCACCGTGATCGTCACAAAGGGCACATCGACGCGAGGCAGCAGATCCACGCCAATCGTGCGGTAGGCCAAAACGCCGAACATCAGCAGACAGAGGATCAGCGTCGTCATGGCGATCGGACGCCGGATGGAAGCTTGGGCTAAAAACATGGAAACCTCATACGTGGAAATGAACCTGGAATTTAGTTCCCCTCTTTCATAACCCGGACACGATCTCCTTCATTCAGCAGCAACATGCCCTCCGTCACGATAGCCGCATCCTTCAGAGACTCGGGGTTCTTAATCTCCGTACGCCCTTGCCACTCCATACCGGTTTCGACCGGCACGCCCGCCACGATCTCGCCGCGGATCACGAAGACCACATGCTTTCCGCCTCTTAACCCGACCGCCCGCGATGGCACTGCAGCAGCGGTGAACTGACGGAACACTACGCGGGCGTCGCGGATCATCCCTGGCGCCATATCCGGCCCACGTTCGACCGTCACTCGGATCTCGAAGGTACGCGTCACCGGGTGTACCGAAGGCGCCTTGTAGGTCACTGTGGCGTTCTGCCCGTCCGCAAAGCGCACCGCTGTTTTCCCGGCTTCGACGCGGTCATAGGTTTCGGCGTTCATGGAGAAGCAAACCTCGTAAACGCGCGGATCATCCATTTCGAACACAGGCGCACCCACTGTGGCGAAATCGCCCTTGTCCAACAGCTTGCGGGTAATCACGCCGTCGAAGGGCGCCACACCGAGCGAATCGGATAGGTTTTTCCGGGCGACCGACTCCCCCGTCACCGCCTGCAAAATTCGCACCTTGGCGCTCTCGATAGCGGCACGCGAGCGTTCTCGCGTCGCATGCGCAAGCTTAAACTGCAAGTCCGCTTTCTCCCAGGTGTCTTGGGTCACTGCCTTCGACTCTTCAAACAGCTTCTTCATACGTCCCGCATCGATTTCGGCCTTCTCGTAACCCGCCTGCGCCTCCAGCGATACCGCCTCCGCCTCTTTCAGCATCGCTTGGGCCACATTCAGATCGTCCTGCGCGATGCGCACGCGGCTCTCCAGTGTCTGCTTGTCCACCTGAAAGAGTGGCTGCCCGGCCTTGACCTGCGCGCCCTCCTCCGCCAGCACCGCATCAACGGCTCCCGCCACGCGCGACGCCAGTGAAGCCGAGAACTTCGTGCGGACCGTACCTTGCACCTGCGCACCCTCAGTGAAGGCGTACGCGGGATTCAACTTCCCCACTTTCACCAACGGGCGCACGTCCAAGGGCTCCGCCTGCTTCAGCTCCTTCTTGCAGCCGGCAGCGGCCAACACCGCCGCAAGCAGCACCCGCATCCACGTCGAAGACTTCATCATCGCCCCCTCTCCTTTCGCTCAGCGGAAAACGGCTGATCAGGCCGATGAAGCCCCACGCCGACCACATCGCGCAACACGATCTCTGCCAGCGAAGAGGCATACTCGGCCGTCACGGCTTGCACGCGCGCGGTCTCCATCAGCGCAAGCGTGTCCAGAACTTCGGAAAGCGTTTCCTGGTTCTGCTCGTAGCGCGCGTGGGTCTCGGCGTAATCCATCTCCGCCGCCTTGCGCGCCTGAACCGCAACCGCGCGCTGTTCGGCCGCGCGGCTCCAGTTCTGATGCGCCTCATAGGCCGACACCACAAGCGACAGCGCGCGGTCCTCCTGCATCTGAAACTCCGCCTGCCGCCGCGCCTTCGCCGCGCGGTATTCATTCACCGTCTGAAAGCCATTAAACAGCGAAAGCGCCGCACTCAGCCCCCCCGCCCAGTACTGGCTGGGCGACTGCAAAATCTCGGACGAGTAGTTGCCGGAGACGGAGCCGTACAGGTTTGGCAAGAACCCGGCGAGCGCGCGCAGCACCTCCGTTTTCCGAATCACGATCATCTGGTCGCCCGCCCACAGCTCCTTGCGGTTGACCAGCGCCTGCCACAGCCACTCTTCTGCGGTCAGCGCCTGAACCTGCTCGCGCGAGAATCGCAGCGCTGCGCCGTCCTCTGCCGTCAGCACCCACGCGCGCTCCAAAACCGCAAGCATCGACCCTCCGTCCAAGGTCACCTGTTCCGTCGGCCAGAACCGCAGGAGCTCGAACAGCCTGGCCCGCGTCAGCGCCAGTTCATCGTTCGCAAGCCGGACGTTGTACTGGTCTGACAACAGGCGCGCCTGCACGCGCTCGCGCTGCGCCGGCAGCACGTACCCCTCTTGGGCGAGGGCAGCGACCCGGTCGGCCAGCGCCTGGGCCGCCTCTTTCTGCCGCTCGTAGATCTTCACCCTGTTCTCGGCCACAGCCGCCCGATAGAAAAGAGCCGCAACCTGTACGTCGAGTAGCTCGCCGGCCCGTGCGCGGACCAGCTCGTGAGCACGCACGGCGTTCTTCGACTCGACAAACAGCAGCCAAGCGCCCGGCGTGAAAATCGGCTGGGTCAGCGCGATCGACGCCTCGCTCACATATTTGCTGCTCATTTGAACGGACTGGGTGCCGAACGACCGCATGATCGGAACATCCGTCCCGCCGCGCGTAAAGGTCGCTTCGATCTGCGGCAGGAACGCGGTGAATGCGGTCGAGCGTTGAATGCGTGCCAACTGTAGGTCCAGTTGCGCCTGAGTCAGCTTCAGCGTGCGCTCGCGTGCCACCTGAAGCGCGAACGCCAAGGTCAGCGGGGCGCTGTTCGTGGCGAAAAAATCGCGGGTCTCCTCCTGAAGCGAGCTGCGGAAGATCTCGGAAGCCTGTTTCCGCTCCACAAAGCCGGGCATACGGCAGCCTCCCGTGAAAAGAATGGAACCCGTCAGCAGAAGCGCTGCTCGCAATTGGAATGTGGTTCGCATGAGAGCTTAGTCAATCTTTCTCTGAAAAGAGAGACGGCAGAAGATTCCGCCGCAAATGTGATCGGCCACCTTGTCGAGCCAGACCTCGCGGTCGATATCTGACGGACAGAACCTCGAGGCCCAGCTCGGCTTGGCGATCGCATACACCACCGATTGCGCATGGACGGTGCTGCACCAGAGGTTGAGCTGCACAGGGTCTTCCTCGGCCATGGCCATGCGGATCAGCCGCGCAAAACATTGGCGCATCGGAATCGCAAACTTATGTTCGATGTCCTGCGCCATGTCCGACGGCACACACTCCTCCATGCCCATCAGCCGCGCCATCCAGAACTCGGGCGGCTTGCGCGCGGCGCAGATCGCCAGCGAGCGTCTGACCCATGTCCGCATCGCGCGCCTCCATGTCGCCTCGTCACGCACCGTGCCGGGAATCGCCATCATCGGTTTGGCGACATCCTCAAAGAGCGCGCCAATCACCGCCTTGTAGAGGTCCGCTTTGGTGCGGAAGTAGTAGTTCACCAAGGCGACGTTCACCCTGGCCTCCGCGCAGATCATCCGCGTGGTTGCGTCCTTATACCCGCGCTCGGCAAACACTTTGGTGGCCGCATGCAGAATCTTATCCTGCGTGTTCTTCTTGCTCTCATCGCTCGTTTTGTCCTGCGGCACAGTCTTCATCGGCGCACCTCATGGGTTAAACATGTGCTTAAATTAGACGTTTTAAGCTTCACTGTCAACAGATTCCCGACCTACTACAACGAACACGTCCTGCGCGTTCTGGCCTACGGCATCCGCTGGCTCAAGCCCACGGTCAACATGCCCTACCCCAAAACCAATGTCCCCGTTTCGCTTGAGCCGATCACTCCGAAAGACTTCTCCTTCAGCAAGGTCGGCATCGTCAAAGGGTAGTTCTCATACCACTGCCGAAAAGTACTTGGATTCACTAGCATCCCATAGGAGCTGAAAACGGGCACACTGCCCCCTTTCCCCCGT
>CAYMLQ010000030.1:0-30702 GCA_964390795.1 uncultured Lentisphaeraceae bacterium
TCATCTTGCCCATGCCGATCAGCCCGATGGCGACCCGGTTGCCCGGCGCAGTCTGCCCGGCGGCTCCCAGCGCCGACGACGGCAGGATCGCCGGCGCGGCAACCGCCGCCGCAGCGCCCGCGGCCATACGACACACAAATTCTCTACGGGTACTTCTCATGGCACCTCCTTGCTGACAATGATTCCAAAAATGAAGTGGAAAGGATAGGCTCTCTGCCGCATGGAGGCGAGGCAATTTTGCTGAGAAATCTGGAAGGCGTCACACGTTCTCAAACGTCTGCCCCGGCACCGGGGCCACCGCGTTCTCGACCCCGTGCTGCCTCACAAGCGCGGTCATGGCCGCCACTTTTTCCGGATCTCCGTGAACCGCGAACACGCGCGACACGTTGCCTTTCACGCCGTCGAACCAGCGCATCAGCCCGCGTCGGTCGGCGTGGGCCGAGAGCGCGTTGATGGTATGCACGCGCGCGCGCAATTCGAATTCGTCGCCCAAGATACGCAGCGGCGACGTGCGCTCGACGATGCGGCGCCCCAACGTGTTCTCGGCTTGAAACCCGACGATCAGAATGATGTTGCGCGGGTCGCCGACGGTACGCTGCAGATGGTGCAGCACGCGGCCGCCCTCGCACATGCCCGACGCCGCGATGATCACCATGGGGCCGGGAAGGTCGTTCAGCGCCTTGGACTGGTCCGGCGTCTCGATGAACCGCAGCCCCGCAAATTTCATGGGGTCAATGCCATGGCGCAGCAGGTCGGAGGCTTCGTCGTCATAGCACTCGCGATGCTTGTTGTACACCTGCGTCGCCTTGAGCGAAAGCGGGCTGTCCACATAGACCGTGGTGGGCGGCATGCGGCCCGCCTCCACAAGCTGGCTGAAATAGTAGAGCACCTGCTGCGTGCGCCCGACGCTGAACGCGGGGATCACGAGTTTTGACTTCAACTGGTGGATGTCGTCAATAAACCCTTTCAGCCGCCCTTTCACATCCTCGTCCGAAGGATGGTCACGGTCCGCGTAGGTGCTTTCGATCAGGAGCACGTCGGCCCCCTGCGGATAGTCGTGATCCAGCAGAATCGGCTGGCTCGTCTGACCGAGGTCGCCGGAGAAGAGCAGGCGACGGGAACGCGCGCCGCTTTCCTTCACGTCGAGTTGGACCAAGGCCGAACCCAGAATATGCCCCGCGTTATGGAAGACCAGGCTGATGCCGCTGCCGAGGTCAGCCTGGCGCTTGAGCGGTTCCGTTTCAAAACGGCTCAAAATTGCATCCACATCCTGCTGCTCGTACAGCGGCTCGAAGGGATTCTTCCCCTGCAGCGCGCGCTTCTTATTCACGATCTCGAGGTCGCGCATCTGCAGATAAGCGGAGTCTCTCAGCATGATGTCGCACAGGTCGCGCGTGGCAGGCGTGCAGTACACCTTTCCGCGGAAGCCGTGCCGTGCCAGCGTGGGCAGATTGCCGCAGTGATCGATGTGCGCGTGCGAAAGCACGACCGCATCCAGCGTCGCGGGGTCGACCGGCATCTGGCGGTTCTTCTCGAACGCCTCCTTGCGGTTGCCCTGAAAAAGCCCGCAGTCCAACAGGATGCGCTTGCCGTTCGCCTCCACCAGATGCATGGAACCGGTGGTCGTCTGCGCCGCGCCCAAAAAAGTCAGGTTCATCATCGGCTTTCTTACTCCTTGCTTACACTTTAGAGGCACATTATACACCACCCTCGGCAGAGGAAAAAGCCCTATTCACGCCTCCCTCTGCCCGACCGCTTAGAGGCCTCCTCCATTTTTCTTGTTCATTTCTCACTTTTGCGCTTGCGCGAAAGAACGGGAATCACCTAACATAACTCTATTGATGGATTTGGATTTACGGGGCGCGTCATAACGTCTGCCGCGTGATGGCAGAAGGGTTGGTGCGTCTGGGCATATGTTATGCCCGCGGCGTCAGCTTGTGCCATGGAATCTGGCGCCGCCGGGTCACGCAACAACATGGCGGGACACAGCACACACAAGGAATGCAGGCATGGACATCTATGTTGGCAACCTTCCGTATTCGACAAGTGATGACGACCTGAGAAGCCTTTTCGCGGCGTATGGTGAGGTTGCCTCCGCCCGTGTCGTCATGGATCGTGCGACGGGCCAATCCAAGGGATTCGGCTTTGTCGAAATGCCTGACCGGAGTCAGGCCCAGCAAGCGATCGACGCGCTGAACGGCTATGACAGTGATGGCCGCAAGTTGCGCGTGAACGAGTCCCAGCCCAAGCCTCGCGACGACCGCGGCCCGCGTGGCGGCGGCGGGGGCGGTGGAGGGGGGGGCGGTTTCCGTGACCGTCGCGGTGGCGGTGATCGCGGCGGCGGCGATCGCTGGTAACCCCAACGAAAGTGAACACAATACGTGGCGGCACCCTTCGCGGGGTGCCGCCCTTTTTTTCTACTCCAACTTGAACTCGACCGTCAGGGTCTCGTACTGTTTGAGAAACGCCAGAGAGAGCCCCCGGATCGGCTCCGCGTTGGCCGCCGCCTTCAGCACCGTCTGATCGAAGAACGCGCTTCCCGAGGACTGGCGTATGCGGTAGCTCACCACGCGCCCCGTGCTGTCCAACCGGATGTCCAGCGATGCCGGCCGCGGCCCCGCGTCGCCAGCCCCCGGCTGTTCCCACGCCTCGTACATCGCCCGCCGCACCAGCACGACGCAGCGCGAGATCTCGTCTTCAGGAATCTGGTTCCGCGTTCCGGCCTTGGCTCCCGCCAGCAAGGCCTTATCGATCTCGGCGCGCGACAGCGCCTTGTCCGTCAGCGGTTTCACGCTGACCGGTTTTCTCGGATCGTACGGCTTGTAGATCTCGTCGAACTTGGGCTGCGAGGGCTTCGCCGGCGGCGTTTCAACGCGCTTGCCCTTCTTGAACGGCTCCGGCTTCTTTTCCGGCTCTTTCTTTTTCTCGGGCGGCTTTTTTTCCGGCTCTTTCTTTTTCTCGGGCGGCTTCTTTTTCTCGGGCGGTTTCTTTTTTTCGTCGATCACAGCCTCCTTGACCGGATCAGGCAGCGGCACGGGCGGCGGCGCGTCCGGGGCTGGCTCATCCGGCGCAGGCGGATCCGTCTTGTCCGGCTGCGCTTCCGGCGGCGTGTTGGGCTCAATCAGATTCTCCTCGAGCACGACGGTGAAATCCAGCGGGATTTCCACTTCCTTGGGGCGGAATGCGGGCAGCAGCGGCACGACCACAGCAATGAGTAGCAGGACGCCGTGCATCGCGCATGACCATTTCAGCGAATAGGAATTGACCGGCCCCTGCTTCACATCCCGCTCCCCGAACCGTTAATCTGACAGCGTCACCAACGCCATCCGCGTGATCTTGACCTTATACAGGATCTTCATCACGTCGATCACCTTGCCATACTCTAACCGCTCGTCGCCGCGCACCAGCACCGCCACCTGCGGATCCTCCGCCGCCAGATTGCCCAGCGTGCGCTCCAGATCATCCAGCGAGATCACCCGGTTGTTCAGATACGCCTTGCCCTCTGCGTCGAGCGTCACGATGTTGGCCTTCTTGCTCGGCAACTCGTCCGCTTTGCCCTGCGGCAGGCGAATCGAGATCCCCTGCTCCAGCGCGGGCATGGTGATAATGAACGTGATCAGCAAGAGGAACGTCAGGTCGATCAACGACGTCATGTCGATGTTGTTGATGACCTTGGACGCCTTCTTGCGACCCAGACGGCGCAGAGCCATTAATCGCCCCTCCCCTGAAACTCACAGGCGATGCGGCCCATCAGTTCGTCGGCGAAACCGTCCATGTCCGTGGTGAGCTGACGCACCTTGATCGCCAGATTGTTATAGAAGATCGCGCTCGGGATCGCCACCAGCAGTCCGACCACCGTCGTGACCAGCGCGGAGGAGATGGCAGGCGCGATCACCGAGAGCAGCACCGTGCCCTTCGTGCCCATATCGGCGAACGCGTCCAGAACGCCCCACACCGTGCCCAGCAGCCCCATCATGGGCGAGGCCGTCACGATCGTCGCCAGCAGCCCCATGCCTTGCTCCACGCGGATTTCCTCCTCCTGCACCGTGTGCTCGCACGTGCTGCGCACCAGTTCGATCTCGCGTGCGGACAGCGCTGCGTTCTCCGCCCCGCTCTGGCGCCCGATCACCGAACGCCGCATGTCGGGGTCCAGCAGCTTGACCATGCGCTCGCACGTGCGCTCATAGATCAGCTCCAGCGAGGTGAGCGAGCCCTTCTTGCGCAGCAGATAGTAGTCCAGCACATCGCGTCCCGCCAGAAACTCGCGCAGGAAGCGCTTGCTGCTGCGGATGATGCTGTTGAGTTCCTGATTCTTACCGATGATGATGGCCGCCGCAACGATCGAGCTGGCGATCTGCACAAGCACGATCCCCTTTCCCATCATGTTCGAAGCCATGAAGCCGCTGAGCAACGACGCCAACGGCAAACCCGCCGACAAAAATACGATTCCCGTCATGCAAAAACCTCCTCCGCGAACTAGAAAATGGCCTTAAGAATGCGCCACACGCGCCGGGTTGTCAATCCCATGTTTCAATAAAACAACCGCTTGTAAACCTGCGCCTCCGCCACTAAACTGAGTGCCATCTACCCAGAGGAGGCTCCGCCCATGTCCGATCCGCACCGCGTCACGATCAGCTACCGAGTCCCCTATGCCGACACCGACCAGATGCATGTCGTCTATTACGCCAATTATCTGGCCTTCTTCGAGCGCGGGCGCAACGAACTGCTGCGCGCCCGCGGCACAACCTACCGCACCTTGGAAACGTGCGGCTTCGGCCTGCCGGTCGCCGAAGCGCATGTCAACTACCTCGCGCCCGCCACATATGACGACCTGCTGGAGATCACCTCGTGGAGCGACGGCTTCAAGGGTGTCCGGCTCACCCTCCGCTGCGAAATCCGCCGCGATGGTAAACTTCTCGCCGAAGGCTACACCGTCCACGCGCTCGTACACCTGAGCACGCTGCGCCCGGTCCGCCCACCACCCGAGCTGAGAGCCGCGCTGGGCGGCCCCGGAGAATAGCCCCCCTCAGAGCGGCTCAACAAGGCGCGCCGACAAAACCCGCAGGGCATCCTCATCCAGCACAAAGAGCACATCCAGTCCCCGCACCATCGCATACCGCTTGCCGAAGCCAGCCTCTTTACCAACGAGCAGCGTCTTGCGCACGGCGTCGGCTGCGTCCACATCCACGCTCACCTCGAGCCACGCCGCGCGCAGTCCGTACGCGTCGATGTCTTCGAGTGAGAGCCCGAGCTTCTCGATCCGGTTCGCCTTGAGCGCCCCCAGCTGGGCCAGCCACACGCCAAGCCGTTCGGTGGCCACCTGTCCCGTCACGCCCTCGCCCAGACGCCACACCCCGCCTCCGCTTTCGCGCTGGAGCGTCTCGACGCCTCCGCCCGCCCGCCTCACGGTGATCCGCCGGACACTCTCCGGCAGCACAGAAAGCACGGCCTTGTCGCGCAAGCCCAGCAGGCCGATCATGCCCACCAGAGCGGGCGGCACGTTGCTGCTGGCCACTCTGAACACCGTGGTCGCGTTGGTGAACGCAATGCGGTAATAGCGCCCCTCGTAATCGTCCGAGGCGATCGAGAACCGCCATGCCGACTGCTCCGAAAACAACTCCACATGGCTCAGGGGAGGGCTCCGTTCGCCGCCCTGGCGCAGCACGTCACTCTGCGCCTCGTCACTGATCGTCTCCGCCTTGAGACGCAGCAATTGTTCCACCGTGTCCTGCACCACATGCTGGTCTGCCACATCCGAGACGGGCGCCTGAATCTGCCACAACGCGTTGGTCTGAGCCAGCACAAACAGCAGATCGCCGAAATAGACCTGAAGCCTCCTCACATTGCCGGGCTTTTCAAAGAATAGCCGCGTGTCGCGCAGATCCGACGGCAGCAGGCGAAAGGCCTTCACCACATCGTTCGAGACCGTGCCGATGGTGTCCCCTCCCTGCATCAGCGCATAGTGAAGCAAGTCCGAATCGTCCAGCGGACGTCCGAACATGATCTTGACAGGCGCGGCCGCCGCCTCCTGCACACTGATCTGCACCGCCGTATCCGCGCCAAATCCGTATAGCTCCGTACGCGCCTTGAACGCCGAGTCGGCTTCTGCGACGTCCATCACATTCGACACGGTCGGCCAGACGAAGCCCATCACGCGTGCGCCGTACAGCGCGTCGAGCAGCGATTCCACCTTCTCGTCCGAGGCGGGTGCCGCAGTCGGCTGAACCAGCCGCCACGTCCCCGTCTCTTTCGATAGTTTGATAAACGGCCGGCCTGGCGCGCGCAGCTCGATGGTGCGCAGCAGAACCCGGTCGCAATGCACGAGCTTGCGCGAGCGCATATCATCCGCAGTGAGCGGCAGAACCGCGCTCAGCTCCGCCGGCACCACCAGAATCTGTTCCAGCCCGTCCATGCGCACGTACACCTCTTTGCCCAGAGGCGTCAGCGACCCCAGCCACAACGCATGGCTACGCTGCGGCCCCCTCATGACCACATACGCGCTAGCCGGGGCGAGTCCGAACTCCTTGAGGGACAACCCAAGGCGGCGAAGCTCCTGAAAACTGTGCGCATCGGCAACTCGCGCGTTCTCGAACGCGTCCACGATGCGTGTCACAGCACCCTGATCCACCCGCGAGGGAAACGGAGCGTACATATCCCACCGCCCCTCCTGACGTCGCAATTCGATCCGCGCATCTCCGCGTTCCACCGTCAAGCCTTCGAGCGGGTCCAGCGGGTCTTCAAACAGGACGGACTTCGCCTTGCTTTCCGAAGGGAAAAAGCGAATGCGGCGCTGCGCGCCCCACAAGAGCAGCATGCAGACGCTGATGCACGCCAGCAGAAAAAGAATGATTCGTCGATTGCCCATACCGTGAAATTACCGCCGCATACGAAGTGAGAACAGCGAGAACACAAAAAGGAACCCGGCAGGCACGCCCGCCGTCGACCAGAGCATGAACACCACCCACTGGCGACGCGAAAAACCTGTGACCAAGGTGGAGTCCCCGCCCAGCGAGGTGGCCGTGCCTGTATCAATGCCCGCCAGCCAAGAAACCGCATTCATAAAGAGGTCGCGGTTGGCGTTCGCCCGCGTGGCCAAGGCGCCGTTCATCACAAAATCCGTCTCGCCGATGACGCACACGCGAGTCGGCTTGAACGCAACGTCCTTGGACACCATCCCGCCGCGCTCGGAGACAGCCACCACCGCCACAGGCCCTCTCAATTCATTCTGCGCGTCGAAGTGCCGCGGGAGCACGTTCGGATGCAACTCGCCCCACCCGTCGCCGCCCGTACGTGCGATCAGCGTCACTTTCGGACGGTCAGCGCCCCCGCCTGCGGACGCGTCCGTCACCGCCTCCAGACACACCGCATATCCGAAAACAACCGACGCGTTGCTCAGATTACGCGTGATCACGTGATCCGCAAAAGACGTCAGCACCACTTCCTGACCGGAGAGCGTTTGGGGGCTCGCGGCAATGAACGGAGTCTGCCGAATCCCCCACTTCTCCAGCACCGGCTCCAGTCCCGTTGTCATGCGCGGCACAACCAGAACCAGCAGCCGGCCGCCGTTTCGCAGAAACGCCTCGATCAGGTTCAGCTCCTCCACCGCCATCGCCTGACGCGCCCCGGCGATCACCAGCACGTGTCCATCCGCAGGCACCTGCTCCCGGCCAGGCAACGTCAGCGGACGGATCTCGAACCCGTCCCGCTTGAGCTCGCGCGCGATGTCGGAAAAGCCTCGCAGTTCGTCGTAGTCGTCGCAGCTCGACTCGCCGTGCCCCTGCAGCCAGTAGATCACCGAACGCTCGTAAGGCTGCGCCAGCCGCGAAACCGCCGAGGCGCACACCATCTCGCCGCGGAACACGCCCAAGTCGGTCCCGTCGCCGCGGCCTGACCGCTCCTGTATGCGCGCCTGCGTCTGCTTGGTCAGCATTTCATCCAGCGTCACGATGATCCGCCGCCGCTGCCGCTCGAACAGCAACGCGTTCGCGGGCACGCCCCACGCGGCCAACACACCCGCCCGAGTCAGATCCCAGCGCGGATCCACATACTCGATCACGATCTCCGCACCCGCCACACTGCGCGACGCCAACTGAAGGCCCCTCAGCAAACGCGACACCGGGCGGAACATCGGGTGTCGCCTGTCCATGAAACAGGTGATCTTGATCGTTCCTTGCGTGTCGGCCAGCACATTGCGCGTCCGTTCGGAGACCTGCCGCACCGTGCCCACCTTCACCTCCCACGTCTGGTCGAGCCGATACGCCAGCGCGATCACTAGGCACGTCAGCACCGCGCCCAAAGCGATCGCCAGCGCCGACGTCGCCCGCAGTGCGCGCCGCCCCACCCGTTTCGCAACAGTCACTGTATTTCGCTCGTCACTCACGTCAGACACCCCGCGAACCCACGCCTCAGCCTCTCAGCCTCAGGCACGCCAACAATTTGGAACAGCCGAACAGAAAAAAAACGGTCAGAGCCACATACAGCGCGAGCACCGCCGTCGAAAAGAGCCCGGTCGAAAAATCGTACACGTGCATCAGCAGCGGCATCCACGCCACCTCGATGCGCACCGACGGCACCCACGCCAGAATCACGGCGTAGACCGCCACGGGCAACCCGCCGCAAAGCACCAGCGAACTGACCGCCGCTGCCGCCTGATTGCGGAAAAACACGGAGACCATCGTTCCCGCCGCACACCACGCCGAGGCCTGCAACAAGAGAATCAGGTAGGTCACCGCATACGCCACCGGCCGCACCGTCCCCTGCACCGGCACCGAAAGCGCGGGCAGCACCACCATCGGCGCCAGCAGCGACAGCGCCAGCGCAACACCCGCCACCGTCACCGCCGAAAGGAATTTGCCGATCACCAGATTCCGCTCGCGAAGCGGCGACGCCATCAGCAGGTCAATCATGCCCGTCGAACGCTCCTCCGCAAACAGACGCATCGTGAGCACCGCGCTCAGAATCGGCAGCCACGGCGCGACCGACACGCCCCAGATGCTCTGCACTTGCAGCACGCTCCCCTCGTGGCGCCGCAGCAGCATCACGAATGTCCAGCCGCAGACCGCCAGAAAAGCCGCCACCGGCACGCAACACGAAAACGCGCCCCGGAACGCCCTCACCTCGCGCAGCCACGTCACCTGAATCACCGTCATGGGCTCTCCTCCCCGCCGGTCCCTGAGACGATCTGCAGTTCCAGAAGCCGCTTCAGATCCGCCTGATTGTAATCGCGCACCCGGTACATACCCGTCACGCGGCCGCGGTGGAGCACCACAAAGCGCGTGCACCACGCCAGCATTTCATGAATCTCATGACCCGCCAGCACCACTGCCGCACGCGCCGACGCGGCCGTCAGAACCTCCGCCATTCTCTTGCGGTGCGGAACGTCGAGCCCGGCCAAAGGGTCGTCCAGCAGCAGCAGCTTGGGGTGCAGGACCAGCGCGTCCGCCAAGCCCAGGCGCTTGCGATATCCCTGCGACAGCAGACGCACCCTCGTCTTTCGCTCGTCCGCCAGCCCGCACAGCTCCAGCGTCTCGCTCACACGCCGCCGCACGCGCAGGCTGCGCTCGCCCTTCAACTGCACCCGATAGGTCAGATACCCCTCCACCGTCATCTCGCTGTAGAGCGGACAGTGCTCCGACAGGTAGCCGATGCCCCTGCGGTACTTGACCGGGCGCACCAGCGGATCGACCGCATCGAGCCGCACGTCGCCAGAATCCTGCATCAGCAGACAGGCCAGCAGCCGCAGCAGCGTGGTCTTTCCCGCGCCGTTGGCGCCCGCGACCGCCACGATCTCGCCTGGCGCCACGTCGAACGTGATGTCGTTGAGCACCGTGTGCGCCCCGTATGAAAACGTGATATGGTTGATTTCTAGCATCTCTCTACCCGGAAACGTGAGGCGCCGACGCCCCGCAGAAGGGCGCCAACGCCCCGCGCAGCAGCGCCGTTCGCGACGCCAGCAGCGCCGCACCGCGCGCTTCGACAATCAGCCGCAGATACGGCTCCGTGTTCGACTTGCGGATATTGACCCACCACTCGGGAAACTCGATCCGCACCCCGTCGAACGTGTATTCGGCCACAGGCGGGCCGAACGGCACCAGCGCAGCCAGCGCCGCCGCGATCGCCCCGTCCTTGTCCTCAATCCTGAAATTCATCTCGCCGGAATTCGCGTAGCGGCGGATCGGCGCGATCAGCCCGCTGAAACTCACCCCGCGCCGCTTAGCCTCGGCCAGCGCCCCCAGCACCAGCAGCGCCGCCAGCTCGCCCGAATCGCAGCAGAAAAAATCGCGAAAGTAGTAGTGCCCCGCCAGTTCGCCGCCGCACACCGCGCCGGTCTCGCGCAGCGCCACCTTGGCGAATGCGTGTCCGACTTTGCCCATCACCGTCCGCGCGCCGTCCTCGTGCAGCGTCTCAATCACCCCGCGCGACGTCCGGATGTCATGGATCACCGTGGCCCCCGGCTCCCGTGCAAGAAACGTGCGGGCGATCACCGGAATCAGGTAGTCGGGCTGGATGAACGCGCCCGCCTCGTCAACGAACATCACCCGGTCCGCATCCCCGTCGAAAATCACTCCGGCGTCCAGGCCGCCGGCCCTCACCGCAGCCATCAGTTGCGCGCAGTTCGCGACGTCCAACGGATTCGGCGCGTGATGCGGGAAGCGGCCGTCAGGCACCTCGTTGAGATACACGGGCCCCTCGCCCAACACGTCGCGGATCACCAGCCCCGCCATGCCGTCCGAACAGTCCACCGCCAGCCGCAGCCCCGTGAGGTCGGTCGTGTGGTCTTGCAGCCAGCACACGAACGCCTCGCGGTACGAGACGGCGCGCACCGCGCCCGCAACCGGCGCCTCCGGCGGCAGCGCGCCGGAGGCCACGCGGGCCTCCAGCTCGGCAAGCCCCGTGGCGTACCCGACCGGCACGGCCCCCGCACGCGACACCTTCATGCCGTTGTCCGGCGCCGGATTGTGCGACGCGGTGATCTGCACCGAGCCGCCGTAGCCGCCCTGCGCCGTGAAGAAGTAGACCATCGGCGTCGTCGCCAGCCCCATGTCGTCCACGTCGCAGCCGGAAGCCGTCAGCCCGCGGCAGAGCGCGTCGCGGATCGCCTCGGAGGAAAGCCGCGCATCGCGCCCGACGAGCATGCGCTGCACCCCGAGCACCGCCGGCAGCCAGCGCCCGATCCGAAACACGGTCTCGAGATCGAAGTCCGCCCCGAACGTTCCGCGCATGTCATACGCTTTGAAAAACGACATCCCTCTGACTCCCGACTCCTGTCCCCTACTGAATCACCACCAGCGAAATGCCGGCATGCGCGCTCCTCGGTTTCATCGTCTTCAGCCAAGGCGGCATCTCCGCGACTGCATTGGCACTCTCGTTCGTCGACATCCCTTCTGGCGATGCGGCGGCCAGCGTCTGCATCACCTCCTGCAGTCGCGCCGCGCTGCGGCGATCCCGCTGAACAGAGGACGAGAACGCGCCGAGGATTCCGCCAATCAGCAGACAGATGATTGAAACCAGCGCCATCGTCGACACCGACACCGACGGCTTGCCGTCCCCTCCGACATGCAACCCGGACTCCATCTTCGCGCGGTCACGCAACGCCTCCAAACGCTCCCGCTCCAGAAGGATGCGCTCCCGCTCCAACTTGAGCTTCTCCTGCTCAATCTGCATTTCCGTCCGCGAAAGCGCCTCGTCGGACATTCGGCCGTCCGCGTCTGTCACACGCCCTTGCTCATCCATTGCACGCTCCTCACATACACCTTCTCATACGCGGCCATAGTATAGAGCAAACGGCCGCCCATCGAAACAGGAAACTACCTCGGTTGCGGCGGAAAAGACGGAGTGCCCCTTTCACCGCAACTCCGCATCCCCTTGCCGGTCTTGCGGGGTTTGGGTACAACCGGCTTCACGTTCCAGATCTCCTCGGCATACTGCTGAATGGTCCGGTCTGACGAGAACTTACCCATCCTGGCTACGTTCAGGATGGCCATCCGGCTCCACTCCTCCGGGTTGCGATAGGTCTCTTCGATTCTCTGCTGGCAGCGAGCGTAGTCATCGAAATCTTCGAGCACCATGAAGTAATCCCCCCCGCTGAACAGCGAGTCGATGACCGGCTTGAACAGGTCACGTTGTTCCGGGCTGAAATGGCCGCCGGCGACACTGTCGATGACCTGCTTGAGTTCGCCGTTTCTGGCGCAGCACTCGGAGGGGTTATATCCGGACGACCGAAGCGCCAAGACCTCTTCCGCCTTGAGTCCGAAGAGGAAGAAATTTTCCGGGCCGACTTCCGCCCGGATCTCGATGTTGGCCCCGTCAAGAGTGCCAATGGTCAGCGCGCCGTTCATGGAGAGTTTCATGCAGCCTGTGCCGGACGCCTCCATGCCGGCTGTCGAGATCTGTTCCGAGACGTCGGCCGCCGGGATGATGCGTTGGGCCATGGAGACAGAATAGTTCTCCAGAAACACGACCTTGAGCAGGCTTCCCACCTCCGGATCGTTATTGACCACCTGCGCCACGGAGTTGATGAGCTTGATGATGAGCTTGGCCATCCGGTAGGCAGGCGCGGCTTTCGCTCCGAAAATATATGTTCTCGGAACCATATTCTTGGCGTTGCCGGACTTGATCCGGTTGTAGAGCGCGATGATATGGAAGACGTTCAGGAGCTGGCGCTTGTACTCGTGAAGCCGCTTGATCTGGCAGTCGAAAATCGAATCCGGCGCTACGTCGATGCCGGTGAGTTGCTTGATGAGCCCGGCCAAATCTTTCTTGTTCGCGGCCTTAACTTCGCGGAACAGCTTGCGGAAACGGGCGTCCGCTGCAAGCGGCTCCAGTTTTTTAAGCTCGAACAGGTCGGTCATGAACGCGCCGCCAATCCGGCTCTCGATCAAGCCGGCCAGGCGCGGATTGCACAGTTTCAGCCAGCGGCGCTGAGTGACGCCGTTGGTCTTGTTGTTGAATCGTTCAGGCCAGAGCCTGTAGAAGTCGGCGAAGGTCTTGGATTTCAGGATCTCACTATGCAGTTCGGCCACGCCGTTGACCGAGTGGCTACCGACCATGGCCAGGTGCGCCATTCGCACGAACTTGGTCGCCCCCTCCTCAATGAGCGACACCTTCGCAAGCAGATCCGGCTCCGCGGGATACTTCGCGCTCACGTCCGCGAGGAAGCGGCGGTTGATCTCGTAGATGATCTCCAGGTGCCGTGGCAGAAGTTTCTCGAACATGGCTACCGGCCATTTCTCAAGGGCCTCCGGCAGGATCGTGTGGTTCGTGTAACCGAAGGTTTCGGTGCAAATCGTGAAGGCCGCCTCCCAAGAGAAATCGTTCTTGTCGATGAGCAACCGCATGAGTTCGGGAATGGCCAGTGCCGGGTGAGTGTCGTTGAGCTGGATGGCTACTTTCTTCGAGAAGAGGCGCAAGTCCGTGTTCTTGATTTTGAATCGGCGAAGGATGTCTTTGAGCGTGGCAGCCACAAAGAAGTACTCCTGTTTCAAGCGCAGCTCTTTCCCCGCCTGGCGCTCGTCGGCCGGGTAGAGCACCTTGGAGATATTCTCGTCGCGGATTTTGCTCTGCACGGCGCTCATGTAGTCGCCCTCGTTAAAGTGCTTGAGCGAGAATTCGTCGAGCGTCTGCGCCGACCATAGCCGCATGGTGTTGACCGTGCGGTTGTGGTATCCCGGAACCGGCGTGTCATATGCGACCGCGGCGACCCGATCAGAAGGCACCCAGCGGCACACGAGCCGGCCTCTCTCGTCGATGCTCTTCTCAACATAACCGCCGAAACTCACGGGGTAACTGAACTCGGGCCTGACAAGTTCCCAGGGGTTGCCGAACCTGAGCCAGTGGTCGGGTTTCTCAACCTGGAAGCCGTTCTCGAATTTCTGCTCGAAGATGCCGTACTCATAGCGGATTCCGTAACCGTCGGCCGGCAATCCTAGCGAGGCCATCGAATCCAGAAAGCAGGCTGCCAGCCGCCCCAGACCGCCATTGCCAAGCCCGGCATCCGGCTCAAGTTCTCGCAGTTCCTCCAAGCTGTAGCCCAACTCTTCCAGTGCTTTTCCAGTCTCGCCCATGATCCCCAGGTTGACCAAGCTGTTGCCGAGCGTCCGGCCCATCAAATACTCCAGCGAAAGATAGTAGACGCGCTTGACGTTCTCTTCGTAATAGGTGTTCATCGTGTCGTTCCAGCGCTCCATCAGCCGGTCGCGAATCGAATGAGCCATGCACTGGCAGAGATCGTGACGGGTCGCGATGTACCTGTTCTTCCCCTGCGAGTACTCCAAATGGTTCGCAAAGGACTTTTGCAGAGAAAGCGCGTCGTTCTCGAGATACGAGTCTTCCATCAACGACCAGAGCTTATTATGTTCGCCGTTCATGTGCCCATCCTTGCCAAACTCCCTCGGCGTGCCACTACCGACACGACTGCGATAGCCTTACGCGTGGGATCTGTTTCCGTGTGAATGTGATTCGCTTCGTAAACACTCCGTCTATGACACACTGCAAACATCTCAATATATAAAATGATGACAAGCTTCCAAGTGTATGTCAAGCACTGAAGGGTGCGATTTTGTTAATCAGCTGCCCCTGCACTTGACATACCGCGCTGAACCTCGTTAAATGATGTTGTTGCGGCCACTGTCATTTTTCTATTCTAGCCATATCGGGGGGTCGCCGGTTCGACTCCGGCCCGGCCTCCCCCCCCTTCCACATACAAAACCGTAAGGAATGGATCGGTTATGACCCTTTTCGCTGACAATTCACTCTCCATCGGGAACACGCCCCTGATACGCCTCAATCGCATGACCCTCGGCCTACGGGCAACCGTGCTTGTCAAAGTCGAGGGCCGCAACCCTTCCTATTCTGTCAAATGCCGTACCGCGGCCTCGATGGTATGGGAAGCCGAACGTTCCGGCGCACTCAAGCCCGGCATGTCGATCGTCGAGCCCACCAGCGGCAACACGGGTATCGCGCTCGCCATGGTCGGTGCCGCCCGCGGATACCGAGTCACGCTGACCATGCCGGAGAGCATGAGCGTCGAGCGCCGTCGCGTCTTGGCCGCCATGGGCGCCGAACTCGTGCTCACCTCCCCTGAAAGCGGCATGTCCGGCGCCGTGAAAATGGCGCAGCTACTGCTCGCCGAGGATCCCGGGCGCTATTTCCTGCCCAACCAGTTCGCCAACCCGGCCAACCCACTCATCCACGAACGCACCACCGGCCCAGAGATCCACGCGCAGACCGGCGGCCAGGTCGCCGCCGTCGTCGCAGGCGTCGGCACCGGAGGAACCGTGGTCGGCATCGGACGTTACTTCAAGAGCATCGGCCTGCCCGTGCAAATGGTCGCGGTGGAACCCGTCGAGAGCCCTCTGCTTTCGAAGCGCCTGGCAGGGCAGGCGTGTACTCCCGGCATACACGGCATCCAAGGCATCGGAGCGAACTTCGTGCCGCAGGTGGTTGATTTCTCCGTTATCAACCGCATCGAAGCGATCCACACACAGGATGCCATGACCCACGCACGCCGCCTGTCCCGCGAGGAGGGCATCCTCTCCGGCATTTCCAGCGGCGCCGCCGTGGCGGCCGCGCTGCGTCTCGCAGCCGAAGACGCCTATGCGGACAAGGTGATCGTCGCCATCCTGCCCGACACGGGCGAGCGGTATCTCTCCACCTCCCTGTTCGCGTAAGGGGCCGGCCAACGGCGCACACTCCCATGACGGTATCCTTCAAGACCTTCGGCTGCCGCCTCAACCAGGCCGAGACCGCGCAGTTCGAAGCGGAGTTCGCCGCCGCAGGCTTCACCCGCGTTCCGTTCGGCACGCCTTCCCGCGTCGTCGTGATCCACTCCTGCGCGGTCACGCAGAAAGCGGAAAACGAAGGCCTGAAACTTCTCCGCGCCCTGCGAGGAAGCAATCCTGACACCCGACTGGTTCTGACCGGCTGCACGGTCGAAGCCTGTGACGCCGAACGCCTGCGTTCGCTGAACCTGGACCTCGTCGTGCCGCGCGAACAAAAAGACGCCCTCGTTCACCTCGTGCTGCGGCTGCTCGGGCTCACGCGCGTGTCCGCTCCGGCTGTTCCCGCACGTTCCACGCAGCGTGCCTCGCTCAAGATCCAGGACGGCTGCGACTTTTTCTGCGCGTACTGCATCGTGCCGCACACCCGCGGCCAGCCGCGCAGCAGGTCGTTTGAGGCCTGCCTGGACGATGCGCGAGCCTTCCTAGACGCGGGCTTCCATGAGATCGTGGTGACCGGCTGCAACATCGCTTGCTATGCGGACGGCTCCCGCAGACTGGTCGATCTGCTCGCTGCGCTGGCCGCGCTGCCGGGCCTCGGACGCCTCCGACTGGGATCGGTCGAACCGGGCACCGTCGAGCGCGACGTCCTCGCGCTCATGGCAGACTTCCCCAAAATATGCCCCTTCTTGCACCTGCCGGTCCAGAGCGGCGACAACGGAGTCCTTGCTGCCATGCGCAGGCGCTACACGGTCGAAGAGGTTGCGGCCACGCTGCGCGACGCCCTGCGCCGCATGCCTCTCCTCGGGCTCGGCGCCGACCTCATCACCGGTTTTCCGGGTGAGAGCCTCGAGGCGTTCGAGCGCACGCACGACTTGCTCCGCGCCTTCCCGTTCAGTAATCTCCACGTCTTTCCCTACAGCGAGCGTCCCGGAACGCCGGCAGCCTCGTTCGGCGGCAGCGTGCCCGCGGCCGAGCGCAAGCGCCGCGCGCACGTCTTGATCAAACAGGGCGCGCTCAACCGCAGCGCCTTCGCGCAGCGCTTGGTCGGACGCCCCGTGGAACTCCTCGTCGAACGGTTTGACAGCGAGGGCCGCGCTCACGGCTGGAGCGGCGAATACCTTGCCTGTAGGGTCAGCGGCATCCCCCGCGACCGTCGCCGCACGCTCTGCTCTTTCGTTCCCCAAACGGCGTCCGCGGGCACCTTGCAGAGCTGCTGAGCCTGAGTTAGGCCAGCGTCCACGGCGCACGCATCACGGGCGTCATGAGCCGGTTCGCCTCGTCGTCGTTGACGAATCGCTCCGCGACCGGATCCCATGTCAGCTTGCGCTTCAGGCGCATCGCCATCATGTTGACGAGGCAGGCGGTGCAACTGCGGTGGCCGATCTCCACGTCGGCAAACGGCTTGACGCCGCGCTTGACCGCGTCGATGAAATTCTGCTCGTGGCTCGACGTGCGCCCGAGTCTGACCTCAAACGTCGAAGGATCGCGCTTCAGCAGCCGCTCGTCGGAGGCCTCCAGCGTGCCCTCGTGGATGCGCAGAAAGATCCAGCCGGCGTCGCCCTCGAAACGCACGCCGCGCGGCTTGCGCGTGGTGCCGCCGATCATTCTGACGCCGTTCGCATAGGTGTTCTCGAACTCGAACGACATCGGCGCGTTGTAGAGACCGTGCGCGTCGTCCCCCCCCTTGGCCTCGATCGAGACCGGGCCGGTGTGGTCGGTGTTGTTGCCGAGCTGCGCGAGGTCGATCACATGGGCGCCGCGGTCGGACATTTCGCCGCAGCCGAAGCTCAGATGGAAGCGCCAGCTCCCGGGGTGGAGGCCGGGATAATAAGGGATTTTCGGCGTGTGGCCCAACCACAGATCGTAGTTCAGCTCTGCTGGAGCGTCGGCCGGCGCCGGCATCGCCGTCTGCTGGCGAACCCGGTCATGGTGCCCCTGATCGGTGGGCAGATTGATAACCATCGTGTGCAGCTTGCCGATCAGACCGTTACGCACGATCTCGCAGCAGAAACGGGCGTTATCGCGCGAGCGCTCGCAACTGCCGGTCTGTAGTACAACCCCGGCCTTGCGCACCGCGTCGCGCAGGGCCTTGCTTTCGCCGATCGAATTGGCGAGCGGCTTCTCACAGAAGATGTGCTTGCCCGCACGGGCTGCGGCGATACTCACGAGCGCGTGCCAGTGATCCGGCGTCGCCACGACGACGCCGTCGATATCCTTGCGCGCCATGACCTCGCGAAAGTCGGAGTAGGCCTGACACGCCTTGTCGCCAGTCTGCTTGTTGGTCTCGTCGACACACTTCGCGAGTTCGCGCGTATCCGTGTCGCAGGCGGCGGCCACGCGAACCTCGCTCAGCTTCGTGAACTGCCGGGCCAGATGACGCCCGCGGCCGCCCGTGCCGACCACCGCCAGCGACAGGCGCTCGTTTGCTCCGAACGCGGAAACAGGAATGATCGACGGGAAGGCCACTGCGGCGGCCGCGCTACCCAACGAGCGTTTCAGAAAGCTTCTGCGTGAGACGGTTGCCATTACAATTCCCCCTTTTTCGTTATGTCCGCAATTAAACCAAAACAGCGACCGCTGCGCGATGCCGGAAATCGGGAAAATGTGCAAGACCGTGCTTGCCGTGCCCCTCCTGTTGCCTTATGATAACCACCATTTGCGAATGGTATGATTGATGCTATTGAACGCTCGACCAGCCATTCCTCTGGGTAAAATCATGGCAGGTCCGTTCCTTAGTTTGAGTCAGCAGCAGCGTCAGGTCATGACGCTCGCACCGCAGTTGCGCCAGTCGCTGGAAATGCTCCAGATGCCGGTGCTTGAACTGCGGGCTGCGCTTCTGAAGGAGATGGCGGTCAACCCCACGATCGAGGATCTGGTGGACCCAGCCGAGGTTGTGCTGTCTGTGGCGATGCCTGAAATTCCCCAGAAGCACGCCACCGACGAAGGCCTGGATTTCAACCCCGACGTCGACGCGATCCTCAAGCAGGACGACGAATGGCGCGATTACTTTATGCAGGGCATGGAGAACGCCCCCTCGAACGACGACGCGGACGAGAAGCGCCAGTACATGTTCGATTCGGTCAGGCAGCACGTCTCGCTGCAAGACCATCTAATGGAGCAGCTCACCCTCACCGACCTGTCCGACGTCGATCGCGAACTCGCCATCAACCTGATCGGCAACGTCAACGACGACGGCTATTTCACAGGCAGCCTTCCTGACCTGATCATGATTACCGGACGCAGCGAGCGGGAGATTCTCGGCGTCCTCAAAGTGATCCAGTCGTTTGATCCGCCGGGTGTCGGCTCGCGCACCTTGCGCGAATGCCTGCTGCACCAGCTCAATCTGGTCGAGGATTCCCCGTGGGAAGACGAGACCCGCCTCCTGATCGACAAGTATCTGGAGAAGTTGGGCGCCCACGACGAGAAGTTTCTCTGCAAGGCGCTGAATCTGACACGCGAGGAGCTTCAGCACGTGATCGCGCTCATCCGCAGCCTGGACCCGCGACCGGGACTCGCCTTCGAGAGCGTGAAGACCGAATACGTCGAGCCCGAAGTGTTCGTCACGATGGAAAAGGGGCGCTTCGTTGCCAAGGTCGACAACGACCAGTTGCCGCACATCCGCATCAGCAAACACTACCGCAAGCTGCTCGAGGACAAGAGCGTCTCCAACGAGACCAAATCCTACATCCGCGAGCGGATCCGCGCCGGCGCGTTCCTCATCCGCAGCATCTACCAGCGGCAGGAGACCATCCGCAAGATCGCCCAGGAGATCGTGGACGCGCAGACCGCGTTTCTGACCCAAGGGGTTGAGGCGCTCAGGCCCATGACCATGGCCGAGGTCGCGCAAAAAGTCGGCGTTCACGAGACCACGGTGAGCCGCACGGTGGCGAACAAGTACATGCGCACGCCCCTCGGCCTTTTCGAGATGAAGTATTTCTTCACGCCAGGACTGAAAAACAAGGACGGCACAACGACGTCAAACCGGTCGGTGCAGGATCTCATCAAGCGGCTGGTGGACACCGAAGATCCCGCCGCACCCCTGTCGGATCAGGCCATCGAAGAGAACCTGTCCGCGCAAGGCATCACGGTCGCACGCCGAACGGTTGCCAAATACCGCGGCATCCTGAAAATCAAGCCCTCGCATGAGCGCCGCAGAACCTGAGCGGCCAGCGTTCGACGACGAATAAAGGTGTGACGCCTCAGTACGGGTTGCTCGGCGCCATCTGCCAGACTTTGACCTCGCGCACGTTGGCCGCGCCACCGTTGGCGAAGACGGAAACGCCGACGCTGTCTCCGCGCACGGGGTAGATGCGCCGCACCACAGCCTGCCGCCCGTCTTGAGCGAAGACTTCGACCACAGACCTGTCCACAAAGACGCGCAGCGCGAGCGGCTCGCCAGGCTTGAGCGCGAGCGGCGCGGACTCGACCGTCTTCTGCCCTTCGGCGAGGCTCGACTTGGTCGTGTCGATCTTCAGCCGCTGCTCGGCCGCGTCGTACACGATCAGCGTCTCTTCCTCGCGGTCCGGCGAACGGCAGACCTTCACACCGGCCTGCTTTGCTTCTCCCAGCTCGATCGTGATGTCGAGTTCGATCGTGTTGCCCGCGACCTTTTCCAGCACGACGTCCTTGTCGGCGGGAATGACCACATCCCGGAGTGCCTGCTCGTTGTACCGAAGCCGCTTCAGCTCTTCGACCGGGCGCATGCGCAGCCGGCTGTCGTCGCCCAGCGTGAGTTCGCGCGGGAGCGCCAGTTCGCCGGACCAGCCGCTGGCCAGGCGCGTCTCCCCGCTGCGCTGGTCGAAGATCCACGCCCACAGCACGCGTCGCCCGTCGGGTGTCAGCAGCGACTCGGGCGCGAAGTAGAGGTTGTCCGCCCAGCTCATGCGCTCGTGGACTTCGGGATGGAACTGCTCGTTCTTCCACTCGCCCACGTAGTAACGCGTGCCGTGGTTGTGCGCGATGCAGACCAGCACGCGCTTGTTGCCGAGCGTGAAGAAGTCGGGACAGGAGATGTCCTCGTTTGTCGCCACGCCCGGCATCTCGTGGTGCAGGAACGGCCCGACGTAGTGCCAGTCGTCCAGCGCCTTGGCCTTGAACGCCGTCGCAGGCTTCGGGCTTAGGCCGGGCTGCCCGCCGAAGAGCGCGTAGTACGTGTCGCCTTCGAGCCAGCCGCAGGGATCCCACGACGCGTAAGGCGCCTTGCCTGCCGGGTTCGGAATGATCGGGTTTGACGGCAGGCGCGTCCAGCGGTCAAGGTTGTCGTCCGTGCTGGTGGCGATGCAGTTACCCGCGCCCACGCCGTGGAAGAGCATCGTGGCCTCGCCCTTCTTGTTGATGAAGCAGTTGCCGCTGAACATCCCGCGATCCGCGCTCTCTCCGGTCGGGAAAAGCGGCGTCGGATGCTGCCGCCAATGGACGAGATCCACGCTGGAGATGTGGCCGAAGCAGTGTACGCGGTTCTCCTGATAGATGTAGAACAGATGGTAGCGCCCGCGCCAAGCGATCGCGCCGTTGGGATCGAACGGTTCGGCGTAGTCCTCCGGAATCACGAAGTGGTAGGCCGGCCGATACGGGTCGGCCAACAGGTGGTTGCGGAAACGCCGCACCACCGCAATGTCGCGCGGCAAATCCGGTTTGAACGCCAGCGAAGGCGGCAACGCCGAAACGGCATTACCTCCGAGCGCTTCAGCTGTTCGCGCGGCGCAGAAAGACGCCTGCCTGCCGCCGAGAACCAGGCGGCCGTTCTCCACCTTCGCCCCGCCGCTGAGTTGCAAGGCCGCGAAACGGCCCGTGCGGTCCTTGCACGCAGCGTCATCGAACGTCCACCACGCCCAGGGCGTCAGTCGTGGCACGGGCGTCCCGCCCGTGATCCCCACGGGAGGGACGCCGCGGTCCCGAATTTCATTCGGCTTCAGCGCGGCGATCTCCTCCGCCGTCAGCGCCCGGTCATAGATCCGCGCGTCGTCGATCGCGCCCGCGAAGAAGTCGCTGTTGCCGACGTGGCGCGGCCCGATGAGCGCTAGGCTATCCGGCCCGAAGACCTGCTGTTCCTTGACGGTCCGGCGCGAATACTCCTTGCCGTCGCGGTAAACGACGACCTCGTTACCGCAATACGCCACGGCGACTTGCACAAAGGTGTTCCCGTCTGCCGTTTCCGCTGGCCAAGCGTCTTGCTTCAACTCCGTTCGTCTGTAGTGATCGCTGCCCGCCATCCACTTCGCGGCCGAGCGCTCGGCGAACACGATGCCGTCGAAATGCGAGTTGCCATCGTCGATGGTCAGAGCGCTGCCGCCATGCTGCGTGAGATTAGCCGGTGCGGCCCACACCACCAACGTCTTGTCGCGCAGGGGCTGACCGCTGTCGGCCCGCGCTGGCGCTGATGAAGGCGCGGGCCTCGGCTCGAAAGCAGGCTTGATGATTCTGAGCCGGATGTCCTTGAACTGCGCAACCGTGGTCGGGCCGGTGTGCAGTTGCATCGCGAGGATGCCCTGCAAGGCCTGGTGTTTCGGGTCATTGTCCGTGAACTCGGCGGCGGGCTTGCCATCGACCGCGAGCGTGATGCGCGTACCGAGGCAGACCAGGTGGTACTCGTGCCACGCTTCCAGCTTGAACGCGGCCGGGCCTTGGGCCTCCGCAATCGTCTCCTTGGTCATCTTTCCAGCCTCATCGATCGCCGTGCGCTCGCCGCGCATCGCAAGCGTATGGCGCCCGTGCTCCTCGTAGAGACGCACCAGCCAGGGCGTGTCGAGGTTGTTGTCCATCTGGTAGCCCAAAAGGTCATGAGTGCGCAGTTCGCGGCTGCGGAATTGGAAGCCGCAGTTGATCTTGGGTGAACCGAAGACGCGGTGTTTCAGCTTCAGCTCGAAATCCGCCAGCTCGCCGCCTTGCCAGATCAGGTAGAGGTTGGCCTTGAGCGGATGCTCAGGCGTGATCTTGGCGGTGATCGCGCCGTCCTCGACCGACCAGAAACTCATATCGGCTGCCTTCCAGCCGTCGAGTGTCTTGCCGTCGAACAGGTTCTGAAAACCATCCTCGGCCTCAGCAGCCCAGCTCAGGCCCGCCAGCAAGGCAAGGTGAATCGCAAGCGCTTTTCGTGTTCGCATAATCATCCTCTTCGGTATACAGTAGCACCATGCAAGAGCAGATTCATTTCTTTGTGACCGTGTGGCTGAAGTTCTTTTTCATTTTCACGCCGTTTTTCGCCCTCTCGATGTTCCTGAGCATGACCGGCGATTACACGGAAAAGCGGCGCCGCAGACTTGCCGTTATGATCAGCATCGCCGTCGCCGTGCTGTGCCTCGGGCTGCTCTTTCTCGGCAAACAGCTTTTCGCCATTTTCGGAATCACCCTTGACGCCTTCCGCGTCGGCGTCGGCGCGCTGCTCTTCCTCTCCGCCGTCGCCCTCGTGCAGGGCCGCAAACCGCCGCCCGACGCGAACCAGGAGGCCGACATCGCGGTCGTCCCCCTGGCCATGCCCGTGATCGTCGGCCCCGCCACCACCGGCACCCTGCTGGTGATGGGCGCAGGCCTCGGCAACGTCACCGAGAAAGTCGTCGGCTGCCTGGCCTTGCTCTTCGCGGTGCTCTGCCTCGGCATCATGCTGCTCTTGGGCACGGCCATCGAGCGCGGCATCGGACACCGCGGCCTGAACATCCTCAGCAAGCTCACCGGCATCATCCTCGCCGCGCTCGCGGCCCAGATGATCATGGACGGCGCCATCGGCTTTTTCGCCGCACGGTAGTCCGCCGCGAAAGGACACGCGGCGCGTTCAGGGAACGCGCCCTACCGTGTCTTCCTACAGCGCTTTGATGTGATCGAGGCACTGCTTCGCCGTCGCGAAGGCGTTTTCCGGGTCGCTCTCATGCTCGATGATGTAGCAGGTCGTGCCGCCGACCTTCTCGCAGAGCGCCAGCGCCCGCTTGAAGTCCACCACGCCCTGACCGAACACCGCGCCCTTGGGTCCGCCGTGCTCTTTCAAGTGGACGCTGAGCGACCGGCCCGGATAACGCTCAATCAGCGTGTAGGGATCTCCCCCGCCGCCGAGGCAGTTGCCGAGGTCGATCTGATGCACGAACGTCTTGGGCGTATTGTCGAACAGCACCTCCCACGCGGTCAGCTCACCGTCGATCTTCTTGAAGTCTCCGCCGTGCGCGTGATACCCCAGGCTGAGACCGGCCGCCTGCGCCGTCTCGTTCGCGCGCGTCAGAATGTCGGCGACCTTGAGGCAGCCGTCCTTGCTCTCCAACTGCTTGGGGTCGATCCACGGCACAATGACGTACAGACAGCCGATCGTCTTGTGGAAGTCGATCGTCTTCTGAAGCTGCTCCGGCATCACCAGATTGTACCCCGTGTGCGTGCCGAACGCCTTGAGGCCCGCATCGTCGAGCATCTTGCGCAGTTCCGCAGCCTTGTCGCCATACGGCCCGTAACCGGCAAATTCAACACCTGAAAAGCCGATCTCCGCAGCCTTTTTAATAATACCCGGAAAATCCTTTTCGCCCTGCTTGCGGAACGAATAGAGCTGTATTCCCACAGGAATCTTTTTCGCCCCAACAACGGCTCCGGCGCTGACGCGCAACGCCGCCAGGCTCGCGCACGCGAGACCCGCCTTCATCAGAAACTGCCTACGTGTGTTCATCTTGTTCCATCCCTTCATTTGTTCCCACGGTAGGGACGCCTCCCCGAGGCGTCCGAGGCGCGTTCGGGGAACGCGCCCTACCCGATCTCCCACCCCTTGCGGACAAGCGGCTTGAGCAGCTTGTTCGCCTCGTCGCTATTCGTGAAGCGGCAGCGTTTGGCGTCCCACTTCAGCTCGCCCGCGACCCGCTGCGAGATGCATCCCAGCAGAACCGCCTCCGTCAGCGGCACCGAATGGTCAATGTGCGAGTAGGGTTTCGCCCCGCCGCGGATCGCTTCGGCGAACTCCCAATGATGGCCCTTCACCCGCGGCAGGCTCACCGGTATATCCTTGGTCGCCGCATGCTGGGCGACCCCGCGGAACTTCGGCTCGTCTTTCAGGCAGATCGCGTCGTTGCAGATGATCGCCTGATCGCCGATCAGCGTCACGCCGCCCTGCATGCCGCCCCAGGTGGCGACCGCCTTCGGACAGACTTCCGGCCCGGGCATCGTTTTCCCGTCGTACCAGTAGACCGCAATGGGCTTCTTCTGTCCCTCGGCGCGCACGAGCAGCTTGACCGTCGTCGCGCACGGAAAGGTCTCGGCGAACTTCGGCGTGCTCTTCACGGTCTCAGCCGACAACACCTCGCCCAACTTTAACCCGCGCCAGAAAAAACTCATCGCGTGGCAGGCGATGTCGCCCATCGCCCCGGTCCCGAAATCGAACCACCCGCGCCATTTAAACGCGTGGTAGACGTCCTTCTTGAAAGGCCGCTCCGGCGCCGTGCCGAGCCAGCAGTCCCAAGCCAGCTCCGGCGGCACCGGATCGCTGCCCTCGGGCCGGCCGAGCCCTTGCGGCCAGATCGGCCGGTCGGTATTCACGTGGATCTCCGACACCTCGCCCAGCACGCCCGACTGAAGCAGCTCGATCCTGCGGCGCTGCGCGTCCGTGCCGTTACCGTTGTTGCCCATCTGGGTCATCACGCCGCACGCCTTGGCAACCTCCTCAAAGCGGCGCACCTCCCACACCGTCCGCACCAGCGGCTTTTCGACATAGACGTGGCAGCCCTGCTTCATGGCCGCGATGGCCGCCGCCGCATGCATGTGGTCCGGCGTGGAGACCACCACCGCATCGAGGTCCCTCTCCTGCGCCAGCAGCTCGCGGTAGTCCTGATACTTCCGCACGTCCGGGCAGCGCCCCTTGACCGCCTTCGCGGAGTTGTCGAGACGTCCGCGGTCCACGTCGCACACCGCCACGATCTGTTCGCCCAACTCGTAAAACGCTTTGAGATTCGACCCGCCGCGCCCGCCCGACCCGATAAACGCCATGTTCAGCCGGTCGCCCGTCTTGCGGAAGCGCGGCGCCCGCGACACCGAAACGCTGGAACACCCCGCCAGCGAAACCGCGCCCACCGCCGCCGCGCCGGTTTGCAGAAACTCACGCCGTGACACCTGCTTCATCGCCCCCCCCTTTTTGCTAACAGCTCCGGCGAACCGCCTGGCGTTACTTGCGCAGGATCGAAACACCGAACAGCGCACATATCATTGACGATTAGCATACACCACCCCTGCCGCCTCCAACAAGAACGATGTTTGACCCCGACACTTTGCAAATCGCGCCTTGAACCGAGACCGTTCGGCGCGGTATCATCACGCCAGCTTAGGAGATGTGTTTATGCGAAAAATGCCCGTCCCGACACGGCGACTGCCTTGCGCCCTGTTCGGCTTGTGCGTGGGACTCACCATAAGCGCCCAGTCCGCTGTCGAATACCGCTACCTCGACGGAGCCGCAGATCCGAAGCGCTGGGGGCCATCCGAGTGCGAAACAGCAGTTTCGGCCCGCGCGGCGTGGGAACACCCCGCGCTCCGCATGCGCATTCCGGTTGACTTCGCTGCGGGCGAGAAGAAATACCCCATCGGCTGGCCGCGCATGTACCTGAGTCTCTTGCCCGAAGAGCAGGCTTGGCAGGCCTACGACCGCTTTGAATTCCAGCTCTTCACCGAAGCCTCGCGCACCAATCTGCCCAAACGCCCGCTCATGTTTCATGTCTACGGACAGCAGGAGGAAAAGAAGCTTTTTTCCCTCGAAAGTGCCACCATCGGCACCACGATCACGTTCACGGTCAACATCTCCGACCTCGGCATCACCGGCAAGGTCGCCCGCCTCGGTTTCAACATCAACGAGTCGGACTATGCGGACAAGGATCTCATCGACTTCCATCTCGGCGGCTTCCGTCTCGCGCGCGCCACGGTCGCGCAGATCACCGAACTCAAGGCCGCCACGCCCGCGCTCTTCTGCGACAGCCGCGTCCTGCCCGTCGAAGTGGTCGCCGAAGGCCCGCCCGAAAAACTGGCCGAGGGCGTTCCGTTCGAACTGCGCTGCGGCGACCGCGTCGTTTTCTCAATGACTCTGCCCGTGGCACGCGGCCGCCAGACGCTCGACCTCCGGCTCGACGACGCGAAACTTGAGCCAGGCACCTATACGCTCGCCGTCTGCCCCGCCTCGCCCGACCTCCGCAAAGAGGTCTCCGTCACCTTCGTCTCTTCACCGTGGCAATGATCTAGGACATCACATGCAAAAATCGTTCGCCATTTCTCTCCTCACTCTCTTCACCTTCACCGCCCGTGCCGAGACCTACATCTTCGATTTCGGCACTAGGGACTCGCCCCTTCATCCCGGCGCGATCCGCGTCACCGAGGCCAGCGGCGACAAGGTAACATGGTGTCTCAACTGGGCAAAATCAAGCGCCCATCCGATCATGCGCGAGTGGACCGAAGACAAGCACAGCGGCCGCAAGAATCCGCCTCCTGTCTATCTCAATGACCTCATGTGCGACTCTGTCTCCTCGGGAGCCGCTCTCGCACTCACGCTCAAAGACGTGCCCGCAGGTGACTACAAACTGCTCCTGCTCTGCGGCCGCGCGGGCGGACGTTCCGAACAGGTATGGGATGTCGAAATTCGCTCTGACACCGACGTGGCTCACGCAACGTTTGCCGGCCCCCATGAACTGCGAGCGCTAAAACTGAACGCGACCGCGACTGAGGGTGGCCTCGGCATCGTGTTCTTTACCCGTAGCCGCTGGCTCGTCAACACGCTGATCGCCGTACCGGTCGCAGAATGGGAGGCGGCGCAGAAGACGGTCATCGAGCCGCTGCTGACCGAATGTTATCTGCTGCCGCCCGAAGAACTCGCCAAATGGAAAGACACCCCCCGCCCGGACCCCGCGCCCGAACCGCAGTTCACCGCACAGCAGAAGCGGGACGGCCTCGCCGTCTACGCGCGCCCGTGGGCCGAACCGGTCTGGCCCGACCATGTTCCGCGTCAGCACGAACTCGACGCGCCGGTCCGCGCCTTCGCCACCCCCGGCGAATATGAGCCGCTCACCTTCACGCTTTACCCCCTCGCAGCTTTTTCCAACGTGACCGTCGAGGTGTACGGCTCGCTCGTCTGCACCTCGGGCGTCAAGCGGACAGCCATCGACAGCTCGAGCATCGACGTGCGCTTCGTGCGCTACATGAACGTGCGTCCGAACTACAGCTCGTTCAACACCTACTACCGCGCGCCGGACGTGCTGATGCCGTGGCAAGAGCAGCCGCTCAAGAAAGGTGAGAATCTGCGCGTTTGGCTCACCGCCCGCGTCGGGCTCGGCCAGCCGCCCGGTCTATATGAAGGCAAGGCGCTCGTCAAAGCAGATGCCCTCAGCATTTGGGTCCCGCTCTCCCTGCGCGTCCTGCCGATCATGCTGCAGAAAGACCAGTCGCTCGTCTACGGCCAGTACTACCACCACCCTCTCCGCAACATCGACAACGCGCCCGATGATTTTTCGCGCGCCTGGTGGCAGCGCAAGGCCGTTTCCGAACATGCGGACATGCGCGAGCATGGCATGAACACCGTCGTGCTCGGGCTCGGCGGATTTTTCAAAGATGGAAAATGCCTATTCCAGTTCGACCGGCTCCAGCGCGACATCGACCTCTATCGCAGCGTGGGCTTCGACAAGCCCGTGGTCTGCTCCTTCCCGTGCGAAAGCCTCTACCGTAAGCACATGAAGGCGGGCATGGGATCTCACCTGGGCCAGATCCAAATGCCGCCGGACGCCTTCTTCGAGGAACTGACCGCCATGGTGCGCACCATCGAGGCCGAGGCCCGCCGCCGCCAGTGGCCGGAGCTGCTCTACTATCCGGTGGACGAGCCCTCCACCAGTCCGGTCTCGGTGGCCTTCATGACGCGCGTCATGTCCGCGATCAAGCGGGTGCCGAAGGTGCGCACCTACATCACCGCCGATCCCGAACACGAGCAGTTCGCCCCGCTCCGTCCCTTTGTCGATATCTGGTGCTGCCAGCCCTTCTCCCTCGGGCGCGTAGCGATCCTGACCGACATGAAGGCCCGCGGCGTGGAGTACTGGTGCTATCCCAACCATATCGCCGGCGAGAACGACCACACGACCACCCTTGGCGCTCGCATGACCTATGGTTTCGGCTTCTGGCAGTCGGGGTACCGCTGCCTCATTCCGTGGATCTACCAAGCCGACATCGGCGACCCTTGGAACTACCTGGACGGCTCAGCGCAAGACTTCTTCAACCGCACCGCGGACGACGGCACGCCGATACCGGTGACGCTGTGGGAGGCCTACCGCGAGGGCATCGACGACCACCGCTACCTCTTCACGCTGGAAAACACCATCGCCCGCGCCGAGGAGGCGGGACACAAAGATGCGACCGCCCGAGCCCGCGCGGTCATCTCCCGGCTCACCGCCTCCATCGCCGTCCAGCCCAAATACAAGAGCGACGGCCTCTGGTCCGCCGAAGCCTTCGACGCCTGGCGCTGGGCCCTCGCCGAACAGATTATGGCCTTGCAGGCGCTGTTGGATAAATAGTTCGCTACTTCCGAATTATCGCTGTACGCGGGCGTTGCCCTTCCAGACGCTCCAGACCTGGTCTTCGTCCGCAGGGAGGGCGTAGTCGACCAGCATGGTGGTCGCCAGCGCGCCGCTCGCCCAACCGAACTGAACCCATTTGACGGGCTCCCACTCTTTGAGGATCGCGTAGAGCAGGCCGCCGACAAATCCGTCGCCGCCGCCGATGCGGTCCAGCACCGTAATATCGCGCGGCTCGACCACATGCCAGTTGTCGCCCTCCGCCAGAATGGCGCCCCACAGGTGATGGTTCGCGTCGGCCACTTCGCGAAGGGTCGTCGCAAACGTCGACGCGTTCGGATACGCCGTCTTCACGCGCTCGATCATCCCCATGAACCCCTCGATCTTCGCCTTGATATCCTTACCGCCCGCGTCGGGGCCTTGGATGCCGAGACAGAGCTGGAAGTCCTCCTCATTGCCGACCAATATATCCGATAGGCTGGCAATCTCGGCGAAGATCGCGGAGAGCTCTTTCTCGCGGCCTTTCCAGAACGACGCGCGGTAGTTCAGGTCGAACGAGATCTTGGTGCCGTGCTTCTTCGCCGCCCGGGCCAGTTCGAGACAGAACACGCTCGACTCGTGAGACAACGCGCCGATCAGCCCCGATAAGTGAACGATCTGCACGCCCTCTTCTCCGAACAGCCGCTCCAGATCGAAGTCCTTCACGTTCAGCGTCCGGCCCACTTCCCCCGCTCGGTCGTTCCACACGCGCGGCCCGCGCGAACCGAACCCGCTGTCCGCGATATTGATCTGATGGCGGTATCCCCAGGGGTCGCCCTGCGCAACCTCGACACCCTCGTAGTCCATGTGGCGGCTGCGGAGGTCGTCCTTGATAATCTGCGCGATCGGACTGCCCTTCACGAACGTCGTCAGCACCTTGACCGGCAGGCCCAGATACGAAGCCACGCTGGCCACGTTGGTTTCCGCACTGGTGGCCTGCATCATGAACGTGCCGCCGCGATGTACCGGCTGCCCGTTGACGGGCGTGATCCGGACGCCCATGCTCGTAGGCACAACCAGAGCGTATTTGCAATTCTTTCGCAATTCGATCTTCATTTCGTGCTCCTTATTGACTGTCGCATCCCACATCAGGCCGCTTTCGTCCCCTCGGGCAGGGACGCGCCATTGAACGTTCGCGCTTATACCAACCCGTATGGCGAAAGTCAAGGCCACCGACTCGCCAAACGGTAATCGGTTGGTGGCAGGGGTGCGAGGATGTTGCGTTTCTGGAGAACGTGCGGCTTGGGGAGGGGCAAGCGTCTGCTTGCCCGGACGAGCAGACGCTCGTCCCTCCCGTGCTTTCGCGCATAACACGCATCCGATTCGCGATCCCCTGCCACCAACCGATTACCGCCAAACGACCCGTTGTCCGCATTGTCCTCCCAGTTCATCCTCCCAGGGGTGCGATTTTATTGTGTTGAAGGTTAAGCGGCCTTGTGGTGCGAGCGGTAGCG
>CAYMLQ010000031.1:0-30332 GCA_964390795.1 uncultured Lentisphaeraceae bacterium
CACCGCGACCAGATCGCCTTCCTGCGCGTCTGCTCCGGCAAATTCACGCGCGACATGAAGGCCTTCCATTCGCGCACGGGCAAGTCCATCCGGCTCGCCAGCTCGCACCGCGTGTTCGCACGCGAGCGCGAGACCGTGGACGAGGCGTTCCCCGGCGACGTCATCGGCCTCGTGGGCCACAGCGGTTTCGGCATCGGAGATACGCTGACCGAAGACGAGGGACTGACCTACGAGCCGCTGCCGCAGTTCCCGCCCGAATGTTTCGCGCTGCTGCACAATCCTGCCTCCTCCACCTACAAAAGGTTCCGCGCCGGACTGGAGCACCTGCTGCAGGAGGGCGCAGTGCAGGCGTTCGCCCTGAAAGACTCCGTCCAGAACGTTCCCCTGCTGGGCGCGGTCGGAACCCTTCAGTTCGAGGTGCTGCAGTACCGCTTGGAGAGCGAGTACGGGGCAACCTCGCGGCTGGAGCCCATGCCGTGGCGTCTCATCCGGTGGGTGGCGCCCGCCGATGTCGGGCATGAAGCCCTGAGCGATGGAAAACTGCCGATGGGCTGCCGCCTCGCCACGGATGCCACGGGCCGGACCGTCGTGCTCTTTAACACCGACTGGGAACTCAAGTATTTCAGCGACCGGAATCCGAGCTTGCATCTGATGAAGCTGCCCACCGATATCCGGCGCGACAGCGGCGTTGCCGCAGAGACCATTCGTTCGACTTGAAGAACGGCCGCGACTGAGCAGGTCGACTAAGCGTAACCGATTAAGTCGGCCACCCGCGGAGCGGGAGCAAACGAGGGGGTAACTCGACCTCCGACCCCCGACCTCCGATCTCCGACCTCCGATGTTACCGACGAGGGGCGGTCGTAGATCGCCCCGCTGGTGAAGGCGGGCCAGGCTGACTCGAACCAGAGGTCGTCCTGTGGCAGCGCGCGCCGCGCCGCCCAGCGGTGCCGGACGCTGCCGTCCGAGCCGACCACCGTCTCCTGCACCTGCTCGCGGAACGCCTCATTCTCGGGCATTGGATGGCCCTCGCTGTCGAGCACGCGCGACGAGCCGCGGCTGCCTACGCCCGCGCGCACCGCGAACGCCTGCGCAGCCAGATAAACCTCGTGCGCAAAGCAGAGCTGACGATTTTCGAAGGCCCGGATCAACTCCAAACCGCGCGTCGCGCGGCAGCCTTCGGCAGCAAGTCGAGCGCTCTGCTCCTGTGCGGACGTCAACGCCTGCGTCAGCGCCGCGTCCGAGCGCAGAAACGCGCCCGCGCGGCTCATGCGCCGCTGGAACTCGCTGCGGCACTCGCGCCAGGTCTGCGGCGCGTGCGCGCACGCGTCGGCGAACAGACGGTTTCGCGCCAGCGCCTTCTGCAGCGCCGCAGCGAAGTCCGTCTCGCGTACGGTTTCGCACGCGTATTTCGCGGCGATGTATTCGGCGGCGCGCAAGCCGCCGACCTGGCCCGCGTTGAGAGCCGCGCCGCCGGGCCGTCCGACGCCGTGCGAGCCGTTGACCTCGCCGACCGGGAAGAGATGCTTGACGTTGACCGACTCCCACCAGTGATTGGCGGCCAGTCCGCCGTTGTTGTGCTGCGCGCAGACGGCGATCTCCAGCGGTTCCTGCGCGAGATCGATGCCATGCTCACGGTAGAGCGCGACCGCGCCGGGATTCATCTGCGTGAGCCGCGCGAGCGGCGTGCGCTGCGTCGCGCCGGACCGCTCAAGATACGCGCGTGCCTCGTCCGACAGCGCCGCAAGCGCGAACCCTTTGCCGTTCCGCCTGAAGTCGAGGAACACGCGGCGGCCCTTGACCACGCACTCCTCATGCGTCAGCAGGTCGATACGCGACGAGCCGGACTCGGCCTTGCGCGCGTCAAACGGCCACTGATAACCCTTGAGAAAAAGCGTGCTGTACGCTTCAGCTGGCGAACCGAACGCCTCCAGCAGAAACTCCCGCTCGTCCGACACTCCATCCGCCGCCGTGGAGATGACGCGCGGGACGACTTGCATATAGCTGCCCGAAACGTTCCAGCGGTGCCGGAGCGACGCGAGGCCGAACTGCGACTCGGGCAGGCTCTGCGCGCAGGCGCCGGCGCGTAACGCGACGCCGATCGCGCCGGTGTGGACAGCCGGGTAGGCGCTGGCCGCGTAGAGTCCGCCGAACCCGCCTGTCGCGAATACCACGTTCTCGGCGCGGAACGCCTGCCACGCGCCGGAGGCGTCCAGCGCCAGCGCCCCGCACACGCGCCGTGGCGCGCCTGTCCTGCAGGGGCGGGCCTGTGTGCCCGCCATCCCACCCGCGTCACACACCAGCAAATCGGTCACGGAAAGCTTCTCGCGCACCGGCACGCCCAGTCGCTTGACCTCGCGGATGAGGGCCTCGCACATGTCGCGAGACGTGTAGGGGCCGGTGGAGGTGGCGCGCCGGGCGGGGTCATGGTCGGTCTTGTAGCCCGGATACTGTCCGTAGGGGTCCTGCGGAAAAGGCACGCCCAGATTGACGAGATTGAAGAAGGCGCGCGCAGACCCGGCGGCCTCGGCCAGCGCCAGATCGCCGTGCATGCCGCCTGCGGCAAAGAGCGCCTGCGCCATCAGCGACACCGAATCCGGCGCGGTGCCGCTCAGCCCCAGCTTGTAGTAGGTCTGCTTGTCGCTGCCCGTGTTGATCGAGGTGCCTTTGCGCAGGCCCTCGGTGACGATCAGCGTGTCGATGCCGAGGCGGTGTAACTGCACGGCGGCATTGAGTCCGGCCGCACCGGAGCCGATCACCAGCGTGTGAGCCTTCGTGACAGGAATGGTTGCTCGCATGGTCTCCCTACAGCCTCTGCACCGTAAGCCCGCCGTCGACGCAGATGACCTGCCCCGTCGAGTAGGGCAAGTCGCCGCGCGCCAGCATCGCCACCGCGCGCCCGACGTCGTCCGGCTCGCCCCACCGCTTCTGGATCAGCAGGTCCGTCTCGGCGATCTTGGCGTCGTACTTAGCCGTCACGCTCCCGGTCATATCGGTGTGGATGATGCCGGGCCGGATCTCGTAGACCGGGATGCCGAATTCGCCGAGCCTGCCTGCGAAAAGCTGGGTCATCATGGCCATGCCCGCCTTAGACACGCAGTATTCGCCGCGGTTTACAGATGCGACGGTGGCGGACACCGAGCCGATGTTCACGACACAGCCCGCGAACGACGCGTCCGCCTGCCGCTGCGCCACCAGCCAGCGCGCGGCGGCCTGGGTCAGAAAATAGGGGCCCTGCAGATTGATGCGCATGACGCGCTCGAAGCTCTCTTCCGTCGCGTCGAGCAGGTCCGCCCGCTTCAGCGGCGCAACCCCGGCGTTATTCACCAGCACGTGCAACGCGCCGAAGCGCTCGCGCACGTGACCGAGCAGCGCCTGCCGGTCCGCCGCGCAGGATACGTCCGCGCGGCAATAGCACACGTCCGCGCCTGCCGCACGCAAGGCGAGCAGCACGTCGGCGGCTTCCGCCGGCTCGCGTGTGCCGCACAGCGCCAGCGCGAAGCCCTCGCCCGCCAGCGCGCGTGCCACGCCGAGACCGATGCCCCGCGTGCCGCCTGTGACCAGTGCTACCCGTTTCATCGGCGCCCTCGTTCAGGTTCAGCCTTGCGCGACTTTGACCGGCTCGATGTGCCAGATGTCGCGCGAATACTCGCGGATCGTGCGGTCCGACGAGAACTTTCCGGAGCGGGCCACGTTCATCAGCGCCTTGCGGTCCCACTTGCGCGGCAGACGGTAGAGCGCGTCCACCCGGTCCTGCGTCTGGATGTAGTCGCGCAGATCCGCCAGCAGCATGTAGTAGTCGTTGTAATCCAAGAGCGTGCGGACGATCAGGTCGAACGTGCCCGGCGCGAGCAGGCTGAACACGTTGCGGCGGATCATGTCCACGGCGCGCCGGATCTCCGGGTCGGCGTGATAGATCGCGCGCGACGAGTAGACCGGGCGCAGCTCCGCTACCTGTTCGGCGCGCAGGCCGAAGATGAAGATGTTCTCGTCGCCGACCTCCTGATGGATTTCGACGTTGGCTCCGTCGAGCGTGCCGACCGTCAGCGCGCCGTTGAGCATGAGCTTCATGTTGCCGGTGCCGGACGCCTCGGTGCCCGCCAGCGAGATCTGCTCGCTGACGTTGGCGGCGGGGATGATCTTCTCGGCCAGCGACACGCGGTAGTCCGGCAGGAAGACGACGCTCAGCTTGTCCTTGATGCGCGGGTTGGCGTTCACCACATCCGCGACACCGTGGATCAGCCGGATGATCAGTTTGGCCATGGTGTATCCGGGTGCCGCTTTGGCCGCGAAAATGAAGGTCCGCGGATGCAGGTCGAGATTGGGATCGTCGACCATTCGGTTGTAAAGGATGATGATGTAGAGGACCAGCAGCATCTGCCGCTTGTACTCGTGCAGACGCTTGACCTGGACGTCGTAAATCGAATCCGGGGAGATTTCGACGCCGACCTCGGAGCGGACATAGTTGGCGAGCGCTTCCTTGTTAACCTGCTTGACCTTGCGAAAGGCGTCGAGGAAGGACTTGTCGTCGGCGAACTTCTCAAGGCCGCGCAGGGCATCCAGATCGGTAATCCACTGGGGTCCGATGGCCTCCGTGATCAGCGAGGCCAGCTTCGGGTTGGCCTTGAGCAGCCAGCGCCGCTGGGTGATGCCGTTGGTCTTGTTGGTGAAGTGCGTCGGGTAGAGTTCGTAGAAATCTTTGAACAGCGACTCCTTGAGGATCTCGGTGTGCAGATACGCCACGCCGTTCACCGCGCTCGATCCGATGATGGCCAGATTGGCCATGCGCACAAAGCGGCCGCCGTGCTCGTCGATGACGCTCATGCGGACCAGGCGCTCTAGGTCGCCGGGCCACAGCGAAGCCACCTGCTTGAGGAAGCGCCCGTTGATCTCATAGATGATCTGCATGTGGCGCGGCAGCAGTTGCTCCATCAGGGACACGCTCCACTTTTCGAGCGCTTCGGGCAAGATGGTGTGGTTGGTGTAGCCGGTACACGCGCGCGTGATGGACCAGGCGGTATTCCAGTCGACACCCTCGCGGTCCACCAGCAGGCGCATCAACTCGGGAATGATCAACGCCGGGTGGGTTTCGTTGAGCTGGATGAACACCTTGTCGGGCAGCCGGTTCCAGTCGCTGTTCTTCAGGCGGAAGCGGCGCAGAATGTCCTGCAGCGAGCACGACACGAAAAAGTACTGCTGCCGCAGGCGCAGCTCTTTGCCTGCCAGCACGTTGTCGTTCGGGTAGAGCACCTTGGTCAGGTTCTCGGCGAGCACTTTGTTTTCGACCGCCTCGACGTAGGAACCCTTGTTGAAGTCATCGAGATGGAACTCGTCGTCGGCCTTGGCGGACCACAGGCGCAGCGTGTTCACCGAGTCGCTGTACCCCACGACCGGCAGATCGTAGGGGATGCCGAGAACCTGCTCGGTATCGACCCACCGCCACTCGGCGCGTCCGTTGGTGATGCATTCGACGTGTCCGCCGAAATGCACGACCTGCGTGTGCTCCGGACGCGCGACCTCCCACGGGTTTCCGTCTTTCAGCCAGTGGTCGGGCTCTTCGACCTGCTGGCCGTCGACGATCCGCTGCTTGAAGATCCCGTAATCGTAGCGTAACCCGTAGCCCATGCCCGGCAGGTCAAGCGTGGACATGGAGTCCAGAAAACAGGCCGCCAGCCGCCCGAGTCCGCCGTTGCCCAGTCCGGCATCGACCTCGAATTCGCGCAGCGAATGCCAGTCGATGCCATAGCTGTCCAGAGCCTCGCGGCAGATGGGGTCCATCTTGAGGTTGATGACGTTGTTGCCCAGCAGGCGTCCGATCAGAAATTCGAGCGAGAGGTAATAGATGCGCTTGACGTTCTGGTTGCGGTGCGTGGCTTGGGTCTCGATCCAGCGCTCGATCAGACGGTCGCGGACACAGTAGGTGAACGCCGTGTATTGATCCCGGCGGGTGGCGTTGTCGGGTGCCTTGGCTTGCGTGTAGCGCAGGTGCCAGGAGTAGTCGTCCTTTAAACCCTCCACGTTCATTTCAACTCTGCGGTCTTGGGGACGCCGACGCGATGTCTTCTGCTCCATAAAATTTCCTCGTTACAGTCGTGAAACAGCGAAAGAGTATGCCACAATCCGGTTGCTGCGTCACGCCGGAACGCCTGCCAACAGACTGAAAACAGCTTACGCCTTACCGGAAGAACAACGCGGTGCCGAGCGGGAAGACGGACAACGTGGCGCCCTCGCTGACCGTGACGCCGGACGCGCCGTAGACCAGCACGTCGTAGGTGGCCGTGTCTTCCACGTGAGCCGGACTGAATTCGAGCCACGATTGGGTCGAGCCCGGCATCCATTCGCCGTTGCGGCGCCACTGGTAGGCGGACGCGTTGGCTGCCTGCACGTAGAAGGAGACGGCTGTGCCGGTACGAACAACGCGCGACAGGGGCTGGCCAACAATCTCGGGGCCGCTGCCCGTCGCTGTCGCGCCTCCCCAGCGCACCAGCACGTAGAGGTTCTTGACGCTGTACGTGGCTGCGTTCGCGTTGAAGGTCCAGTCCGAGCTGCCGGTGGGCTGGTTGCCGATGCCAATCTCCGGTATGAAGCCGCTTCCACCGAAGTGGTTCAGCGCGAAGATCGTCTGCATCGCCGCCGTGTTATGAACCTGCATACAGGCGTAGTTGCCTGCCGTGGGGCGGTCCCCAAAGTCGATGGCCGATGCGCTCGCGCCGGGAATATTGGCGCTGTTGAGCGCGTCGTAATTGGAGGACCAGAACTCGATGTTGCCGAACGGGATGCCGGTATTTGTGGTCACCGTCACATTCGCGATGTTCGCCGACGCGTAGACGTTCAGGTTGCTGACGTACTGCTGGTAAAGCGCGCCGCGGTCCGGCGTGGGCACGCCGATCCTCGCGAGATCCCAGGTGAAGGCGTCCATCGACACATAGGCCCACTGCGCGAAACCGTTGGTTCCGGTCAGCTCCATGCAGTAGGCGATGCGGTCGAACGGGCCGGGCTGAGCGAAGCGGCTTTCGTCCACGAAGTAGTTGCAGCCGTTGACGTAATTCACCGTGTTGCTGAGCGCCAGCTGGTGGATGAGCGTGTATCCTCCGATCTCCGGCACGCCCGTAAGGACAGGCGGCAAGCCGGTGGACGGGGCGATGAAGCCGACTGTCGAACCGGAGGGAATGAGGTTGCTGTTAGAAGAGCGGTCACGCACGCCGCTGACCGTCACCTGATAGGATTGGCCTGCCGTCAGGGGCGAGGTCGACAACACGATGCTGAGCTTGTTGGTCGCCAGCGTCCTGCCGGTCACGGTCACGCCGTTGTTGAGTGCGAACGTGCCGTCGGTCGCCGCGCGGTCGGACAGCGCCTCGCTGAAGGTCAGGAGAACCGCGTTGAGCGCTCGCGATGCGGAGGCGCTGGCGAGCGTCGGTGCGACGGTGTCGTTGTCGCCGCCCGGCAGGACGAGCACGTGCAGGATGCGGCGGCTGTAGGTGGCCGCGTTGTAGGTGAAGGTGTAGTCGGGGTCGCGGGTTGTCCACGTCTTGTTCGTGCCGATGCCGATGCCGATGTCGCCGTTGTTGTTGAAGTGGTTCAGGGCGAACAGGACCTGCTTCGTGCCGTAATCGTGTACCTGCATCGAGCCGTGGCCTGTGCTGGACAAGGCGCCGCCGTCGCCGAAATCGAACCAAGACGTGCTGGCGCCTGGGATGTTGATGGCGTTCGACTCGTTGTAGTTGCCGGGCCAGAACTCGATGTTGCCGGTGGTAAGGCCAGACCCGCTGGTGATCCCTCCGACGTTCGAGAAGACGTCGAGGTTATTGACCCGCTGCTGGAAGAGGGTGCCGGCAAGAGGTACGCCGATCTTGGCCGGGTCGGTCGTGAAGGCGTCCATGGAGGTCCAGATGTAAGAGGGCTGAGGGTCGGCGGGTTTCTGAAGCTCCAGGTAGTAGGCGATGCGGCTGAAGGAGCCGGGCACGGTCACGGCGCGACGGTCCACCACGTAGTTGGTCGCCGCCCAGGTGGCGGTGTTGAAGGTGCCTTTCGTGGCGATGTTCGTGATGGAGCAGACGAGCTGGTAGCCGGCGGCTGCAGAGGGGACGTTGGCCACGATCTCGGCGGGCAGGTCGGCGGACAGCGTCGGGGCGGCGGGCCGCACCATGACGTGGAGGGTGCGGCTGAAATACGAGCCCGCGTTGCCTGCATTGGTCCAATCTTTGTCGTTCTGGCCCGGCCGGTTGCCGATGCCGACGGCGAGCGTCTGGTTATCCGTGCCCCAGTTGTTCATCGCGAAGAGCACCTGCGAAAGACCCGCGTTGTGGACCTGCATGCAGCCGTGGCCGGCCGTGGCGGTGCCGACCGAATCGCCCCAGTCGTAATAGGAGGCACTGGCGTTGACGATGCCCAGCGAGTTGGCCGCATTGTAGCTGGAGGACCAGAACTCGATATTGCCGTTCGCCATACCCGTGCCGCCGGTGACGCCTGCGACGTTCGACTTCACGTCCAGGTTTGTGACGTACCGCTGGAAGGCAACCTTCGCTGCAACGGTCGGTACGCCGATCTGCTGGCGGTATTGGGTGAAGGGGGCCATCGCAGTCCATACGTACTGGGTGGTTGCGTCGGCCTTCACCAGTTCCATGTAGTAGGCCACGCGGTCAAAGGCGCCCGTGGCGAGGCTCTGGTTGTAGCGATACGGGTCGGCCGTGGTGTTGAACTTGCCGGTTGTCGGGATGTCCAGCGTGTAGACCAGTTGGAAGCCGTTCGCCAGCGCGCCGGCGTTGGCTGTGACTCCGGGAGGGAGTGCGGCAGGCGCAACGGTGATGGTCGAGCCCGGGGCGATGGCGAGGCCGGCGCCGAGGTCGCGGACGCCTGACACGGTCAGGGTGAGGGATTGCCCGAACGGCTGCGGCGTGGTGACGAGGTTCACCGTTCGCAGGTCAGGCAGGAGCGTTGCGGACACAACCGCGACGCCGTTGTCGAGGGCGAAGCGTCTGGCATCGACCGAGCCAGACAGGAGCGCCTCCGAGAACGTGACGGTGACGAGCGTGCCGGCGGAACCCGCCTGGGCCGCGGCCAGCGTGGGCGGGGTCGTGTCCGCGCCCATAGTTGCGAGCACATAGAGCGTGCGGACGGGGTAGTTGCCCGCATTGTTGGAGAACGTCCAGTCGGGGTGTCCTGAAGGCTTGTTGCCGATGCCGAGGTCGGGCGTCGCTCCGCCGGAGGAGCCCCAGTTGTTGAAGGCGAAGAGCGTCTGGGCGGCGCCGGTGTTGTGAAGCTGCATCGAGCCGTAGGTGCCGGTTGCTTTGCGCTGGTCGCCGAAATCGCAGAGCGTGCCGCTGGCACCGGGAATGCCGGTCGCGTTGACCGCGTCATAGTCAACGGGCCAGAATTCGATGTTGCCCGTGAGGCCCGTGCCGGTCGTGACAGACGGGTCGTTACAAACGATGTTCATGTTGTTGACGGATTGCTGGAAGAGCGCGCCGGCGGTTTTGACCGGGACGCCGATCTTGTTGACGTCATCCGTAAAGGCGTCCAGGGAAACCCATACGTAGGTAAGCTCGCCGTTCAGCGTCTGCAGTTCGAGGTAGTAGGCCACCCGGTTGAGCGGGCCGTTGAACAAGGCCGCATTGTTTGTATTGTAGGCGAGCATGTTGCCGCTGTAGGCGGCGGAGTTGGGCAGGTTGAGGGCATAGGCCAGACGGTAGCCGGCGGATTCCGGCACGTTACCCTGATAACCGCGCACGGTGGCGCGGAATGAGTCCGAGCTGTTGGCCGCGACAGGCTGCGTGACGGGCCACGAGTAGTCCTTCACGTTGTTGACGGTCAGCGTGTAGACGGCGTCGCGCGTCAGAGGCGAGGTCACGAGGGTGACGGTGCGCCCGTCGGCGCTCAGCGTCGCGCCCGTGAGGGTCGCGTCCCCGCTCAGCGCGTAATTGGCGAGGTCGGTGGCCGTCTCCGGATCCATGGCTTTGCTGAAGGTGGCTTGGACGCCTTGGATGTTTTGCAGGTTGACGGCGCGGGCGAGTGCGGGGGCGGAGGAGTCGCCGTAGATGCTGACGATGTTCGTGATCGCCGGCAGCCAGGCGGCTGCCATCTTGGCGTAACCTCCCGCGTTCGGATGCAATCCGTCATACATGTCGGTCAGTTCGAGATAGGCGTGCATGTCGAGGAAGTGTACCTTACGGCCAAGAGCCTGTTGCGCAAGCACCTTTCCTTCAACATAAGGGTTGAAGAAGTTGGTGATGGCCGCGTAGCGGGCTGTGTCGCTGCGCTTCAACAGCGTGGTGACGACAATGTTCGCGTTGGGCCGGTTGGTTGCGATTTTTGCGACGAAATCGTCAAGGCGATCAACCCGGTTGGAGAAATCGGATGCGCCAGAGTCATTGGTGCCGATGTGCAACAGAATGACGTCGGGGTCGTTGATCGCGTAGAGCCAGTCGAAAATATTGGCGTCGAGCTGGCCGATCGTCCAACCGCTGAGGCCCTCATGGTCGGGATCAGGCAACCCGGTTGCACTGTTGTCCGTTCGCGTGCCCACATAATCGACTACGTAGCCGGCATTTGTGAGCGCGGTGTAAAGAGGAAGGCGGTAACCGCCCGGCGTGCCACTGCCATAGGTGATGGAGTCGCCCAGCGGCATGATGCGGATCGGCTTGGGCGGCTGCGGGCGGGTGTAGGGGATGACGTCCAGCGTGGCGGTGGAGCTGGTGAGGTATCCCGAGGAGCCGGTGACGATGACGTCATAGACGCCGCTGTTCGCGGCTGCGGTGGGCGAGTACTCGAGCCACGCCTGGGTGGCGCCTGGGATGAGCGCGCCGTTCTTGCGCCACTGGTAGGCGGTCGCGTTCGGAGCGTATACGGTCATTCGTGCGAGGTCGCCCAAGTAGACGGTCTGCGAGCGCGGTTGGCTCCAGATGGCGGGAGGCGTGCCTGAGCTGGCGGGTGAGGCTCCGGGACGGGCGAGCACGTAGAGGTTCTTCGTCGTATACTGGGGCGCGTTGTAGTAGAAGGTCCAGTCGGGGTCGTTATTGGATGGATTGGTGAAGAACGTGTTGTTACCGATGCCGATGCAGGGCGTGCGGCCGTTTGAGCCGAACGAGTTGAGTGCGAAGACCGTGTGACCTTGCAGATAGTTGTGGATCTGCATGGACCCGTGTCCAGCGGTCGTGCCGCTCGGCCCGCCGCCGTCGCCGAAGTCGAAGGCAGCGCCGCTGGCAGCGGGAATGCTCTTGTCGTTGCCGGCCCCGTAGTTGCTGGGCCAGAACTCGATGTTGCCGGTCGCGATGCCGGTGCCGGTGGTGACTGCGCTGTTGGCGACGTTGTCGGAGGCGTAGACGTTGAGGTTGCTGACGTACTGCTGCCACATAGCGCTGCGGTCCGCAGTCGGCACGCCGATTTTGGTAAGGTCGGCGGTGAAGGCGTCCATCGAGGCGTAGACCCACCTGTACTGGCCGTTGGTGACCACTTCTAGGCAGTAGGCGACGCGGTCGAAGGCCTGCGTTTGCGCGAAGCGGCTCTCGTCGACCGTGTAGTTGCAGCCGTTGGCCCAGCTCACGCTGTTGCCGATGGCGAGCTGATGAATCAGCGTATAGCCGGCCGTCTCCGCGACGTTGGTCAGGACATTGGGCAGCGTGGTGGTGACCGTCGGAGCGGAGAACGAGGCCGTGGAGCCGGACACGATCAGATTGCCGTTGCCCGAGCGGTCGCGCACGCCGGTCACGGACACCTGGTAGGCCAGCCCCGCCGTGAGCGCGGAGGTCGTGAGAAGCACAGTCCGCTGGTCGGACTGCAACGCGGCGGCGAATACGGCGGCCCCATTGTTGAGCGTGTAGAACGAGTGGGTCGAGGCGGTGTCAGCGACGGTTTCGCTGAAGGAGACGGCCACCTGGCTGAGCGAGCGGGAGGCGACTGCCCGAACCAGAGTCGGCGCGGTGGTGTCGGGGTCGCCGCCGGGGCGGACGAACACGTGCAGGCGGCGGAGGCTATAGGAGCCCGCGTTGTAGGCGTGAGTCCAGTCCGGGTTGCCGCCCGGGTTGTTGCCGATGCCGGCGCACAGCGTCGCGTTGTTGTTGAAGTTGTTGACCGCGAAGAGGGTCTGGGTGGCTGCAGGCCCGTGGTTGTGGACTTGGAAGCTGCCGTAGCCTCCGGACGAGCCAGAGCCGCCGCCGTCGCCGAAGTCGAACTTCGTTGCGCTCGCGTTCGGGATGCTGAGCGAATTGCCTTCGCTGTAGCTGCTTGGCCAGATTTCGATGTTGCCGGTGGCGAGGTCGTCGCCCGTCACGATGCCGCCGACGTTCGAGCGCACCTGCAGTCGGGTGACCTTCTGCTGGAAGAAGCAGTTGTTGGTCGGGATGGCGATCTTGCGGGCGTCGGTGGTGAAGGCGTCCATGGCGGTCCAAACCCACTGTGTGGCGGTGCCGCTGCTGGGCACCAGTTCGAAGAAGTAGGCCACGCGCGAGAAGGTGGACGCAATGCCGCTATTGGTCGTGTTGTTGACCGCGTAATAAGCGGGCGAATTCGTGTTGAAACTGCCGTTCACCGGAAGGTCGACCGTGTAGGCGAGCTGGTAGCCGGCGGCCTCCGGCACGCTGGCCGCCACTTCGGGCGGCAGAGCCGTTGGAGCCCGGCGCACCAGCACGTAGAGCAGGCGGCGCGTGTAGTCTGTGCCGGCGTTGTTTGCCGAGGTCCAGTCGGGGTCGCCGCTGGCCCGGTTCCCGATGCCCAGGCCGATGGGCTGGTTGTCCGCGCCCCAGTTGTTCATGGCGAAGAGGACCTGCGAAAGGCCCGCATTATGGATCTGCATGCTGCCGTGGCTGCCGGGATCCCAGCGGTCGCCGAAATCGTAGACGGTGCTGCTGGCATTGGTGACACCGGCCGCATTGGTCTGGCTGTAGTTGTACGGCCAGAATTCAAGGTTGCCCCCGGTCATGGCGACGCCATTGCTGACTCCCGCGACGTTGGATTTGACGTCCAAGTTGCCGACGGGGCGCTGGAAGAGGGCGCCTGACGCGAGGGTGGGCACGCCGATCTTGCGGGCGTCGCCGGTGAAGGCGTCCATGGCCGCCCAGAGGTACTGGGTGGTGCCGTTCGACTTGAGAAGCTCGACGTAGTAGGCGACGCGGTCGAACGTGCCGGTGAAGCCGCTCTGGTTGATGCGGTAGAAGTCGGTCGTGGCGTTGAAGTTGCCTTTTTCTGGGATGTCGAGCGCGTAGACCAGCTCGTACCCGCTTGCGAGCGAGCCGACGTTCGAGGCGACTTCCGACGGCAGGCCGGCAGCGGCCACGGTCAGCGTGGTGCCGGCAGGGACGGGGTTGGCGGCGAGGTCGCGCACGCCGTTAACGGAGAGCGTGAGCGTGGCTCCTGCGGGTTGCTCGGTGGTGGTCAGATAGACGATCTTCCGGTCTGGGGAGAGCGTGGCGCTCAGCACCTCCACGCCATCGTTCAGCGCGAAGCGGCTGCCGTCGATGGAGGAGGGTGCGAGCATCTCGTCGAACGTGACGGCGACAAGCCTGCGTGTCATGCCAGCCTGCGCGGAGAGCGGCACCGGCGGCGTGCGGTCGGCTGACGGGTCGCACATCACCAGCACCTGCAGCGACTTGATGGCGTAGGTGGTCGCGGCGTTGGTGGTGGTAAAGGTATAATCGGGGTTAGCGCCTTCGCTGACGGGCTGGTTGCCGATGCCGATTTCCAGCGTGGCGTTGGCGTTCCAGTGGTTGATCGCGAAGAGGACCTGCGACGCGCCGTAGTTATGCACCTGCATGCAGGAGTAGGATCCGCTGAAGCTGCACTGGTCGCCAAAATCGAAGGTGCCTGCGCTGGCGTTCGGAATGCTCTTCGCGTTCGGGTTGCTGTAATCGTAGGGCCAGAACTCAAGGTTGCCGGTCATGATACCCGTGCCGGTCGTCACGCCCGGCACGTTGCAGAAGACGTTCATGTTCGTGACGTACTGCTGGTAAAGCGCGCCTGACGGGCGCGTCGGGACGCCCAATTTTTCGGCCCGATTGGTGAAGGTGTCCATGGAGACCCACAGGTACTTCAGCGCCCCGCCGGTCTTCTGAAGCTCGACGTAGTACGCGACGCGGCTGAAGGGGCCGACGAGCGCCGTGTTGTTGGTTGAATAGGAAGGCGCAGTCGTCGCATAGTCTGCGGTGTTGGGAAGATCGAGCGAGTAGACCAGCGTGTAGTTGGTGGATTCGGGGACGTGGAGCGCATAGCCGCGCGGGATGTATCCGTAGAACGAAATCGTGCTGTCGGCCAGGATCGTCAGACCGTCAGGCGCGGTTTCATCCGTTACGTTGTTGACGGTGACGGTGTACGGTGCGCCTTCACCCTGAAGGCTGGTCGTCAAGGTGATGGTCTTGTGGTCGCCGCTGATCGCTGCGGAGGTGACGCTGAGCCCGCCGCTGAGGGCATAGTTGGCGCTATTCGTCGCGGTCGAAGGGAACATCGCCTTGCTGAATACGACGCTCACATGCAGACGGTCGGTGGCGCCGGAGGCGCTCACGAGTGTCGGCGCGATGGCCGAGTCAAACGTCACTTGGCTGTCGGCGGGAATCGTCAGCGCGCTCGGAGCGGTCTCGTCCTGGATGCCGTTCATCGTCACGGTATACGTCGTTTGAGCGGCCTGTAGCGCGGTCGTCAGCGTGACGAGGCGGTGGTTGGCGCTGAGAGAGGCTGAACTAACGGTCAGCCCGTTGTTGACGGCGTAGTTAGCGATGTTGGTGGCGGTGTCGGGCGAGACGGCTTTGTTGAAGCTGATCGTGGCCAACTGGCGGTTCGTGGACGAGCCAATGCCTCGGATCGGGGCGGGCAGGTTGGCGACCACGTTGGTGCCGATGATGTTGGTGAGGGCCGGGAACCAGGCGTTGGCCATCTTGGCGTAACCGACAGCGTTGGGGTGCAGTCCGTCGCCCATATCGGCCAGCTCAAGGTAAGCGTGCATGTCGAGAAAGGTCACGTTATGGCCGAGGGCCTGCTGGCGGGCCACCACCCCCGGCACGTTCGGGTTGAAGTAGTTGGTGATAGCGGTGTAACTTGTGCCGGTACGCTTCATGAGCGAGGTGACAATGATCTTGGCGCTGGGCTGGCACTGCACGATGCGGTCGATGAGCGCCTCTAGCCGGACATAGGCGTTCGTAAAAGCCGTGCCGCCGCCGGAGTCGTTGGTGCCGATGTGGAGCAACACCACGTGCGGGTCTGCGATCTGCTCGAACCAGCCGTACATGTTCTCGTAGAGGCCGACAGCAGGATCAGAGATACGCCAGCCGCCGTGACCTTCGTGGTTGACTTCGGGCAGATCCGCCGAGGCGTTGCCGGTGCCGGATCCGATATAGTCGACGTTGTACTCCGCGTTGGTCAGCATGTGATAGAGCGGCGCACGGTAACCGCCCAAAACGGGAGAGCCGTACGTGATGGAATCGCCCAGTGGCATGATGCGGATAGGCGTTTGAGCTGAGGCTTGGGACAACAAGACCGAGGCCGCGATGAACGCGACCAGCGCACGACATGGATTCGTCATTTTGCCACTCCTTAATGTTGAAGGCCTGATGCAGCATTCGGGCGATAAGATATTATCTGTAAGCGAAGACCACATTTACGAATGTAGTATTACGGACTTGCGTACTGATGTACAAGTAAAAACGCCCGAAAGAAACGTGGCGATAGAAACGTACACACCTGTTGCAAGTGAGAGAGCGAACCCGGCTTAAGAGGCCATCCTCTGCGTCGTTTGGAGTGGAAGCAGGGATGGCTCTCAACAGCGGCGTGTTAACGCAGGCGCATGATCATGCCAGACGGTTCGACTGTCAATGTGGCGCTCTGACTGGCCGTCACGCCAGAGGCGCCGTAGACCAGCACGTCATAGGTGTCGGCATCGGTCAGCTCAACGGGGCTGAACTCCAGCCAGGCCTGGGTTGCGCCCGGAACCCAGACACCGTTACGCCTCCACTGGTAGGCGGTCGCGCTGAGCGCCTGAACGTAGAAGGCGGTCTTCTGGTGCGAGCGGGCTGCGATCGAAACGGGCTGCACGTTGATCTCTGGCCCGTTTCCGGTGGTGACCGAACCGCCCCAGCGCACGAGGACGTACAGGTTTTTCACGCTGAAGCTGCGGGCGTTCAAGGTGTGGGTCCAGTCTGGGCTGCCCGTCGGCTGATTGCCGATGCCCAGCCCCGGCTCGAAGCCATTGCCGCCGAAGTGGTTCATCGCGAGGACGGTCTGCAGGGCAGCGGTGTTGTGGATCTGCATACTGCCGTAGTTGCCGGCGGACATTGTGTCGCCGAGGTCGAACGCGGCGGCGCTGGCGTTCGGAACGCCCATCGCATTCGCTTCCGCGTAGTTGGAAGGCCAGAACTCGAGGTTGCCGACGGGAATGCCGTCGCTCGTGCTGACGGTCACGTTTGCGATGTTGGCCGAGGCGAAGATGTTGAGGTTGCTCACGTATTGCTGGTAGATCGCCCCGCGATCCAGAGTCGGCACGCCGATTTTAGTGAGGTCGCGTGTGAAGGCGTCCATGGAGACATAGACCCACTGGGCGACGCCGTTGGTGCCGGTCAGTTCTAGGCAGTAGGCGATGCGGTCGAAGGGCCCGGGCTGCGCATAGCGGCTCTCGTCCACACTGTAGGGCGCGCCATAGGGATTGTAATTGACCGTATCCGTGATGGCCAGCTGGTGGATCAGGCTGTATCCGGCGCTCTCAGGAACCGACGCGAACAGGGCAGGCAGCGAGGTCGGTGCCGTGAAGCCGGCTGTTGAGCTTGGCGCAATCAGGTTGCCGTTCGAGGAGCGGTCCCGCACGCCGCTGACGGTCACCTGGTAACTCTGCCCGCCAGTCAGCACCGAGGTCGTCAGAATAATCGACGCCTTGTTGTACAGCAGCTTCGCGCCAGTGACCGCCACGCCGTTGTTGATGACGAAAGAGCCGTCCGTCGCGGCGCGGTCGGACAGGGGTTCGCTGAAAGTGAGGGTGACGTGGTCCAGGGCATAGGAGGCTGCGGCTCCCGTGAGCGTCGGCGCAACGGCATCGCTGTCCTGCGCGATGGTCGGAGCGGTGGGACGGACCAGCACGTGGAGCGTGCGGCGGACGTAGGACGCGGCGCTGCCAGAGTGGGTCCAGTCTTTGTCGTTTTGCCCCGGGCGGTTGCCGATGCCGAGGCCCAGAGGCTGGTTGTCGATCCCCCAGTTGTTCATGGCGAAGAGCACCTGCGAGAGGGCGGGGTTGTGAACCTGCATGCAGCCGTGGCCGCCGGTCGTTCGGCGCAGGTCGCCCCAGTCGAGGTAAACGTTGCTGGCGTTGGCGACGGCCATCTCGTTGGACGCGGCGTAATCGGTGGGCCAGAACTCGAGCGTGCCGCCGGTCATGCCTGTACCGCTGGTGACGCCCGAGACGTTGGATTTGACATCGAGGTTCGCGACGGGCTGCTGCCACACCGCACCCGAGGCAGCGGTGGGCACGCCGATCTTCGCGCGATCCTGGGTGAAGGCGTCCATGGCGGTCCAGACGTGCTGGGTTGAGCCGTCCGCTTTCAGGAGTTCAACGTAGTAGGCCACCCGGTCAAAGGCGCCCGTGGCGAGGCTCTGGTTGTACCGGTAGAAGTCCGGCGTGCCGATGAAGTTGCCGGTGGTGGGAATGTCCAGTGTGTAGACCACCTGAAAGCCGTCGGCCAAGGTGCCGACGTTGGAAAGAACTTCGGGCGGCAGCGCCGCCGGTTGAATCGTGATCGTGGAGTTGGGGATGATCGCATTGCCTCCGCCAAGGTCGCGTACGCCGGTGACGGTGAGCGTGAGCGTTTCGCTGACGGGCTGTGGCGTGGTGACGAGCGTAACGGTTCGCAGGTCAGGCAGGAGCGTCGCCGAAATGACGGAAACCGCGTGGTCGAGCGTGAAGCGGGTGCCGTCCACGGTGCCGGCGACGAGCGCCTCCGAGAAGGTGACCGTGACGAGCGTGCCGAGTTGGCCGGCCTGAGCCGAAACGAGTGTCGGGCGCGTGGTGTCTGAATCCAGCTCGACCAGCACGTAGAGCGTGCGGAGCGGATAAGACCAGGCGTTGTTTGAGAAGGTCCAATCCAAGCCCCCGTTCGTGGGCAAGGGGCAGTTGCCGATGCCGATGTCGGGCATGCTGCCGCCGGAAGAGCCCCAGTTGTTAAAGGCGAGGAGGGTCTGTCCGGCGCCGGTGTTGTGGATCTGCATCGAGCCGTAGGCACCTGGGTCGGCGCGGTCGCCGAAGTCAAAGAGCGCGTCGCTGGCTCCCGGCACGCCGTTGGCGTTGACATTCGCATAGTTGGAGGGCCAGAACTCGATGTTGCCGGTCAGGCCGGTTCCGGTCGCGACAGACGAGTCATTACATACGACGTTCATGTTGTTGAGGCTCTTCTGGAACGTCTCGCCGGTTGTGCGTACGGGGACGCCGATTTTCTTGATGTCTCCCGTGAAGGGCTCCATCGAGACCCACAGGTAGGTGAGGTCGCCATTCAAGGGCTGCAGTTCCATGTAATAGGCGACGCGCTTCAGCGGCTGGCAGAGCTGGAGCGTGTTGTTGGTGGCATACGCGACCGGGTTGCCGCTGTAGGCAGGGTTGATGGGTACATTGAGCTGGTACGCCAAGCGATAGTTCGCCGCTTCGGGCACGTTGGCCAGATAGCCGCGGACCGTGGCCTTAAAGGTGTCGCTGCTGTTCGCCGCGACGTCCCTCTGGGTCGGCCAGGCGAAGTCCTTGAGTCCGTTCACCGTCAGGGTATAGGACGCGTCGCGAGTCAGCGGTGAGGTGGAGAGGGTGACGGTGCGGTTGTCCGCGCTCAAGGCTGCCCCGGAGAGGGTCACGCCGCCGCTCAAGGCATAGTTCGCGAGGTTGGTGGCGGTTTCGGGGTCCAGTGGCTTGCTGAAAACGGCCTGGACGCCCTGGAGGCTCTGCAGGTTGGCCGTGCGGCAGAGGGCGGGTGCGGAGCCGTCGCCATAAACGCTGGTGACCACGTTGGTGATCTTCGAGAACCAGGCGGCCGCCATTTTGGCGTATCCGCCCGCGCTGGGGTGAAGGCCGTCGTACAGGTCGGCAAGCTCGAGATGGGCGTGCATGTCAAGGAAATGCACCTTACGACCGAGGGCCTGCTGACTCTGCACTTTGCCCAGCACATACGGGTTGAAATGGTTGGTGATGGCTGTGTAACGGGCGGTGTCGCTGCGCTTCAGCAGCGTGGTGACAATGAGGTTGGCGTTCGGCCGGTTGGTCGCGATTCGCGTCACCAAGTTATCAAGCCTGTCGACGCGGTTGGAGAAATCGCCCGCACCGGAGTCGTTCGTTCCGATGTGAAGCAAGACCACGTCCGGATCGTCGATGGCATAGAGCCAGTCGTTGATGTTTTCGTACAGGCCGCTGTTGATGTCCTGGATCAACCAGCCGCTGAGTCCCTGGTGGTTTGAGTCCGGCAAGCCGGCTGCTCCGTTATCAGTCCGCGTGCCCACGAAGTCCACGTTGTAGCCTGCGGCGGTCAGCGCCGTATAGAGCGGGAGGCGGTAGCCGCCCGCCGTGCTCGAACCGTACGTGATCGAGTCACCCAGCGGCATGATGCGGAGGGGCTTGGGCGGCTGTGGCCGAGAGAAGGGGATCACCTCGACCGTGGCGCTCAGACTGGTCGTGTATCCGGAGAGTCCGGAGACCAGCACGTCGTACGTGCCTGCGCTGTCGAGTGCGGCGGGGGCGAAATCAAGCCAAGGCTGTGTGGCGCCGGGAATAGGGACGCCGTTCTTTCGCCACTGGTAGGCGGTTGCGCCGGACGCGTTCACATTCAGGTGCGCCTGATCCTTGAGGTAGACGGTCAGCGAGCACGGCTGGGCCAGGATGGTCGGCGGGGTGCCGGAGCTGGTGACGGTCGGCGTTCCCGTGCGGACGAGCACATAGAGGTTTTTGACGCTGTACGCCGGCCCGTTGTAGGTCTGGGTCCAGTCAGGGTCGTTGTTTGTCCAGACGGGGTTGTTGCCGATGCCGAGGCAGGGCGTGCGGCCGTTGGAGCCGAAGGAGTTGATCGCGAAGACCGTGTGTCCGGCGGCGTAATTGTGGATCTGCATGGTGCCGTGGCCCGCGCCGACATTTGCCCCGCGGTCGTCGCCGAAGTCGTAAGTCGAGGCGCTCGCGCCGGGAATGTTCTTCATGTTGCCGCCGCCGTAGTTGCTGGCCCAGAACTCGATGTTGCCTGCCGCGATGCCGACGCCCGTGGTCACCGAAAGGTTGTCCACGTTGGCGGAGGCATAGATGTTGAGGTTGCTGACGTACTGCTGGTAGACCGCGCCGCGTTCGTCGGTGGGCAGGCCGATGCGCGTGAGGTCGGGTGTGAAGGCGTCCATCGACGTGTAGACCCACTTGGCGACGCCGTTGGTGCCGGTCAGTTCGAGGCAGTAGGCGATGCGGTCGAAGGGCTGGCTCCGCCCGAAGAGGCTGACGTCCACCGCGTAGTTGCAGCCGTACGCATAGTTGATCGTATTGGCGATGGCGAGCTGGTGGATCAGTTCGTAACCGCTGCTCTCGGGCACGTTGGACAGGATGGAGGGCAGCGCCCCTGCGGGCGCTGTGAACGTGACCGTCGAATAGGGCAGGAGAACATTGCCGTTGGCGGAGCGGTCGCGTACGCTGCCTGTCACAGTGAGCGTGTACGGCTGGCCTGCGGTCAGGGGTGAGGTTGTCAGCATCACGGCCTTTTTGGAGGGCAGCATCGCCGCGCCGGTGACGGTCACGCCGTTGCTGAGCGTGAAGAACGCCGGGTTGGCGGCGTCTTCGCTCAGTGTCTCGCTGAACACGATGGAGACTTGGTTGAGCGTACGCGAGGCCGATGCGTTGACCAGGGTCGGCCGAGTTACGTCGAAGCTGCTGCTGCCGCCGGGGAGAACAAAGACATGCAGGCGGCGGACGTTATAAATGTCGGCGTTGGACGAGAAAGTCCAGTCCGGATAGGGGGTTGAGTTTTTGCTAAAGTCGGAATTGTTGCCGATGCCCAGTCCGAGTTTGGCGTTGTTGTTGAAGCTGTTCACGGCAAAGAGGGTCTGGGTGGCGCCCAGCCCGTAGTTATGCACCTGCATGGAGCCATGCCCTGTGCTTGTGCTGCCGCCGCTGTCGCCGAAATCGAAGTTCGTGTTGTGCGCGTTCGGGATCGGCAGGCCGTTGCCGCCGCCGTAGTTGCTGGGCCAAAACTCGATATTGCCGGTGTCGATACTGCTGCCCGTGACGATGCCGCCCACGTTGGACCGCACGTCAAGCCGTGTGGCCTTGGTCTGGAAGAAGCAGGTGTTGGTGGGCACGCCGAGCTTGCGCGCGTCGGTCGTAAAGGCGTCCATCGCGGTCCAGATCCATTGGGTCGCGCTGCTGCCGGACTGAAGCTCGAGGTAGTAGGCCACGCGGGAGAAGACGGTCGCCAGTCCGTTGGTGAAGTTGTTGGCCGAGTAGTAGGCGGGCGAGTTGTTGTTGAAGCTTCCGTTGGCTGGCAGGTTGATGGTGTAGGCGAGCTGGTAGCTGGAGGCCTCCGGCACGTTGTCCAGAACCGTTTGCGGCGGCGGGAGACTGGCATTAGCGGTTGGTCGCACGAGTACATGAAGCTTGCGGTACGCATAGGTGCCCGCGTTGCCGGCTCCGGTCCAGTCCTTGTCGTTGCTGCCCGGCCGGTTGCCGATGCCGAGAGCGAGCGTCTGGTTGTCCGCTCCCCAGTTGCTCATCGCGAAGAGCGTCTGCGAGAGCGCCGCATGGTGAACCTGCATGGAGCCGTGGGTGCCCGTCGTCCTCCGAAGGTCGCCCCAGTCGTAATAGGCGTCGCTGGCGTTGGCCACGGACATCGCATTGGACTGGGCGTAATCGGTGGGCCAGAACTCGAGATAGCCGCCGGCCATGGCCACGCCATTGGAGACGCCGGAGACGTTGGACTTCACGTCCAGATTTGAGACGGACTGTTGCCAGACCGCTCCCGCAACCGTGGTGGGCACGCCGATTTTCTTCGTGTCGGGTGTGAACGCATCCATCGAGACCCAGAGGTACTGAACCGTAGTGTCCGCCTTCTGAAGCTCGACATAGTAGGCGACGCGGTCAAAAGACGAGGTGATGCCAGACTGGCAGAAACGGTAGAAGTCGGGAGCCGCATTGAAATTGCCTCTGACGGGGATGTCGAGGGAGTACACGAGCGTGTAGCCGTTGGCGAGAGCGCCCGCGTTCGCCACCACCTCGGTGGGCAGCGCGGGAGACGCCACCGAAAGGGATGCGCCGCCAGACGGGTTTCCAGCCAGGTCTCGGACTCCGCTGACCGTGAGGGCGAGCGCCGTTCCAGAGGGCTGAAGCGTTGTCAGCAGGTTGACGGTTTTCAGGTCGGGCAGCAGCGTGGCGCTCAGGACAGCGACGCCGCTGTTCAGCGCGAACGCGCCGGCGTCGACGGAGGCGGAGGCCAGCGCCTCGCTGAAGGTGACCGTCACCAGGTTGCGGGCCGCACCGGCCTGTGCGGTGAGGGCCGAGGGCGGGGTCGTGTCAGCTGAAGGGTCCGTTCGCACGAGGACGTAGAGGCTCTTGACTGTGTAGGTGCCTGCGTTGCCGTTGAACGTCCAGTCCGGGCTCAGGCTCCAGCCGCTTGGCTGGTTGCCGATACCGATCTCCAGCGTGGTGTTGGCATGCCAGTGATTGAGCGCGAACAGCGTTTGCCTGGCGCCGTAGTTGTGGACCTGCATGCAACTATAATTATTGGCAAAAGAACAGACGTCGCCAAAGTCATAAGCGCTGTCGCTCGCGCCGGGGATGCCCTTCGCATTACCCGGGCTGTAGTCATACGGCCAGAATTCGATATTGCCGGTGGCGATGCCAGCACCGGTGGTGACGCCGGGCACGTTGCAGAACACGTTCATATTCGCGACGGAGCGCTGCAGCACGACGCCCGAAAGAAGCGTGGGCAGGCCCAGTTTGTCAGCCCGGTTGGTGAATGCGTCCATGGAGACCCAGACGTACTGCAGCGGCTCGCCAGCGCGCTGGAGTTCGAGATAGTAAGCGACGCGGGAGAAGGGGCCTACCACTGTGCTGTTGTCGACCGCGTAGGGGACGAGGTTGTTACGGTAGTCTGAGGTACTTGGGAGATCCAACGCGTAGACCAGGGTGTAGTCGGACGCTTCGGGGACATTGTTGAGATAGCCGCGCAGTGCCGAAGCCGTAAAGGCGAGCTGGGTGTCGGGCGGTATGGCCAGAGGTGAAGGCGCGGTCTCGTCCTCCACGTTGTTGACGGTGACGGTGTAGGAGGTGTTGCGGGACTGGAGGCTGGTGGTCAGTGTGACCTTGCGCTGCGTGGCGTCAAGGGTGGCGGCGGTCAGTGAGAGACCTCCGCTCAGCGCGTAGTTGGCGAGATTGGTTGCGCTTGCGAAAGAGACCCGCTTGTTGAAGGTGATCGAGACGGTTTGGGCATCGGTCGCCCCGGTCGCACGGATCGCGGCGGGCTGGTTGGCGACCGTGTTGGTGCCGATGATGTTGGTGATGGCCGTATGCCACGCGCCGGCCATTTTGGCGTAACCGCTCGCGGTGGGGTGTACGGTGTCGTACATGTCGTTCGTCGTCAGGAAAGCGTGCATATCGAGAAAATGCACGTTGCGGCCCAGCGCCTGCTGGCTGGCGACTTTGTCGGGTACAAAGCGGTTGAAAACGTTCGAAATCGTGGTTTCGGTCGGCTCGGCCCGCGGAATCAGTGTGGTCACGATGAGGTGGGCGCTGGGCTGGCACAGGGCGATGCGCGTGATCAGGGCGTCGAGCCGGTCGACGGCATTGGTGAAAAGGTTGCCGCCGCCCGCGTCGTTGGTGCCGATGTGGAGCAGAACCACGTGCGGGTCGTCGGTCTGCTCAAACCAGCCGAACATGTTCTCGTACAAGCCGATCGAGCCGTCGGAGATCTTCCAGCCGCCGATACCCTGATGGTTGACCTCCAGCCCCAAGGCGTTCGTGGCATTGTCGGTTCGCGTGCCCACGTAATCCACGGTGTAGCTGGCGTTGGTGAGCGACACATAGAGCGGCAAACGGTAGCCTCCCGGCGTGCTGCTGCCGTAGGTGATCGAGTCGCCCAGCGGCATGATGCGCATCGGGGTTTGAGCGTGAGAAGAAGCAGCGGCGGCGAACAGTCCGGCGCACAGGGAGAGGTTGAGACCAAAAGTCCGTGTCGAGTTCATTTATGTTCTCCATTTTCCTGTCAAGCTCGGCTGTTCGGGAACAACCATTCAACTGAGCATCATTACTTTACGAGTAAGCGAGTGTAAATGCAACGACGAAACGACGAAACGACGAAACGCTGGAATCCGATCAAAAATCATGGATTGTCGCCTTGCACCGTCCGCACGTAAGGGATAAAATGTAAAAACAGTCTGCGTTGAAGCGGGTCAGCGCGGATGAGTGAATGGAGTCTGCGATGGCGGTGTCCGTCAGAGTCGAAAAGGTAGTTAAAGCGTTCGGATCGTTCGTGGCCCTGAAGGCGGTCAGCGTGGCTGTTGAGCCAGGCGAACTGTTTTTTCTGCTGGGGCCGAGCGGTTGCGGTAAGACGACCCTTTTGCGCTGCATCGCGGGGTTCCACGCTCCGGAGTCCGGGCGCATCCTGATCGGCGAGCGCGATGTGACGGAGTTGCCGCCATACAAGCGCGACACCGGCATGATGTTTCAGAGTTATGCGCTGTGGCCCCATATGACGCTGGCGGAGAACGTGGCGTTCGGTCTTGAGATGCGCAGAGTTCCGCGGGCAGAAATCAAACGACGCGTGGGCGAAGCCCTAGAGCGCGTCCATCTGGCGGATCGCGCCAAGGCTCGACCGAATCAGCTTTCGGGCGGTCAGCAGCAGCGCGTGGCTCTGGCTCGCGCGTTGGTGATCGAGCCGCAATGCCTGCTGCTCGACGAGCCGCTCTCGAACCTGGATGCCAAGCTGCGCCTTGAAATGCGCGGGGAGATCCGCCGCATCTGCAAGCAGGCGGGGCTGACCGCCATCTATGTGACCCATGACCAGAAGGAGGCGCTCTCGATCGCCGACCGGCTGGCCGTGATGCGGGACGGCGTGATCGAGCAGATCGGCACGCCGGAACAGGTGTACCGAACGCCGGCCAACAGTTTCGTGGCGGGGTTTGTCGGCGAGGGCAATTTCATCGCGGGCCGCGTCACGCGCCTGTCGTCCAGCGGTGTGGAGGTGGAGACCGCGTGCGGCGCGTTTACCGCGGCAAGAGGGCCGGACGGGCTTGCCGCCGGAGACGCTGTCGAACTGTGCATCCGGCCGGAGTCGGTCCGGTTCGAACGGCCTGCGGCGGGTGCGCCGAATGTGCTTGCCGGGCATTATCTCGAAAGCGTGTATTTGGGCGAAATAGCCCAGCACCGGATTGAGCTGCCACAGTCGGACGGCGAACGGCGGACGCTGAAGGCTTATGAGCTGAACCCCTTGGCCGGGTGCGGGAGGGCGGGCGGGGCGGCGGTTCTATGGGTCGATCCCGTGCATGTGATTGTGACAAGACCGCGGAAGGCGGGGGGGGTGGAGGAATGAGGGGCGCTCGTAAGGGGGGGCTGAGACAGCCTTGCGGAGTCGCGCTGGCGGCAGGTTGCATGTTTGCGTACGGGTGCGCCTCCACCGACGGGCAGGATCGACGGAATGACGCCAAAGATGTGCTGACCGTTGCTGTTGGTTTGGGGCTCGGCGCCAAGGCGCGGGTCGGCCCGTTGCAGGTGCCGCTGATCGTTCAGAGCGATTACGCGGGACTGCGCTGTGGTGAGTTTTTCGCCTCGCCGATGCGTGACGATTTCTGGACATATGTTTCTGAGGCCGGACATGTGGTGGACCAGCCCAGTGCTATGTATGTGCCTGAATATGACATCCTTTACTCCGGCTATGAGGTTTTCAATCCGGGAGGGCTTGCCGAACTGCGTCACAAGCGGGTGAATAGCCGGGGAATGGGGGTCTATGCGACGCTCGATGAGGATGCTCTCAATTATGGATTTTACTCGCAGGTCGAGTGTACGGTGGGCCTAGTCATCTCGCTGAGGCTGGGGGTTAACCCAGGGGAGCTGATCGATTTCCTTTTGGGCTTTACAGGATGCGACCTTTTCGCAGACGATATGCAGGCTGGAGGTCTTGGATGGGAGAGAAATTAGTGGCGCTGGCGATGGCCGCGCATCCCGACGACATCGAGTTCATGATGGGCGGCACGCTTCTGCTGCTGAAGCGGGCGGGCGTTGAGATTCACATGTGTAACCTCGCCAACGGCTGCTACGGTTCGCAGGTGTACTCCAAGGATGAGGCGGCCCGCATCCGGGCGCTGGAGGCACAGGCCTCGGCGCGCGTCGTGGGTGCGGTCTGGCATCCGTCGCTGTTCGATGACGCCGGTATTTTTTACGATGCCGCGTCATTGGCAAAAGTGACAGCGGTGGTGCGAACGGTTCAGCCGGACATTCTGCTGACGCTTTCGCGCTATGACTACATGGAGGATCATGAGTACGCCTCGCGGCTGGCCTGTTCGGCCACGTTTAACCGCTGCCTGCCGTGCTATGTGACGGATCCGCCGGTTCCGGCCTACAGCAAGCCCGTGGCGGTTTACCATTCGCTGCCGCATGCGCTGATGGATATGCAGCGCACGCCGGTGGTGCCTGAGTTCGCCGTGGACATCGGCGCTGTGATGACTGAAAAGCGCGAGATGCTGGCACAGCACGCGAGCCAGAAGGAGTGGCTAGACGCGACGCAAGGCATGGACTCATATTTGGATAGCATGTCCGACGCTGCCCGAGCGGTTGGCAACCGTTACGGCGGATGCGCGTATGCGGAAGGCTGGCGGCGCCACACTCACATGGGGTATTGCGCCCCGGACTTTGCTCCGCTGCAAGGACTGCTTTCGGATGTGTTGAAAACGTGCTGAAGACAAGGAATCACAAACAAGACAGTTTTGTCGAAAGGGCAGGAATGGAACTCTCTTTACTGATGCAGGCCTTCAACGTGTCGGGGCGGCTCGTGACGATCAACCCCACCGGCAATGGCAACGTGAACGACACGTTTCTGGCGATTTTCCGCAACACGTTTGCCGAAGAGCAGGTGATTCTCCAGCGCGTGAACCGGAACGTGTTCCCGAAGCCTGAAGCGATCATGTACAACTTGCGCGAACTGACCGCGCATGTCCACCCCAAGCTGGAGATCGAGGCGGATACGGCCGATCGCGTCTGGCAGATGCCGCGGATCGTGCAGACGCGCGACAACAAAGACTTCTTTGTCGACGATGCCAATGACATCTGGCGTGTGATCACTAAAATCTCCTCGGCGACGGCGTTTGAGGAGGCGCAGGGCGCAGAGCATGCGATGGAGTGCGGAGCGGTGCTGGGGCATTTTCATTGGCTGGTATCGGATCTCGATCCCAAAAAAATGGTCGATCCGCTGCCGGGGTTTCACATCACGCCGGGGTATCTGGCCAAATATGACGCGACGCTGCTGAGCGTGCCGCTGGCGAAGGAGCGGCTGAACGCGTCGATGGAGGCTCGCCGCATGGCGATGTTCGTCGAGGAGCGGCGCGGTTTTGCCTCAACGCTTCAGACCGCGCTGCAGTCAGGCGAAATCACGCTGCGGATGATGCACGGCGACCCGAAGGTCAACAACATCATGATCGATGACTATACGGGCAAGGGCACGGCGATGATCGATCTCGACACCGTGAGCCCGGGCCTGATCCATTACGATTTCGGCGACGCTTTGCGCTCCATCTGTAACCACGCGGGCGAGGACGAGCAGAACCTCAGCAAGGTGATCTTTGATCTGGATCTGTGCGCCGCCTTCTGCAAGGGGTACATGGCGCATGCCCGCGCCTTTCTGACGGATGCGGACCGCCGGTATCTGTACGACTCGATTCGGCTGATCACCTTCGAACTCGGTCTGCGCTTCTTCCAGGACTATCTCGCGGGCAGCGTTTACTTCAAGATCCGCCACCCCGAACAGAACCTCAACCGGGCGCGCGTACAGTTCCGCCTCTGCGAATCGGTCGAAGCGCGCGAACGCATGATCCGCGACCTGCTGAACGGGCTGTGAGGCTGTGGCACGGGCGTCCCGCCCGTGGTCTCTCCCCGTGGCACGGGCGTCCCGCCCGTGTCACCTACAGCGTGGCGTTGACCTTTGCGTTGCCGTCATCGACCTTTTTCTTCAGCTCTTCTTTGTAGGCGTGGAATTTCGCGCGCAGGTCCGCGTCGGCAGTGCCGAGAATCTGGATCGCGAGAAGCGCGGCGTTGATCGGGCCCGCGCTGCCGAGCGTCACTGTCGCCACGGGGATGCCCGCCGGCATCTGTAGCGTGGCGTAGAGCGCGTCGAGTCCGTTCAGCGCGCCGCCCGCCACGGGAATGCCGATCACGGGCAGAACCGTGTGCGCTGCAAGCACGCCGCCGAGATGGGCTGCGCCGCCCGCCGCCGCGATGATCACTTTCAGGCCGCGGGCTTCGGCGCTGCCTGCGTAGCCGAACGCGAGATCCGGCGTTCTGTGCGCCGAGATGACGCGCACTTCGAAAGCCACGCCAAACGCTTTCAGCGTCTCGGCCGCTTTCTGCACGAGCAGCCAGTCCGAGTCGCTTCCCATAACGATGCCGACGAGAGGTATGGACATTAGTGGTTCCTTTTGTACGAAGTCAGAAGAAAGAGGTCAGAAGTCAGTGGTCAGAGCGGGCGGGTTAGCGGTTGAAGGCGCGGTGGGCGATGTCGGTGCGGTAGTGCGCGCCCTCGAAGCGGATCTTCGCGGCCGCCTCGTAGGCCCGCCCCACGGCTGTTTTCAGGTCGGCTCCCAGCGCCGTTACGGCCAGCACGCGACCTCCGGCCGTAACCACCTGCCCGTCCTTCAGCGAGGTGCCCGCATGAAAGACCATGCTGTGGGGCACGTGGGCCGCCTCGGCGAGGCCGTGGATCGGCGTACCCTTCGCGTAGGGGCCGGGGTAGCCGCCCGCAGCCATGATGACGGTGGCGGCGACGTCTGGGCTGACACTGATCAGCGCATCGCTCAGCGTGCCGTCGATGCACGCCTGAAGGGCGGGAATCAGGTCGCCCGTGAGGCGCGGCAGGACGGCCTCGGTTTCCGGGTCGCCGAAGCGCGCATTGAACTCCAGCACGTTGAGGCCGCGCGGCCCGATCATCAGGCCGGCGTACAGCACACCCTTGTAGACGATGCCGCGCCGCTTCAGCTCGCGCACGACCGGCAGGATCACGGTGTCCATGATGACCGGCAGCAGGTCGGGCGTGACCACCGGCGCGGGCGAGTAGGCGCCCATGCCGCCGGTGTTCGGGCCCTCGTCGTTGTCGAACACGCGCTTGTGGTCTTGCGAGGAGGGCAGGATCACGGCGTGTTCGCCGTCGACCAGCGCGAGAATGGAGGCCTCCTCGCCGTCGAGAAACTCTTCGATCAGCACCCGTGAGCCGGCTGCCCCGAATATGGCGTCGACCAGCATGGAACGGATGGCGGCAACCGCCTCCTCATGCTTCTGGGCGATGACGACGCCCTTGCCTGCGGCGAGTCCGTCGGCCTTGATGACAACCGGCAGGTTGAAGTCGGCGAGCGCGTCAACGGCCTCGGCGGCATCGCCAAACGATAGCGAACGCGCGGTGGGCACGCCGGCCGCTGCCATGATCTCCTTCGAGAACAGCTTGCTGCCCTCCATGCGCGCGGCGGCCTGGCAGGGGCCGAAGACGCGCAGGCCCTCGGCGGTAAAGGCGTCGGTGACGCCGAGGCAGAGCGGCACTTCGGGGCCCACGACGGTCAGGTCGGGACGGTGCGACATGGCCCACGCGAGAAGACCGGGAACATCGTCTGCCGCGATGGGCAGGTTCTGTGCGAGGGTGGCGGTGCCGGCGTTGCCGGGCGCGCAAAACAAAGTGGGAAGGCAGGAGTCTTGGGCGAGCTTCCAGACGATCGCGTGCTCCCGGCCGCCGCCGCCTATTACAAGAATGTTCATGGGCGATAAGATACGGGAACGGGCCTGCGTTTTTCAAGGACTTTTGTGAGCCGAAACGTAATCAGTTGGTGACGGGGGGGCGATGGAAGCGCGTATCGTGTGGGAAGCGGCATGGAGAACGGGCGTCCCCGCCCGTTGTGCGAATGGTTCTGAAAGACGGCCGCGCGTCCAACTGTGGTTCGACAGACTCCGGATCGAACACAACCGTCGTTTCAACGGGCGAGGACGCCCGTTCTCCCTATCTTGCGACACCTTGATCAACAGAATGGCACGATCCTCACACATCCCCCGTCACCAACCGATTGCTGTTTTCGTCAAAAGGGCGGTTGACAAGCGCGCACGCATTTAATAAAGTACGCACCGTTTTCTGAACGTCGGGGGATTAGCTCAGTTGGTTAGAGCACTTGCTTGACATGCAAGGGGTCGGTGG
>CAYMLQ010000032.1:0-29809 GCA_964390795.1 uncultured Lentisphaeraceae bacterium
CCAATACCAAGGGCCGCGCCGAACACCTGATGCAGCGGCTGATTAAGGATAAGACCGGACGCGACCCCGTCTACGTCAAGTTGACCGAGCTGCCAGATAAATGGCGAAATCTAAGCCGCGAGACTGCTCCGGGTAAAGCATGGCTGGCATGGTGCGATCATATCTTCCACGATTTCGAACAAGCGGCAAAATGCACGTACCTCTACGAAGTGACGCCTGATCATACCAGCGCCTTCATAAACGCGCTCAAGAAAACCAGAACGGCGAAGACAGTTAAGGACGTCACGACGCTCTTGCGCTCAGCTTTCACCTATTTCCTGCCAATCGGAGTTGAAAACCCTTTAGGCAAGACGATCCGAAGAAAGAAATCGAGAAGCCCTGTCGATGGAGGCACGGCCGCAAGACGTCCCTTGACGCTCGATCAATTGGAGGAGTTGTTCGAGACAGCCAGACCAGACCCCTTCACCTACCCACTGGTCGTGTGCGCCGCGTGTACAGGAATGCGCATCGGGGACGTGTGCCGCTTGCGTTGGCAGTCCGTGGACATGAAACACGGCTGGATACGCGTCGCGACATCGAAAACCGGAGTCGAGATCGAAGTTCCCATGTTTGCGAGATTACAGGAGGTTCTCCAAACCGCACTCGCGAACAAGTCAGACGGCCCTTATGTTTGGCCTGACGCAGCCCAAATGTACGAACACAACCTGACGGGAATTACCTACCGCGGCAAAGTTTTGTTTGCAAAAGCCTTTGCAACTGCTTCGAAAAGCCAACTCAAGCAGACGGACGTACACTCCGAACGCGTCACCCTTGCTGACGCGCTTCCCCTAGTATCTGAAGCTGTGAAAGCCGCAGGTTTTGAAACGGCGAAACGTGACCGGATTTTGGACACTCTGACCCGTTATGCGAAAGGTCAGTCGTACCGGAAAATTACGACCGAGACCGGCCGATCCCGGCCGCAGACATCAGAAGACTTGCGGGAAGCCGAAGAAGTTTCGAAGCTTGATTTCAGAAAGGGCGCTTCCATTGCATCGAAAAGTGATTTGAAAACACTTCTCAAAGCGACAAGGCAAGCGCGGGGAACAGGTATGTTATCCGCGTCACTACTCGGCTGGCATAACCTTCGTGGCACTTTCGTAGTGCTTGCCTTAAACGAGGGCATACCCTTCGAAACAGTTACGAAATGCACGGGGCATACAACAGCAAAGACCGTCCGCGATCATTATTACAACCCCACTCGTGAGCATACGCGCCAAGCCATGCACCGCGTAGATGTTCAAATGAGCGGCAAGTCGCCAGCCGCCTTGCCTTCTCCACAATCCGCCAAGGTGGAAGACCTCGCATTCAAACTCGGGCAACTGTCCGAAAGCGAGCGGTCACAACTCGCCGCATTGCTGGCAAAACAACCAAAAGCTGGTTGACCGTCGGCTACGACGACAAAACCAAAAAGCCCTGCCTCGCCCGCGAATTCCACCTCTCCGACGCCGCCGGTTTCTGACCGTGGCCCTCATTCTCGCGAGCGCGTTCTTCGCGTGCCGGAGCACGCGCAACGTGAGGGTTGCGGCATCTCCAACCTTCGAACGAACCTTGTACCCGGCAAAGCATGTGTGCTAACGTTTAATAAGAGTTTGCATCCGCCAGAGTGTTATAGCGGTTGCTATTTTTGAGGTATGATAAACGTTCGCAATAATAGAGGAAAACACGATGATCCCAGAGAAACTGCAGGAAATCATGAAAAGGGATGGCATTGTCGCTATCGCCACCTTGGGGCCTGATGGCCCCCATCTGGTCAATACTTGGAATAGCTACCTCAGAACGTCGCAAGATGGACGGCTGTTCATTCCCGCAGGTTATATGCAAAAGACCGAGGCCAACATTGCCCACAATCCGGACGTGTTGATTACGTTGGGGAGCAGCAAGGTCGAGGGCCTGCATGGAGCGGGTGCCGGTTTCTTGATTAAGGGAAAGGCGAGGTTCGTGACGTCCGGCCCTGATTTCGATGTCATGAAAGCAGCGTTCAGTTGGCTGCGTGCCACCTTGGCCGTCACCATCGAGTCGGCCACTCAAACTTGGTAATAACACCTGCGTTTTGACGATAAGGGCTAGGCCAATGAAACCCTTGCATGTCGGATTCGCCTCCATACTTGCTTTCGCGCTCTACGCGCACGCCGTCGCGCCGCTGATCAGCGATGTGCCGGACCAGGTGATCGCGCAAGACACGTCCACGCCGACGCTCTATCTCACCATCGGAGACACCGAAACGACGTTCACCGCGCTGACCGTCTCCGCTTCGTCAGGCAACACGACGCTGGTGCCGACCAACGCCGCGAACCTCGCGCTGGGCGGTTCGAACGCGCAGCGGACCATCAAGGTGACGCCCGTCAGCGGGCGCACCGGCGCGGCGACAATCACGCTCACGGTCAAGGACGCCGAGGCGCTCTCCACAAGCAGCACCTTCACCATCACTGTCACCGAGCCGAACACGGCACCGACGCTGACCGGTTTGCCGGGCTATCAGATCGCGAGCCCCGGCCAGACACCCCCGGCGGTCGGTTTCACCGTCGGTGACGCCGAGACGGCAGCGGGGGCGCTGAGCGTTACGGCGACATCCTCGAACACGAACCTTGTGCCGAACGCGAACATCGCTCTCGTGAACAGCGGGGCGAGCCGCTCGGCGCAAATCACGCCCGTCACAGGACGGCTCGGCACGGCGGTTATCCGGCTGAGAGTCGGCGATGCGTACGGCGCCTCGGCCCAGAGCGAGTTCGTTTTCGGCGTGTTTGATGCCGCCTCGTCGAACAACGCCATCAGGCAGCCGCGCGGCATCTACGTGCTGGACAGCACGGCCGGCACGGTCATCAACGGCGTCCCCATGCGCGACGGCAATGTCCGCAACAAGCCGTTCGTGGACGGCTACGTTCTGCGCACCGAATGGGCCACGCTGGAGCCGACCGACGGCGCATTCGACTTCACCATCATCAGCAACATTTTCGCCAAGCTGCCAGCGAACCAGAAACTCTCCCTGCTGCTCGCGAGCGGCGTGCTGCCCGCGTGGCTGAATTCGTTGCCCGGTGTCGTCACCTACACCGCGGGCTCGCCGAGCGTGACACGGCCGCTGCCATGGGATCCCGTCGCGCAGGAGCGCTACCGCCTGCTGCTCGCCGCGCTGGGCTCTTACGAGGTGGACGGCGTGCAGCTCCGCAACCACCCGCGGCTCGCGGCTTTCGACCCTTGGATACCCGGCCTCAAAAGCGGCATCCGCGACCCTGACGAGATCAAGATCCGCAACCTTCCCGGCTACACGCGCACGCTCATGCAGAACGGCGTGCTCACGCACCTGGCCAATGCCACGGACAACTTCCCGAACGTGCCCGTGCAGATCGGCTTCTGGACCTACACCGACGCGACCGCCAACCCGGCACCCTGGGAGGTTTTGCGGCAGGCCATCCTCGCGCAGCATGACGGCGTCGCCCGTCCGCGCATCGGCTTCTGGATGGAGAACCTCGCCGCGAACCGGCCCGCCGCCGAAGCCGACCCGTGGACCGGGCTGCCCAACACCAGCTATACCGCACCGCTTTATCTCTCGCAGAACAGCGCCTTTGTCGGCTATCAGGTGCTCGGCTCGTGGTCCCGCCCTTTCAGCTCCGACCATGTCGACAACGATCTCAACGGCTCGCCCGAAGACGGCATGGACTATGGCTTCACCGCCTTCCAGTGCCGCTACTACGAGCACTACCAGGCAGACGTGGACTTCGCCAACTACACGGCTGAATTCCAGCGCTGGCACGACTACCTGAACGCGCTGCCGGGCGCGGCCCCGACCCCGGAAATTTGCGCGTTCACACCGTTGAGCGACGGCCGGGCGCGGGTGTCGTTTTCGGCGCAGGTGGGTGCGAGTTATCAGATCCGGTACAGCCCCGACCTCGTGCAGTGGTACGATGCCGGTCCGCCAAGCGTGGCCACCAACTTGCTCGGCCAGTGGATCGATGACGGGACGCTTACCGGCAGTCTTCCGGCTTCAGCGCCGAAACGCTTCTACCGCGTGCAGTAATGCACTCTCTCACTTCTCCGCTTTCCTTTCACCCCCCTGCGGTGGTACGCTTTCAACACCTTTTGATGGTTTTTTGACCTGTGTACGCAACCCAATGAAGGCATTCAGCGCATGAGTAATTCATTCGACCGGCTACAGTTCGTTGACCCGTCGCGAACCGCGCGTCGCCTGTTGTGGCACTTGCTCTCCGTCGGCACGGTGTCGCGTGATGAGCCTGACCACCACAAAGGTTTTGAAAAACCGGGGGCGCATCTGTTCTGGGTCAAGTCAGGTTGCGGAACACTCGAAGTTTCCGGTGTAAGCGTCGCGCTGAAACCGGGTCCACTGTGCTGGTGGGTAGACATGAGCCAGCAGCGCGCCTACGTGCCGACCCCGGGCGTGCGTTTGGTCTGCACGGGCATCCGCCTGTACGGTCCGAATCTGGAGGCATGGCGTGAGGTTCTGGGAGGCACCAACGAGTTTCACTTCACAGAGCCTGAAGGAATCGAGTTCCTACGCAAAGCCTGCCTTAAGCTCCAGCGGCTAGTGGCGAAACGGCCGGCTGGCTATGAGTGGCAGGTACATTTGGCGCTGACGAACATGATGGGGCACTTGCTGGAGACGCGCGGTGTCTTGGCCGTGCCGATAACAGAAACGCCCCCAGCCGTGAGGCGTGTCGTCGACGCCGTGTTGGCCGAGCCCGCCCGCGATTGGAAAGTGGGCGAACTGGCCGAAATGGCGGCGGTCAGCATTTCCGGGTTGCGCGCACTCTTCAAAGGGGTTCAGCATGAAGGCATCCACGAGTTTCTGCAAAGGAGCCGTCTGGACCGAGCGCGGGTGCTGCTTTGCGACAAGCGGCTTTCGGTCAAACAGGTCGCAGAACAACTCCACTTCTCTAGCGAGTTCTATTTCAGCCATTTCTTCCGCACGGGTACTGGGATGAGCCCCAGCCAGTTCCGCCGTGACTTGAAGGCTTAGGACGCTGGCGTTTTTCGCAAGTCTTTTGTCGTTTTTTCTATGTTGTGTCGAGCGTGATTCGAGTACTCTTCCCACTATGGAAAGAAACATGGAGAGGCTTGGCGACATCCTCACGCTGCATCTGCCCAAAACACTGGCCTTCGGCAAGGGTAGTGCGGTTCGATTGGCAGATGATCTCGCGGCGGGGCAGCGATGTCGGGTGTTTGTCATCACCTCGCGGCCGGTTCTTCCGCTGGCGGAACCGTGGGCCCAAAGCCTGCGGCAAAGGGGTCTTGAGGTCAGCGTGTGGGAGGGCGTGAACCGGGAGCCCACAGTCACCGATTTTCAGGCGGCACTGAAGGCCGCACAAGCGATGAACGCCGATGCGGTCATCGGGTTCGGCGGCGGCAGCGCGCTTGACGTAGCTAAACTTGTGGCGGCGATGCTCGATAACCCGCAAGACATCCATGAGGTGTTCGGCATCGGCAAACTCGCCGGACGCTCCACTTTTCTGGTCTGTCTCCCGACGACGGCCGGCACCGGTAGCGAGGTGTCTCCTAATGCCATTCTGCTGGACGAAAGTGAGCACGAGAAGAGGGGCGTCATTAGCCCGCATCTCGTGCCGGATGTAACCTGCGTGGACCCGCTGCTGACCCGAACCCTGCCGCCGGCGGTGACGGCTTCAACGGGTCTGGACGCTCTGACTCATTGCATCGAGGCCTACGCGAACCGTTTTTCCCATCCGGTGATCGACCACTATGCGCTGGAGGGTATCCGGCTGATTGCGGGCAGCCTGCGGCGGGCGTTCGATTGCGGCGATGACCTCGACGCGCGCGCGCGAATGGCGCTCGGCAGCCTCTATGGCGGACTCTGCCTCGGCCCGGTGAACACCGGCGCAGTCCATGCTTTGGCCTATCCGTTGGGCAGTGAGTTCCATGTGGCGCACGGAGTGGCGAACGCGGTGTTGCTGCCGCACGTGCTGGAATTTAACCTGTCTGCCGCGCCGGAAAGCTACGCGCAAGTTGCGCTTGCCTTGGGCGCAGTACCATCCGGAAGCGCACTCGAAACGGCCCATTGCGCGCTATCGCTCGTCTGCGAACTATCACGGCATTGCCAGATTCCCCGGAGTCTGTCGGAACTCGGCGTGCCTGAAAGCGCCGTCCCTCGCTTGGCCAGAGGAGCGATGAAAATCACGCGCCTGCTGGAGCGCAACGTACGTCACGTCACCGAGGAGGATGCGGTGGCCATTTACCGAAAGGCCTTTTTGTGAAAGCAAAGAAGAAACACTGCGGAGTCATCGTACCCATGGTCAGCCCCTTCACGGGCTGCGGGAACATTGACGAACCGGCCGTTCAACGCATCGTAGAGCGTCTCGTGGCGGCAGGAGTTCACGGCATTTTCGTGCTGGGCACCACGGGCGAAGCCGCCTCCATCACAGCGACGGAAAAGATGAAACTCGTCCACGCCACGGTTCATGCCGTCGCAGGACAGTCTCAGGTTTATACGGGGATTTCCAGCAACTGCCTCCAAGAGTCCGTCGAAGCCGCAAAGCGTTATGAACAAATGGGCGTCCATGCTGCTGTGGCACATCCGCCTTGCTACTACCCGCCCTCCGAAAAGGACCTCGAGGCTTACTTCGTGAGCCTGGCAGAAGCCATTGACTTGCCCCTGCTGCTCTACAACATTCCGAAAACGACCCACGTTTCGCTTCCGCTAGCCCTCGTAGAACGCCTCAGCCATCACCCCAACATCGAGGGCATCAAAGATTCTGGAGCTGAGGAGCCACATCTGAAGGAACTGCTGCTGCGGATGGGCGGACGGGAAAACTTTTCGGTCTTGTGCGGCTGCGGCGCCTTATTTGGCGTGGCGCTGAGGCTCGGCGCTGACGGGGTCGTGCCCAGTTCTGGCAACCTTGTTCCCGGGGTCTATCAGGCCATGTGGACGGCGGCGCTGCAAGGCAACTGGGAGGAGGTCTCGCAACAGAACGCTCACTCCTCCGCCACTGGTGCCCGATATCAGAAGGGACGTTCATTAGGCGAATCCTTAGCTGCCCTCAAGGCGCTCATGGCGGAGGAAGGCTTGTGCGGGCCGACCGTGCTGCCGCCGCTGCGCACCCTGTCTGCCCAGGAGGGGCTATGAAAGAACTTCCCGCCCTCGGCATTACGATGGGCGATCCCTCGGGCATCGGCCCGGAAATCGCAGTCAAGGCGCTAACCCACGCCAGCATTCGGCAAGAATGCAGGCCCGTCATCATCGGCGACGCAGGAGTGATCGCCCAGGCCGCCCAGCGGATCGGGTCGAAGCTGCAGCTCCGCACGCTCGACTGTGTCGAAGACGCAGTGAACCAACCCGAAACCCTTGAAGTCTACGACCTCAAGAACGTCGCGCTCGATACGCTGCAGATGGGGCAGGTCTCAGCGATGGCCGGAAACGCCGCCTTTGAAGCGGTGAAAACGGCGATCGACCTCGCTCTGGCCGGGAGGATCGACGCCGTCGTCACCGGCCCCATCAACAAAGAGGCGTTGCATCTGGCGGGACACCCGTTCCCGGGCCACACGGAAATCTTCGCGCACTTCACCCGGACGCCGGACTTCACGATGATGCTGGCCGAGGGGAACCTTCGCGTCGTTCACGTCTCCACGCACGTCTCGCTTCGTCAGGCGTGCGATTGCGTCACACGCGAGCGTGTGCTCAAAGTGATCGGGCTGGCCAACCAGGCCTGCCTGCAGTTAGGTATCGCACACCCGAAAGTGGGCGTTGCCGCGCTAAACCCGCACGCGAGCGACGGCGGGCTCTTTGGCTCGGAGGAGCGTGAACAGATCATTCCCTCGATTGCCGATGCCCGAGCCCAAGGCATTGACGTGGAGGGGCCTGTGCCGCCTGACACGTTCTTTTCAAAAGCGGCGGGCGGCGCTTACGACATCTGCGTGGCGATGTATCACGACCAGGGCCACATCCCGGTCAAGCTCCTCGGCTTCCACTATGACGCCGCACAGAAAACGTGGACCAGCGTGACCGGCATCAACATCACACTGGGGCTTCCCATCATCCGCGTCTCGGTGGACCATGGCACGGCGTTTGACCAAGCGGGTAAAGGCACGGCGAGCGAAGCCAGCCTCGTGTGCGCCATCGAATACGCTTCGCGGCTGGCAGCGAACCGGACAAAAACCTCATGAGAGTCTGCGTGCTTGCCGATGACTTGACGGGCGCGGCGGAGATCGCCGGCATCGGGCTCCGCTACGGGCTGGCCACGCGTTTGGTGCGGGAGCCGGCCGGGCCGTGCGGTGACGGGCTGACCGTGGCGGACACGGACTCCCGTTCGTTGGCGCCGGCGGACGCGGCCGAACGCGTGAGGCAAGACCTCCTTCCTGCCGGTGCCGCCGGTGCAACAAGGCCCCTCTTCTTTAAAAAAACCGATTCGGTCCTGCGCGGGCCCCTGCTGGCCGAACTCGAGGCGGCAATGGCTGCGCTCGGAAAAACACGCGTGCTGCTGGTGCCGCAGAACCCGTCGCGAGGCCGCACCGTCCGTGCGGGCCGCTATGCGATCGACGGCGTAGCGCTTGACCAGACGGCGTTCGCCCTCGATCCCGAGTATCCGTGCCACACGGCGCAGGTGCTGGATCTGCTCGGACGCTCATCGCTGACACCCACACAGGTCATCGAGCCCGGCGAGGCGATGCCGGAGCGCGGCATCCTTTTTGGCGGCGCGGAGCACGCGGACGACGTGGCCGCATGGGCGGCGCGGCTCGACGGACAGACGCTGCCCGCCGGCGGGGCGGATTTCTTTCAGGCCTTTCTGGAGCACGCCGGCCTGATTCCCGTCCCCCTGCCCCGATGCGAGCCCGGCGGCGGCCGCGTGTTGGCCGTGTGTGGCAGCGCCTCGGCGCCGGGCCGTCAGGCGGTGGCGCAGGCGCAGCGCGACGGCGCACCCGTGTGCGCGATGCCGGACGCGGTTTTTGCGTTGCCGCACACAGAAGCGCAGGCGCTGGAATCCTGGTGCGCCGATATCGTGCGGGCGCTCCAGACACAACAACGCGCCGTCATCGCCCTTTGCCAGCCCATTGCCCTTGATCCCTCCCGCCCGCAACGGCTGACCGAAATAGTGGCTGACGTCGTGTCCCGTGTGCTTGCCGCCTGCAAAGTGGACGAACTGCTGCTCGAAGGCGGCGCCACGGCGTCGGCCATCGTGCGCCGGATGGATTGGCACGCCTTCGCCGTCTGCGGGGAACTGGCGCCGGGCGTCGTACAGATGCGTGCGGCCGCAGGCAGCGCGCCGCTGCTGACGCTCAAGCCCGGCAGCTATCCCTGGCCTGCCGGACTGGATGAAATAACCTCTCGGAACATCACCCCGCGCTAGCGGAAAGGAACGCGCATATATGCATCACCAAGGACTCTCTCTCATTGACTGGCTCGTCGTCGCGGGCTATTTCATCGCGATGGCCGCCATTGGCTATTTCTTCTCGAAGCGCCAAACGTCCACCGACCACTACTTTGCGGGTGGACGCTCCATCCCCGTGTGGGCCGTCGGCATGTCGACGCTGGCCACGCTCATCAGCAGCGTGACCTTCCTGGCCTATCCCGGCGAAGGCTACAAGTCGAACTGGGGCCTGCTGGTGCAGGGCCTGATGGTGCCGGTGGTGCTGCTCAGCCTGGTGTGGGTCATCGTGCCGCTCTTCCGGCGCGTGATCGGTTTGAGCGCCTACGAGTATTTCGAACGGCGTTTCGGCTATTTCGCGCGGCTCTACACCTCCGTCGAATTCTCCTTCAACCACTTCACCAAGATGGGCACGGTCTTTTATCTGCTCGCCCTGGCGCTGTCCAACATGACGGGCATAAACACCTACCAGGTCATTGTGCTGGTGGGCGTCTGCACGATTTTCTACACGTGGTTCGGCGGCATCGAGGCGGTCGTCTGGACCGACGTGGTCCAGGGCTTCCTCTTCCTTCTGGGCGGCGCCGTTGTTGTTGCGATCCTTCTGTTCAAGCCGGAGGGGGGGCCTGCGGCCGTCGTGAGTCTGGCCTGGCAGAACGGCAAGATGAGCCTCGGCAGCTTCGACTGGGACTTCACCCGGGCGACGGTGGCCGTGGTGGCGGCGAACGGGCTTTTTTACGCGCTGCAGAAATACACGACCGACCAGACGATCGTGCAGCGCTTCCTGCTCGTGGACACCGACAAGAAAGCCATCCGGGCCGCGCTGCTCGGGCCGCTGCTGTGCGTGCCCACGTGGATGATGTTTTTCTTCATCGGCACCTGCCTGTGGTCGTTCTACCAGATCACCCAGCTGCCGCTGCCCCCCGAGGCGCTGAAGCGGCCCGAGTCGGTCTTCCCCCACTTTATCGTGACCCAGCTGCCGGTCGGCGTGATCGGCCTGGTGCTCTCGGCCCTGCTGGCGGCGGCGATGTCCACCCTGGCGTCGGACCTGAACTGCCTGGCGGCGATCGGCGTGGAGGACTTTTACAGGCGCTTCAAACCGCAGTGTACGGACAAGCAGCGCCTGCGCATGGGCAAGCTGATTGTGTGCGCGAGCGGCGCGCTGGCCATGGCGATCGCGTTTCTCTACGTCAAGGCCGAAGGCAAGAGCGTGCTCGCCATCGTGTTCAAGTGCTACGCGATCTTCTCGGGCGGCATCGCGGGGCTGTTTGCGCTGGCCTTCTTCACGACGCGCGCCAACCGTCAGGGCGTGCTGACGGGCATCATCGCCTGCATCTGTTTCACGGCGTGGGCGTTCCTGACCTCGAACAGCTACACCAGCGGCGGAGAGAAGCACCTCTTCCTCGACCTCGGTGCCTGGAACTACCGCCACCACGAGCTGATGCTCGGCGTCTACAGCCATCTGGTCCTGTTCGGCGTGGGCTACGTCGCCAGCCTCTTCTTCCATACCGACGCACCGCGCCGCGACCTGACGATCTACGGCTGGCTCGACAAGCGGCGCGAGGCCGCCGGGCAAAAGGCGATGGGGTCGGTCTAGCAAGATGAACGCAAGGCCTGTAAAGAACCGCCTTTTCTCCTCCCTGTCGGCAAGGATACTGTTCCTTGCGATTCCTGCAACTTTCGCCCACTGGAGTAGCGGCCAGGAGCGGAAGTCTGCTTCCTCTCCACGGGTGGCAATGGGGCCTCCCGGCGCACACGATCTTCCAGCCTTTTTTGAGGCTCCGGACGCGTGGAGGGAAACGCGCGCGCTGATCAACGTCTTTATTGTTGCCGATCATGTTCTCCACAAGAATTACACGGACGGGCAGCTCGGCACATGGCTCCCTCAGCTCAAGGCCTGGGGGCTGGATTTGGAACTCGAGGTGGGTGCCATCAAGGAATGGGGCGTTACGGCCGAAGAAACCCTGAAGCAGCAAAAGCCGATGTGGAAACGCTTTGAGCGACTGGGCGGAAAAATCGCCGTCATCGGCATGGACGAGCCGCTTGTCGCCGTGCGAGTGCATTTGAAAGAATTGAAAGGAATTGTCAAATCGGACGAATATGCCGTTGAAGAAACGGCCAAGTTCATGGCGACCGTTCGGGCCGACTACCCTGATGTCAAGATTGGCGACATTGAGGCCTATCCCTGTATCCCATTAAAAGATCACCTGTGGTGGATTGACGCCTTGCAGCGTAAATTGAAGGATATGGGCGTGCGAGGGCTGGATTTCTATCGGCTCGACGTGGACTGGACGAATTTCGACGTCAGGGACAAGGGCAGATGGAGTGAGGTGCTCGAAATCGAGAAGTATTGCCGCTCAAGGCACATCCCCTTCAGCAAGATCTACTGGGCCGCCAACTACGGATGGATGCAGCGGCTTGAAATGGCGGACGACAAGACCTGGTATGTCGGCGTCATGAGCCAGGGGTATCGTTATGCTTCCTCCGGAGGCAAGCCGGACGAGTATGTTGTGCAAAGCTGGGTACAAGCCCCCTCGCGGATGCTCCCGGACTCGGAATACTTCACCTTCACATCGTCCGTCAGAGACTTTGTCCAACAAATCGTAAATGCAAAGTCAGGAATCAGGTAGGCCGTCTTCTTCGTTTGAAAGTGCCTGTCATACCAGTGTAATCGGTTTTATGGACACGGCTGCGAGCCGCCTGAATTTGATCGGGCTGGGACGAACCGACAGTCCCTATCGGAAAGTCAAGCTGATCAGCACCGACGCCTACCTCGTGAGCACGGTATCGAACTACCCCCATCCTTGGTGGGACGTAGCCGGGCGGCTCTGGTCGGACACACTCATCGGCCAAGATCCGGACGCCTGGCTTCGCCTGAACCTTTCGACGGCTAACGACGCAAACTTTGGCCGCGTGCTCTCGTATGACTTTACCGCGCTCGACAACATCGAGTTTCAGCACCACCAGCGACGCATGAACGCGACGAATTACTTCGCCGGAGACGGCCGGGTGAACGATCTTCCGCAAGGCGAGAGCTATATCCATCTGATGAAGGCCGTGCCGGGTGCGGCCGTGGAGCAGTACCGCCTGGCGAAGGCAGTCGGCACCGAGGACCTCAACAACACCGGATACCCGGCCAATGCACGCCTGACCGAACACCCCTTCAAACACGGCAACCGGGTGACCGTGACCGGCGCCAGCACCTGGCGCATGGACTACTCGAGCCGCACCAACTGGGGCGATGACGTGAATGACACCTCGCAGCGGGGCGGGGAAAACAGCATCGACACGCCGGGGGTTGAGGACGTGAACGGCGATGGCTATGCCGGCGACGGGACTCTTTTCTCGCTCAGATGAGCAGAAAAAGGGAGTGCACGTCTGGCGATTTTCGCATGTCTTTTGTCGTTTTTTCCATGTTGCATCTGGCCCGTTCGGAGTATGCTGTTTACATGGTTGAATGCTTGTGTTTCTTGAATGAGTGAGCTGATGCCTATGTGGGTTACAGCTTTGTTATTTGGCGTGCAAGCGACGTGTTTGTGTAACAGGAAGGAGTCGGGATCATGAGGCGAAGAGTAAGTCGCATGGCTGCTGCTGTTTTCATGACGCTGTTCGCCGCTTTCACGGCCGAAGCGGCACAGCCTGCCAGCCTGTTCAAGGGCGGCAGTTACGACGGTTACTCGCGGCAGACCGCGACCGCTGTGACGCTTCCGGCGTCACCAGAGGATTGGATGTTTATGGGTGGCAGATATGACGGATATTCTCAACTGGCCCTGGGAGGTGCGGCGATTCCGCCCGGGCCTGTCAGGGGCACTGTGATCCTACTTCATTAAGCGCGACTTCACACGAAACAGGAAAAGGAGCATGTCATGCAAAGTAAGCGGCAGGGGCTAAAGGCATTCGCAATGGCCGGGCTGGTGGCCGTAGCCACGGTGGGCTGGGCGAACAACATCTGCGTCACCAACGTTTCCGTGACCGACAGCGGCACGACCTACACGTACATCCAGTGCGACGTGAGCTGGGACAACTCGTGGAAGGCGTCCTGGACCGAAGGCTCGACCACGCTCACCAACTGGGACGCGGCCTGGGTGTTCGTCAAGTTTCGCGTGGCGACCAACAACGCGCCCTGGCGTCATGCGTCGCTGAGCGCCAGCGCGGCGGACCATGTGGTGCCCGCCGGTGCGGCGCTCGATGTGGGCTTGACCGGCAGCAAGGGTGCGGGCGTCTTCCTGTACCGATCTGCGGCAGGGGACGGCACGTGGACCAATACGGTGAAACTGCGCTGGAACTACACGCAGGACGGGGTGACGATCGCCGACAAGGCCGACAAGCTGGATGTCAGCGTGCACGCCATTGAAATGGTGTACGTGCCCAAGGGTAATTTCTATGCCGGCGATGGAGGGACGGCGTTAGGTCAGTTTGAGGCTGGAATCAGCGGAACACCATTCCTTGTTACGAACGACAACTATTCCATTGCATTAGGTGGCGGCGGCGCAGGCAGTCTGGGGAACAACAATACAAACGGCATGTACACGGGCTCGAATCCGGCGGACGACTTCAACGATATCGCGACGCAGACTCTGCCGGCCGCGTTCCCCAAGGGATACAACCCGTTTTACTGCATGAAGCACGAACTCAGCCAGGGCCAGTACGCCAACTTCTTGAATCAGCTGAGCAGCACGCAGGCGGGAGCGCATTACGTGGCATCGAATTATAACAAGAACCGTTACTCTATCACCAACATGACGGGCGTTTATGTTGCCACTGCTCCGGACTGGGCGTGCAACTGGCTTCTCTGGGCAGATAACGCGGCGTATACCGACTGGGCTGGACTCAGGCCGATGTCAGAATTGGAGTTCGAAAAAGCATGCCGAGGGCCATTGACACCTGTGGTCAATGAACATGCGTGGGGGAGTTTGGCCTCTGCTGTTGACATCGCGAGCGTGTCCGGCGTAGACGGTAGCGGGTCGGAGACCGCTGTGCCGTCAAATGCCAACATCAATTTTAACAATAACAATTTCTTTGGGCCTGTACGCTGTGGGATCTTTGCCACCGCTTCTTCAGGACGGGTCTCTTCCGGTGCAACCTACTGGGGCATTCTTGATGTCAGCGGAAACGTATGGGAGCGAGCGGTTTCGGTCGGCAACACTCAGGGGCGGGCGTTCACGGGCAGCCATGGAGACGGCACATTGGCGGCTGACGGTTCTGCAACGGGCAATACCGACTGGCCCACGTCTGCCGGTTTGGGCGCCGGGTACCACGCGGGGAATTGGCGGGCTGGCGGTTTGCAAAGATGTATTTCAAATCGATATCTTGCCACCTCTATGTCGGACAGTGATGACCCCTTCGGTCGCGGCTGGCGTTGCGTGAGGAGCGCGCCGTAAGAAAACAGTGGAGAAAAGGAGTCATTTACCATGAAGCTGGAAATAAGAGAGTTGGGTACTACAGTTGTCATGACGTTGCTCGGCGTTATTGCAGCCCACGCGGCGCAACCCGCCAGCCTGTTCAAAGGCGGCAGCTACGACGGCTACGCGCGGCAGACCGCGACGGCTGTGACGCTCCCGGCGTCGCCGACGGACTGGATTTTCATGGGCGGCGGTTACGACGGCTATTCGCGGCTGCTTCTGGGGAGTGCGACGATCCCGCCCGGACCTCAAAGAGGCTCCCTGATCCTCTTACAGTAGAACAGCGATTCACACGGAATAGAAAAGGAGTTTGTCATGCAAAGTAGGCTTCAGAAAGTAATGGTTCTTTTGCTGGCCGGCCTAGCGGCGACGGCCCCGGTGGGCCTGGCCAACAACGTCTGCGTCACGAACATCTCGCTGACAGACAGCGACACCGGCTACACGCACGTGCAGTGCTCTGTGAGCTGGGACAACTCGTGGCGGGCGTCACGGACGGAAGGTTCCACAACGGTCACCAACTGGGATGCGGCCTGGGTGTTCGTCAAGTTCCGCGTCTCGCCCGGCGGAGCTTGGCAGCACGCTTCGCTGAGCACCAACCGGTCGGACTATACGGTGCCCGCCGGCGCGGCGCTCGATGTGGGACTCACCGGCAGCAAGGGCATGGGCGTCTTCCTGTACCGCTCCGCAGAAGGGGGAGGCTCGTGGACCAACACCGTGAAACTGCGCTGGAACTACAAGCAGGACGGCCTCGCCCGGACAGATCCCGTGGACGTCAGCGTACAGGCCGTCGAAATGGTGTATGTGCCGCAGGGCAGCTACTACGCGGGCGACGGCTCAGCGACGAGCCTTGCCGCACAGTTCGAGAACGGTCAGTTCACGAACGCGCTGCTGATCACCTCGGAGGATGCGCTGACCTTGGGCGGCGGCGCCCTGGGCAGCCTGGGAAACAACAACAAGACCGGCCAGGATACTGATCGCCTGGATGATTTTGACGACACGACCAGCAAGTCGCTGCCGGCAGCGTTCCCCAAGGGATACAAGGCGTTTTATTGCATGAAATACGAGGTGAGCCAGGGTCAGTACGCTGACTTTCTTACCCTGCTGACCCCCACGCAAGCGCAAACCCGCTATTCCCCCTCCACCTACGGCCAGTTTTACTATACCATAACCAACACGGCGAACGTGTATAGCGCGCTGGCGCCGGACTTTGCCTGCAACTATATTTCCTGGGGGGACACGACGGCGTACTTGGACTGGGCCGGGTTGCGGCCCCTGACTGAACTGGAGTTCGAGAAGGCATGCCGCGGACCGGCCACGCCGGTTGCGAGCGAACTGGCCTGGGGAGACACGACGTGGATTAAAGTCACCAATGTGGTTGGCGTGGCTGGCAGCGGGACGGAAACGGCGCTTCCTGCTACGGCGAACTGCAACATTGACCAATCCGTCTTCTTCTTGACTCGATGCGGCCTGTTCGCCACTGATCGCTCAAATCGGAAGAGCGCGGGCGCAGCCTACTGGGGCGTCATGGAGATGTCAGGGAACATGTGGGAGCGCATCGTTTCCGTAGGCCACGCAAGCGGGCGCGTGTACACCGGCACGCACGGCGACGGGCTCCTGACGGGCGCGGGCGACGGCAATGGCGACACATGGCCGGGCGCGGATGGCCTGGGCGCCGGACTGCGCGGCGGAAACTGCTACAACAGCATGAATCTTTCCCGCCTGTCGGAGCGGTTCCGCTCCACAATCTCATACTCGCCTCGCGATAATCGCATGGGGTGTCGCGGCGTGCGAACGGCACCGTAAGAAGACATTACAGGCAAGACGCGTATGCAGAACACTCGCGCCATTGGGAAACAGGTGAATGTACTTTCGATGCTCTTCTTTCAAACGAGCCGCCGCTGCCTGGGCAGCGGCCTTACTGGCGTTGAGTTTTTTTGGATCTAGCGTCGCAGCTCCGGCCCGGCAAGGGAGCGGAGCTGCGACGGATCAACAAGCGACACCCAACATCATTTTCATTCTGGCTGACGACATGCGGTGGGACGCGATGGGCTGCGCGGGCAACCCGCTGCTCAAAACCCCAAATCTGGACAGCCTCGCCAGCCGCGGCACCCGTTTCAACAATGCGTTTCTGACCACCGCCATTTGCTGCGTCAGCCGCGCCTCGATCCTCACCGGCCAGTACGCGCGGCGGCACGGCGTCAGCGAGACGAACCCGTTCCGCACGCCGCTGCGCGACTTCGCAGGCACCTATCCGGCACGGCTGCGCCAGGCCGGCTTCTATACCGGCTTCATCGGTAAGTGGGGCCTGGACATCGACAGCCGCGGGGGCTTCCAGCGCTACGCGGCGGCGTTCGACTTCTGGTCCGGAGACATGCAGCAGTCCGTCTACTGGCACGAGCGCGCCTGCGCTTACCTCACCAACGACGGCACGAGTAACCGCACCAACTGCTTCTGCACCTGTCCGGCCGAAGCCCGCACGAGCGACGGCGTCCAGGGCACCGGCCCGCACCCGGCGCTCAAAGACCCGGTGCATGCCGAGACCGAGTTCATCCCGTCGAAGATCCGCTCCTTCTTCGACCAGCGTGCATCGGACAAACCCTTCTGTCTGTCGGTCAGCGTGAAAGCGCCCCACGGGCCCTGGGGCGGTTACGCGCCGCGCTTCGCAAAAGACTTCGAGGGTGCGGAGATTCCGCGTGCGGCGAGCGTGTCGTTGGCCGAGGCTCAACGACAGCCCACATTCTTGCGTGCCTCACTGGAAAGCGACCGGGGGCTGCTTTTCGCGCAAGGCACGAGCCTGGACGGCGAGCGGAATCAGCAAATGCGCCAATACTACCGGTTGGTCGAGGGGCTGGACTTTTGCGTGGGCGAACTGCTCCGTGAGCTTGACCGGCGCGGCTTAACCTCCAACACCGTGGTGATCTTCACCTCCGACAACGGTCACTTCTCCGGCGAGCACGGCTTCTTCGGCAAGTGGCTCATGCATGAGGAGTCCATCCGCGCTCCGCTGATCGTCTTTGATCCGCGCGAACCCGCCGCGCGGCGTGGCCAGACATGTAACGAGATGGTATTGAACATTGACATCGCACCGACGCTTCTGCAACTGGCCGGACTGCGGGTTCCGCCCGACATGCAGGGGCAGAGCCTCCTGCCCCTCTTAGCCGAGCCGAAGAAGCCCTTCCGCGAGAGCTTCTTCTACGAGCACCTCTACCGTAAAGGGGGGCGCATTGCCTGTTCCGAGGGCGTCCGCACGCGCCAGTGGAAATACGCCGTGTATGTGGACCAGGCCGGCCCGGAGCGGGAGGAGCTTTACGACGTGGGCCGCGACCCGCTGGAGATGAAAAATCTCCTTCGCGACCCGGCCTGTCAGGAGCGTCTGGAGCAGTTGCGCCAGGAGCACCAGATCTTTTCGATCACGCTCAAATAAAAGGGGGAGATATGATAGCTACGCACAGAACAGCGAATCGCTTCGCGGTGCACCTTGCGCTTATGGTAACTCTTCTTGCGAGCTGCCTCCTTTGTGCCGCCGGAGAGCCGACCGCGTCACGTCCGCTCAATATCATCGTTCTGCTGGCGGACGACATGGGTTGGGGAGACTTGGGGTGTCAGGGGCATCCCTTTGTAAAGACCCCGGCCATCGACCGCCTCGCGGCAGGCGGGTGCCGGTTCGACCAGTTTTATGTCTCGGCCCCGGTCTGCTCCCCCTCCCGAGCCGGCTTGCTCACGGGCCGCATCCAGAACCGCTTCGGCATGCAGTGGCTGGTCCGCGACAAGGGACCCCAGCCGATTTTCCATCACGTGCCGCTGGAGGAGCCGTCGCTGCCGCGCCTGCTGAAGACAGCCGGCTACACCACCGCGCACATCGGCAAGTGGCACCTGAGTTTCCTCGGACGGAAAGGGGAGCCGACGATGGCGGACTACGGCTACGATCACTCCCTGGTCTTGTCCGCCACCCGGCACGAGAGCTATAAGGACTCCGAGTGGACGCGCAACGGCGAGCGGGTCCAGACCCAAGGCCGCTGGAGCGCCGAGGTCTATGTCGACGAGGCGATCGCGTTCATCGAAAAGGCTGGCGACAAGCCCTTCTTTATCAACCTGTGGAGCTTTGCGCCCCACCAGGAAGTCGAGTGCGCGCCGAAGTATCGCGAACTCTACGCTGACCGAACCGAGAGCGAGCAGTACTTCTTCGGCACCATCACGCAAATGGACGAGCAGTACGGCCGACTGCTGGATTACCTGGACAAGAAGGGGCGCTCCGAAAACACGATCATCGTCTTCAGCAGCGACAACGGCCCCGAGCCGCATCTGATTCCCTGGAGCGACCGCGCCCGCGGCTCAACGGCGGGGCTGAGAGCCGGCAAGCACTGCCTGTACGAGGGCGGGATCCGCGTGCCGGGCATTATCCGCTGGCCGGGGGTGACCCGTCCCGGAACGGTCAGCCACGCCCCCGCCTGGACGCCGGACCTGCTGGCGACCCTGTGCGCCGCCGCCGGCGTCACGGTGCCGACCGCCCTGCCGACGGACGGCATCGACCTGCGTCCGGCTTTGCGCGGCGAGCGGCTGACGCGCGCCGCTCCGTTCTACTGGCAGTTCACGACGGGCGTCACCCTGCGCGACGGCACGCAGGTCAGCAGCCCAGGGCTGGCCTTGCGGGAAGATTTCTGGAAGCTCCACTGCACGACGAATTTCCAGGGAGTCGAGCTCTATAATCTGGCCATCGACATGAACGAGAAGTGGAACATGAAGGATGACCAGCCGGCAATTGCCGCCCGCCTGTTGCAAAAGATGCGCGAGGCCTATGCCGAGGTCAACGGCCCCTACTCGAAGACCGCCCGCTTCATCAACCCTGACATGCCCCCGCCTCCTGCAGAGGCGGACCCTTCTGCCAAAGGAAAAGGCAAATGAGACAGCTCGCCGGCAACTTCATTTTGGCCTTTGGCCTCGCCTTCCTTCTGAGCGGCCGTCTGCATGCAGCTGTCCGTCTCGCCGCTCCGTTCCGGGACGGCGTGGTCCTGCAAAGCGGCAAGCCCATTGCCGTGTGGGGCTGGGCCGAGCCCGGCGAGCAGGTCAAGGTCAGCTTCAAACAGTGCACAAGGACGGCCCAGGCCGACAGCCGGGGCCGCTGGCTGGTCAGACTGGAGGCTGTGGCGGCAAGCGATCAGCCCGCGCGTCTGGTTGTCGCCGGCAAGAACACCGTCACGGTCGGCCAGGTGCTGGTCGGCGAGGTCTGGCTCTGCTCCGGCCAGTCGAACATGAACCTGCCGCTGACCCAGGCCAAGGACGCGGAGCGCGAGATCGCCGGCGCGAATCATCCGCTGATCCGCTACTTCGAGGTGAAGTCCGCTGTGGTCGGCCAACCTCTGGATGAAGCTGGCGGGACTTGGGAAACGTGCACGCCTGCGGCGGCGGGCCGCTTTACCGCAGTCGGCTATTTCTTTGCCCGCGAGCTCCAGCGCCAGCTCGGCGTGCCTGTGGGCATCATCAAGTCGACGCTGGGGGGCAGCCCCATCGAAGGCTGGATGAGCGAGGAGACTCTGAAGGGCAATCTCGCAGCCGACAACGCCGTCAAGACGTGGGCTCCGCTGTCAGCTGCTTTTGAGAAGAGAACTGCCGATTACGCGGCACAGCTCGCGACGTGGTCAGCGCGTGAGAAGGCAGCCCGGGCGGCAGGGCGTGACTTTGCCGAACCCCGGCCGGTGATCGTACAGGAGCGGAGCGACCGAAACAAACCTAGCGGCCTGTATAACGGGTTCATCCATCCTTTGGAGCCGCTCACGCTGGCCGGATTTTTGTGGTATCAGGGTGAAAGCGGTGTCGGACGCGCCAATGACTACCGCGTTCTGCTCCAGACCATGATCCGCCAGTGGCGTCAGGATTTTCAGCAAGCAGACCTGCCGTTTCTTATCGCCCAGCTGCCCAACTATGCGGAGACGAATGATGTCACCGGCCAGAGCTGGGCCTGGCTTCGCGAGGCACAGGCGGCCACCCTGACCCTGCCCCGCACGGGCATGGCCGTGACAGTTGACGTCGGCGACCCGGCGAATCTCCATCCGGCCAACAAGCAGGACGTGGGTCTGCGGCTGGCGCGGGTGGCGTTGAGCCAGGTTTATGGCAAAAAGGTTGCGTGCGGCGGCCCCGTGTTCTCCGGCGTGAAAAGGGAAGGCGGCTCTTTGCAGATTCTCTTTAAACAGGCCGAGGGCTTGTGCTTCAAAGGCGAGGCGGCGCATGCGTTCGTGATCGCGGGCAGCGACCGGAAGTTCATCCCCGCAGAAGCGCGCATTGAAGGACAGTCCGTTATTCTTTCCGCAAAGGGCATCGCCGAACCGCAGGCCGTTCGTTATAATTGGGAAAACAACCCGAGGCGCTTCCTGTACAACAGTGCGGGGTTGCCGGCCGCGCCGTTCCGCTCCGACGATTGGAAGCCGGCCACTCGAACTCATTAACTTTGGCTGGTTCGGAAGGAGGAACAACCCCGTGGGCAAGACCCTCTATCAACACCTCGCCCAAAACTTCAGCGTTGAGCGTTCGAACTCTCAACTCTCAACGTTCAACTCTCAATTTGAGAAGTTACCCCCTTTGCTTGCTCCCGGAACCCTGCGCGACCGACCCGTCCGTAACGTGGCCGTTTTTTGTCACAGTTACCCCATCGTTTGTTCTCGCTCTGCGGGCGGGTGGCTTCATATCCGTCTTACGTTTTGCAGAGGCGTTCTCGCGGTCTGTCTTCCTTTGGCCATGGGGTTCTCGTCCCTTAGCCTTGCATCTGTTATCGAACTAGTGCCAGTCCCGGCGGGGTCGTTCGTGATGGGCCAGGACGCCTGCGGCGACTGGGACGAGAGCCCGGCGCACTCGGTTACAATCTCGAAGCCTTTTTTCATTTCGGCCACCGAGGTCACGCTCGAACAGTTCCGCCGGTTCCGTCCGCAGCACGAGGCCGCCACAGCAGGCAAGGCCACCGGCGTTAGCTGGCACGATGCGGTCGCGTTTTGCGAGTGGCTTTCGAAGCAGGAGGGCAAGTCCTACCGCCTGCCGACCGAGGCCGAGTGGGAGTACGCCTGCCGCGCGGGCACGGCCACCGCGTTCTGGTCCGGCGACCAGCCCCCGGCTGATCACAACACACCAAACCCTTGGGGCCTGCGGAATCTGCATGACAAAACCATGGAGTGGTGCCTCGACTGGCACGGGGAGTATCGCGCCGAGGCGCAAACCGATCCCGTCGGCCCAGACCACGGGCTCGCCCGCGTCGTCCGCGGCGACAAGCCCGACGACGACCTCGAAGCGGTCAAAGCCGAGAGGCCGCTCACGCCCTATTACCACCGCTCGGCCAACCGCGCGGGGCTGCCTCCTGCTTTCGGAATCCCCCCAGCGGAACGCGGCAAGACCGCACCTAAGCCGACGGACGTGAAAGATACGGACTGGAGCGCCTCCGGGCCGCACACCGTCGGTTTCCGCGTCGTGCAGGCACCCCTTCCCACCTCATCACCCTATCCGGCCGCCGTCCCCTTCGTGCGGCAGGGCGTCAAGCCGCCCAACGCGCTCGTCAAGCAGGCGCCGCCCGCAACCCAGCCTTACTTCCGCAAGCGCTACCTGCTGCCAACCCCTCCGGAACCGGGCGACCGGCAGGAGAACGGCGACACCGCCCGCGCCGGGCTGCATCCCTCGTTCCGGCGCCATGCCCACAGCCCCGGTCTCGCGGCCTGTCCCAACGGCGACCTGCTGCTGATCATTTACACCTCCGGCAACCAAGGTCCCTCCTGCGAGTATGAAACGCGCGTCGCGCTCATGGCCGCGCGGCTGCGCTTCGGCGCCGACCAGTGGGACATGCCCGACCCGCTGGTCGACATTCCGGACGCCAACGACCACGCGCCCCTGCTCTGGACAGACTGGACTAAGGGCGGGCGGCTGTGTCTCTTCTGGGGTTCGCCCCGGATCGCCCAGGGCGCGTTCCCGTTCCAGTGGGTGACCTCGGACGACAGCGGGGCGATCTGGAGCGAGGTGCGCTACCCGTTCTTCCCCGGCCCCGTAGGCGCGCATACGCGCCAGCCCATCAACACCGCCGTGCTCGGCTTGGACGGGACGCTCTACGTCGCCAGCGACGCCCTCGGCGCTTCGTCCGTCCTGTGGGGGACCCGCGACAACGGCGAGACCTGGCACGACACCGTCGGCCGCAGCGCAGGCCGGCACACCACCTACTGCCTCTTGAAAGACGGACGCCTCCTCGGCATGGGCGGCAAAAACAGCGACCTCGGGGGCTTCATGCCCAAGGTGATTTCTGCGGACGGCGGGAAGACCTGGGTTAAGAGCAAGACCCCGTTCTCACCCCTGAGCTTCAACCAGCGTCCGAGCGTCCTCCGGCTCACGAGCGGGCGCCTCTTCATGGCCGGCGATTTCCAGCCCAACAAGGGCGAGCGGTCACCCGTGATCACAAACAGCGGGGCGTACGTCGCCCTCTCCGACGATCAGGGCGAGACCTGGCGCACCAAGCTCATCCCCGTGGCGCAGCCGCATGAAGACGAGCGTGTGCAACAAGCGCCGACACTGGGCTACAGCGCCGCCCAGCAGGCGCCCAACGGCCTGATCCATCTCATCACCACCATGAACGACCCCTGCCTCCATTTCGAAATGAACGAGGCCTGGATTCTTTCAGACGTGGATGCGAAGGCAACCGATGCGGATCTGATGCCCTCCAATACAAAGAGCCTGACCGATATCAAGCCCTTCGAGGAAAAATACGCCTCCGGCACGATCAGGGCAACGTGGCAGGCGGGCGTCGGGGACGACGGGCGCTATCTGCTGACGGGCGACGAGGCGTGGTTCTTCGAAAGCGGCCGGCAGCACTACGAGGCCCGCTACGTGATGGGACAGAAGATCGGCACCGAGACTCTGTACCGGCCCGACGGCTCGGTCGAGTGGCAGCGGCAGTATCGCCCTGACGGCTCGCACGTCTGGACGCAATACTGGGAGAGCGGCCAAAAGAAGGCCCAGTCCGCCTGGCGCAACTTGCACGCCGAAGGCCCCGCCAAGCTGTGGGACCGGACCGGCAAACTTATTTCCGACGTAACGTTCACGGCCGGCACAATCCTTCCGAACAAGCAAACCCCTTAAACCAAGAAGCTGATTCCCCCTATGAAAACAGTGACCCTGCTGAGTTCCCTCTGTCTTTTGGGCGCGACACTCTGTCCGGCCGACCTCCAAACGTCATTCAAAGATGACTTCAACCGGGAGGCGCTGGGCACAGACTACGCGTTAGCCCGCGGCGCCCCCTACTGCATCACCAACAGCCAGTATCTGACCACCGGCGGCGCGGGTCAAAACCACATGGTTCTGAATAAGGACGGCGCTCAAAGAACGCTGCCCACGGCCGAGGAGTATGCTGTTGGCTATTCGCTCACCGCTTCAATCGATCTGTTTATCCCCGCGAACGGACAGGTATCCGTCGCTACGGCGGGGCTGGTGCTGAACGAGCAGGGCGGGCAGAGTGGCACCGTCAACCGCATCCTCCGGTTCCGCGGGCACAGCGCCACGCACTGCACGCTCCAGCTGCTGGGTGGCGCCGGCATCCAGGAGAGCGCCGCCATGGGGCCGCTGGCAACAAACACCTGGCACACGCTGAAGGTTACGTCGAAAAAGCCCGGCGTCTACGCCTATGCGTTCAGCCGGCAGGGCTCGCGCAAGCCGATCGTCAGCGGCGCCTTCATCCAGAAGGGTGCCGACGTTCTGACCGGAGGACATCTCGGGATTTACACGGAAAACGCGGCTGCGGGCGCGTACCTGTTCGACAATTTCTCGGTGGAGGTCAAGAAGGCCGAGCCCATGACCTCGCGGGACCTGCTCCTTTTTTCAGGACCGCTGGACATCACCTCTGCCTGGGGCAAGCTCCGTTTCGGCACCATGCCCCTCCAGCAGGTTGCTACCTGCGAGAATCCCGGCTTTATGCCCGTCTTCAGCATGCCGCCGAACGAAGGCGCATGCGTCGTCTACGGGTCGGTCTTTCATGAAGATGAGGATCTGAAGTCGAAGAAGCTCACCGACTCCGGCACGGACATGGCGCGGACAAAAAGCACGTTTGACGTCGTCCGCGCCACCACGCGTGACGGCGTGCGTTTCGAAAATGTCGAAACCGTCTTTACCTCCGAGCCCGCAAACTGGTCGTTCCACTGCGCGATTGCCTACAACTCGAAAGCCAAGGAGTTCCTGCTGCTGAGGCTCCTTGCCGACAGCAGCGGCTTCGGCTATTACGCATTTTCCAGCCCTGACGGAAAGAGCTGGGCGCAGCAGTCCAAGGAGCCGCTGTTTTACGACGGCGACGCCATGAGCCTCTTTTGGAACGCCAAGTCCGAACGCTACGCCTGCGTCTCCAAGACGCTCCAGCCGGTTCCCAAGCGCATCCTGGACCATGGCGGCGTAACACCCGGCCTGGGCGATAACAGCCTGCGGGACCGGCGCGTCCTTTCGATCCGCACAAGCCGCGACGGGCTGAGGTGGGAACCGTCCGATTCGATGGAGGACGTCTGGAACAGAAACAAGCGCAAGAAGAGCCTGCCGACTGAATTCATGACGATGCCTGACGCCGATGATCCGCCGGATTTGGAGTTCTACAGCGGCAACGCCTTCTGGCACCATGACCGCAGCTACATGATGGTGCTGAACTATGCCGCCAGCCCGCTGGTTAAAGGCCACGGGCCGCAAATGGACACCGAGTGGTGGGCGGGGCGCGACGGCTTGCGGTGGGAGCGGCCCGGTCGGGATGTCAACGCGACGGGCGCGGAGATTACGCGGATCACACACAATCCCATGATCCTGAACGGCATGTTTCTCCTTCACTACGGCAACCATGTGCTGGGCATGAAGCAGAACCGCATCAGCTTTGTGGGCGCCCGGGCCAACGCGGAGTTCTCCACCCTGCCGTTCACGATGCCCAGAGGGGATCTGCTCCTCAACGCGGCCGTCCCCTCGCCCGAGCGCGCCTTCGCCACACAGCAGGCCTATGTGAGGGTCGCCGTGCTGGACGAGAAGGGCGCGGTCGTCCCGGGGTTCGAGGCCGAGCAGTGCCTGATTAAGAGCGGCGACGAGATCGATCTGCCGCTGCTCTGGGATGAGCGGTCGGCACGCGAGCTGGCCGGCCGAACCGTCAGCCTGCGCTTCTATCTGCGCAGCGCGAACATCTATGCCGTAACCATTCAGGAGTAACCCATGAGCACACCTTCCAGACAACATGTTCCACTCGCCCTGTCTCTTTTGGGCGGGGTTCTTGCAGCACAAACGTTGCTTTGCGCCGGCCCCGCCCGGGCGGCGGACCCGGTGCCGGGCAGCGACGAACTGCCGCTGCGCTATGAAGGGCCGGGCGTGACCGACCCGCAGGCGCCGGACGGACGCCTGCCGTACAGCCCCGGCGTGCAGAACATCCAGGTGTACCGCGCCAGCCGCAAGCACTCGCCCTCGTTCCGTACCGCGGAGGGCTGCACCGTCGGCTACACCTACACCCACCATCAGGATATCGCCTGCTGGAAAGGCCGGCTCTATGTCGCCTGGGCCATGGGGCTGAAGGACGAGGACGTGCCGCCCACGCAGATCATGTTCGCCTCCAGCCGCGACGGGCTCACGTGGTCCGGGCCCAAAAACCTTTTCCCGCCCGAGATGGGCTGGTCGCTGCGGTTCTATTTCTACCGCGCCTCCAGCGACCGGTTGCTGGTTTTTGCGCTCGGCCCCTATGAGACCAAGCTCCTGAGCGAAAAGACCAAGCGGACGCTCCTGGTGCGCGAACTGACGGCGGACGAAAGCCTCGGCGAGGTTTACACGCTGGTCAACCCAAAGGCCGATCACCCGCCCTCTTTTGAGACCTGTCCGGACGCGGGTTTTGTTGCGGCCTGCCGGGAAGCGTACGCCTGCAAGCTGCTGCTCGAACAGCAGGACTACGGCGTTTTCCTGGGCGACCGCCGCATGCCGTGGCACGACAGCGCCAACTGGCCGGGCGGCAAAATCCTTGGCCGCGACAACTACTGGAGCTTCGGCAAGGCCTTCTGCTTTTTCCACAGGGCCGACGGGGCGCTGGTGGGCCTGTGCAAACTGGGCATCGTGACGCAGTCGCGGGACGAAGGACAGACGTGGTCAAAGCCGGTTGTCGCCGGCGGACTGGACGTCGGCGGCGCGAAGGAGTGGGCCCAGCGCACGCCGGACGGCCGCTACGTGATGATCTATCCGCCCAAGAAGGGAGCGCGCTTCCCCATGGCGATAACGACCAGCGACGACGGCATCTCCTTCCGCGACATGCGGCTGCTGCACGGCGAGGTGCCGCCCCAGCGTTATCAGGGCCTGCACAAAGACGTGGGGCCGCAGTACCTCCGCGGCGTGGCCGAATGGGCCGGCGACGCGCCGACCCTCGACCCGTCCGCGATCTGGGTCGTCTATAGCGTCACCAAAGAGGACATCTGGGTCAGCCGCGTTCCCGTGCCGGTGCTCATCGAAACCCGCGAGCCGGCGAACGACACCTTTGAAAACGTGAAGCCCGGCCTGCGGGTGCCGGGCTGGAACACCTACTCGCCGATATGGGCGCCGGTGCGGGTTGTGCAAGAAGCCGCAGCCCAGAACCGCTGCCTTGAGCTGGCGGATCGCGAGCCGGTGGATTACGCGCGGGCCGTCCGCACCTTCCCGAAGAGCGGCGCGGTGACGGTCTCGTTCCGCCTGTCAGCCGCGCAGACGGACCGCGGCCGGCTGGAGATCGAGCTACTCGGCGAGAACGACACGCGTCCGGTGCGGCTCGCGCTCAACGACAAAGGGCAGGTTCAGGCAGTCAACGGACAGAGCGCTGCGGATATCGGCGCCTACACGGGCGGCCAGTGGTCGGCGTTTACGCTGAAGGTTAAGGACGGCCGGTTCACGCTCTCGCGCGACGGCAAGGAACTTCTGAAGGAAGCGGCCTTCGCGGAGCCGTCCGCGACGGTCTGCGCCCTCTCGTTCCGCACGGGCGAACACCGCGACAAGGTAGCGGGTGAGGCCAAAGCGGATCTGCCGAATACGGAGGAGCCGGTTCACGAAATCGTGTACCATCTCGACGATGTGAAAAGCGTCACTCCGTGACGAACGATGTAGGATTTGTTGGTATGGACACAGGTGTCGAAAAACAGAGGCTCTCGCCGGGGATTTCAGGTTTTTGGTTCGTGGTTCTTCGTTCTTGGTTCATCGATAACGTGAGCGTTGAACGTTGGGCGTTGAACGTTGAGCGTTTGAACTCTCAACGCTCAACTCTCAACTCTCAATTTGGGAAGCTACCCTCATCGTTTGCTCCCGCTCAGCTCTCGGCACGCTTGTCCCTGCTCGCCGGAGTCCTGCTGCTGGCGGCATTCACGGGCCTCCGGGCGTTTGCCGACCCGCTTGCCGATTCCTTCCGAACGCCCCCGGACGCCGCGCGGCCCGGGGTGCTCTGGTTCTGGATCAACGGCAACATCAGCAGCAACGGCATCACCGCCGACCTGGAGGCCATGCGGCGCGTCGGCCTCGGCAGCGTGCTCATCATGGAGGTGACCCGGAGCGAACCGACCGGGCCGGTGCCTTTCATGGGCCAACAGTGGCGCGGTCTTTTTAAACACACGCTCGCCGAGGCTCGGCGCCTCGGGCTGGAAGTGAACATGAGCAACAGCGCCGGCTGGGAGGGCAGCGGCGGACCGTGGATCACGCCCGAGCAGTCCATGCAGGAACTTGTCTGGACGGAGACCACCGTCACCGGCCCGCAGCGTTTCGAAGGCAAGCTGCATCAGCCCGGAGAACCGGCAGGTTTTTATCGGGATGTCACCGTACTCGCCTTCCCGACCGCGGATGAGTATCGGATTTCGGACATTGCGAAAAAGGCGGCTTACTCCAACTCAAAGTTCGGACGGCTCCATTCCACACCGAGCACGCCTGCGAAAGCTAACATTCCCTTCGCAACGGCCATTGCGCGGGAGAGCATCATAACCTTAAGCGCGCAGATGGACAGCGCCGGCCGTCTGGTTTGGGATGTGCCGACCGGCCAATGGACCATCATGCGTGTGGGTCACGCGAGCAACGGCGTCAAGCTGCAGGAGGCGCCGGCCTCAGGCCAGGGCCTCAATTGTGACAAGTTGAGCCGCGCCGGCATTGAAGCCAACTTCGCCGGCATGATGGCAAAACTCGTGGCGGACACCGGCCTTAAGCCCGGCGAAATCAAAAAGTCCGGCCTCGTCTCGACACACATCGACAGCTGGGAAAACGGCGCACAGAACTGGACTGCGAGGATGCGTGAGGAGTTCCTGAAGCGGCGAGGCTATGATCTGTTGCCCTATCTGCCCGTAATGAGCGGCCGCGTGGTGGACAACCCCGATATCTCGGAGCGCTTCCTGCGGGATTTGCGGCAGACGGTATCGGAACTGGTCATCGAGAATTACGCTGGCCGCATGCGGGAACTGGCCAACGCTCAGGGCTTGCGCTTTTCCTGCGAGGCCTACAACGGCCCATGCGACGACATTCCCTATGGCGGGCAGGCCGACATGCCGGTCGGCGAGTTCTGGGCACCTACAAAAAGTCTGATTCAAACCTGCAAAGGCATGGCCTCTGCAGCGCATGTTTATGGGAAGCCCATTGTCTGCGCGGAAGCCTTTACTTCCGGCGCGAAGGAGCGGGGGCAGGAACATCCTGGAAGCATCAAAGTACTTGGCGATGAGGCGTTGTGCGCCGGAATCAACCAGTTTTACTTCCATCGCTTTGTACATCAGCCGTGGGTGGAAGACCGCCGGCCCGGCATGGGCATGGGGCCATTCGGAATCCACTATGATCGCACGCAAACATGGTGGGAATGGACAGCCGGCTGGCACGCCTATCTGGCGCGCTGCCAGTTTCTGCTGCGGCAGGGTATGTTCGTGGCCGACCTCTGCTATCTCCAGCCGGAAGTGCCGCCGCAGCGGGTCGGCAAACATCCGCGTGAGGGCTACAACTGGGACGAGTGTACCGCCGACGCCGTGCTCACGCGCATGTCGGTGAAGGATGGTCGCCTGGTGTTGCCCGACGGCATGAGCTACCGGATGCTGGTCCTGTCGGATTCAC
>CAYMLQ010000033.1:0-29576 GCA_964390795.1 uncultured Lentisphaeraceae bacterium
GGGAACTGGGGTCTCTTTGGGCATCCTAGCTGCACCTGATCGCAGATGCGCCCGGTACACGTTGAGTAGATCCATGAGCAGGACGACCTTGATGGGGTCGGCCTGCGGATTGTGATCGGTCAGGCGCTGGAACTGGGACGCTCGGACGTCCTTGATGCGCTGGGAGATCGCCTGAAGGCTGCACTACAAACGCTTCCTTTCGTGATAGAAACCGTTCGTTGGGCATGGGTTGTAATCGGTTGGTGGGGATTGCGAATCAAATGTGTGTTATGCGCGAAAGCACGGGAGGGACGAGCGTCTGCTCGTCCGGGCAAGCAGACGCTTGCCCCTCCCCAAGCCGCACGTTCTCCAGAAACGCAACATCCTCGCACCCCTGCCACCAACCGATTACGCATGGGTGATTGCATGGCATTTCTGAAGCTGGTATGATGCGGGAATCAATCGGAGTAATCAGCATGAGTTTTCTTAGAATCGGTATGGTCGTTCTTATGGTTGCGGGTGTGTGTGGTGTGCCCGAGGTGGTCTCGGCCAAGGATTCGGACAAGGAGAAGAAGCCGAAAGTGTCCGAACTGCTGAAAGACGCGAATGAGATGATGACGCAGGCACAGGCCGCCTACGTAGACGGCCAGAGCAAGCAGGCGATTGAACTCTACCGCAAGGCGCTGTCCGAGATCACGCGCGTCGAGCGTGAGAATCAGTCGCAGGCGTCCTCGTCCGAATTTGCCCCGGTGCGCTTCCGCAAGGCGATCTGTGAAACCGAGGTTGATCGCATCATGCTGGAGGATGTCAATGCGACGGCCCGGACCGTGGCAGTCACAGACACCAGCGCGCTGGAGCTTAAGCGGGCGGAGCGCAAGAAAGCGGCCGAGACCAACAATATGCCCGAGGCGACTGTGAAGCTGACGTCCAAGCAGGGGGCCGACAAGGGAAAGCCGGACGGGTCGGTGGTGATCGATGAAGAGGTTATCCCCCAAGATGCGGTTCAGGACTCGGAGCGAAAAGAAGCCAAGCCGGACAAGCCTGTGCGTGTCGCGGAGGAGTTGGAGTGGGCCAAGGACATGATTTCCGTGGATCGTTTCGAAGATGCCGAGAAGGCGCTCGTGAAGGTGCTGAAGCAAGCCCCAGACAATCGGGACGCGCGTTTTCTGATGGGCCTGTCGCGCGTTCAGCAAGGCCGTCATCAGGACGCGATCGTCGTCATTGACGATCTGCTCGCTGACGCGCCCGATGATGTGCCGGCGCAGTTGCTCGCGGCTGGCGCCTATGTGGCCGCCGGCTCTTACGCGAAAGCGATGGACGCTTTGGACAAGGCGATGAAAGCGGATCCCAAGCGTCCGGACGGGTATCACAACATGGCGTGGCTCTTGCTTGAGATGAATCCCAAGGAGTCGGGCGAGGCGGAGATGTATTACCGGCAGGCGGTGAAGCTTGGCGGAACCCGCGACCGCGATATCGAGCGCCGCCTAGGAATCAAAGCGGAGTGACGCGAGCCGAAGCTCGGCCCAAGGCGTGAATCGCGATGGATGCGCAGAACACACAACCGAGGCGGCAGCGCAGGCGCGGTCGGCTTGCGCTTTGGATTCTTCTGTTGGGTCTGGCGTTTCTTGCAGGACTTTCGCTGAGCGTTTGGCAGAGACGCATCGCGCTCGCGACGCGCGTGGTGCGAGGTGCGCTCGACTCGCACGGTCTGTCCGACGCTTCTTTTACCCTTGTCCGGCTTTCGCCGGGCTGCGTGATTCTCGAAAACCTCCGGCTGGGAGTTCCGGAACCGGTGCTCACTGTGGGACGGATAGAGGTGCGCTTTTCCTATCCGGAGGTGAGCCGCGGCCAGCTGGACCGGCTGCGCGTGACAGGCGTGCGCACGCAGCTTGTGATCGACGGGGGACGCGCGGTTTCGCCGCTGCTCGAACGGTTGAAGCCGCTGCTGAAAGAGCAAGCGGAGCGCGGGATCGCCCGTCCTCCTGACGCGTCTCAGCAGGAGCAGAAGTTTTCGGTGGGCGAGGCCTCCGTCTATGACGTTCAGGTCGCGTTGAAGCTCGCTGACGGTCGTGATGTGATGACGCTGCTGGGTGACGCGAGTGTGGTCTCGGAACCGGCTGGCGGCGAACGGCGGTCAGAGCGCTATCGTCTCTGGACCAGCCTGCGCGACTCCGTCGGGAGCCAGGCGACGGTGAGCGGGACGGTTGATCCCGAAACCGGTGCCTTGGCGCTTGTTCCTGACGTGAAGATCAAGAGTGTGGAGGCCCTGCTGGGGCGCGTTCGCCTGATCGCGCCTGCGCCGGTGGCGACTCTCGCCGCTTTTCCGACGAACTGCAGTCTAGCGGTGCGCGGTTCGCTCGCCGTTGCGGGCTGGACAAACGCGGGTCCGTTCGAAGGGGTCGTCGAACTGGGGCGAGGCAGCACGTTCACGCTTGCGAAGCCGGAAGGTTTTGTGCGGCTTCAGAGCTTTCGGATTGAGGCGTCGGGAACCCCGCGGGATGTTCAGTGCCGGTTGAGCGCGGGCCTCGCGGGATTCAGGGTCGGAGGTCAGCTTGAGGCCTCTCAGGAGGAGGGCCGCCTGTTGAGCGTGCGCGGCACCGCGCGCTTTCGGCAGACGCCCACCAACCGCTGGGTACACGCGACGCTTGATTCCGATTTGCCCGGCCGGACCGTGGCGCAGGTGCTGCCGCGCATTTTGCCGCTGGTGCCGCGCCTGTTCACCGAGGGTGGCACGCTGCGCGGCGAGGCCGACCTGTCGCAAGCCCCGCAGGGCGCGTGGCAAGGCGAAGCGCGTTTCACCGCAGAGGCGCGCCGCTCGTCAGTCACGCTGCCCGCAGGCCGCACCGGAGCGGGTCGCGCGGCCGTTTCAGGCTGCGTGGCCATCCGCGACGCGCAGCCGGGCGAACTGCGCACGGAGATCGTTCTCGACGAAGGCTATTTTTACAGGCCTGGACTTTCGGTGCGCGGCGGTGTCCGGCTGGCGCTGACGTCGCAGCCGCCCTACGGTTCGGCGGCGGGTACGTTTATGGGGCAGGCCGGAGAATTTGCGGTGTTGCCGAAGAGCGGCATCACGCTGCCCGACGGGGGAGTCCGCTTCGAGGGCGAGGCGTCGGTATCGGGGCTGGTCTCCAACCCGGTGTGGCAGATCGCGCTGCGGGTGCCGGAGTTCGGGATCAGCTCAGAGCCGGCAAGCGCGGCGGGCTCAGTCGCGTGGCACACGACGGCGGGCGCGGCGGCGGAGCTGAGCTACAGCGCCACGCGCATGAAGATCGAGGGTGACGCGTGGGCGAGGGACACCGCCCTGCTGTACGTGGGCTCGGGCGTGGTCGGACGCGTTGAGGCTGGCCTCGGCCTTTGCTCCGCGCATGTCCATGCGCCGGCCTTTGCGTCGGCGGACGCCTCCAACGCGTTGGTTTCTGTGGCGCTTCGCGCGAGCAACGGCTGGACGCGCGCGGGCGGACACCTTGAGCTGGCTGACGCGCAGGCTGCCGCGCCGTTCACGTGGTCGCTGGCGGGTGGCCTGGCGTTCCCGACAGAGCCGAGCGTGTCGTGGGAGCGGCTGGAGGCGGAAGGCGTGCGGCTGCTGCCAGGCGGGGTGGCGTTGCAGGCGGTCAGCGGTGCGGTGGAAGCGCGGTTCGGCGTGCGGGCCGACGCGAGCGCATTCGGCGTCACGGCGTCTGTGCGCATGCCGCTGGCAGACCCCCGGCAGAGTGTGATTGACGTCGTGCTGCCTGACACGGAGCTGACGCCGGACGATGCGCTGGCGGCTCTGGTGCGACGCGCAGACGCGCAGGCCGTGGTGACGGGGCGTCTGTCGGCCGAGGCTCGGGTGCGGTTTATGGGTTCGCAACCGTATGCGCTGGGACGTGTCCGCGTCTCTGGGGGGCAGGTCAAGCGCGGTGCCCTGGAGGTCGGGGGGCTCTCCGCAGATGTGCCGTTCGAGAGCGGGCGCACTTTCCGGACAATAGAACGCCCGTCTGTTACGTTTACTTATGCCAAGGCGGGTAACATCCGCTTGGATCAGGGGCGGATCGAGTTTCAGGTGACGCCGCAGGAGGTGTTTGTCGACCGGTTGGAGGTGGGGTGGTGCAAGGGGAGTCTGCAAGCCTACTCGGTGCACCTGGATCCCAAGAACCCGAAGGCTGACGTGATTGTGTATGCGGACCGCATCGATTTGGGCCAGGCGCTGATGATGGTGATGCCCTTCAAGGGCCATGTGGAAGGTGTGCTGTACGGCCGGTTTCCTGTGGGAATCGAGGACGGGAACATCAAGCTATCAAACGGGTTTCTTTACTCGCTGCCGGGACAGGGTGGCAAGTTGCGCTTGGACGATCCTGCCCAGATGCTGACGCTGCTGGAGCGCGCTGGCATCAAAGGCGAGGTGCAGAAACCGCTCTCGAAGGCTCTGAGCGATATGGATTTCAGCGCGATACGGATGGAGCTGGAGCCGAAGACAGAGGGAGACGCCGTGTTTCGGATCAAGCTGGACGGAAAGTCGAATTACAAGGAGTGGCCTGCGCCGGTGGATCTGAACCTGAACCTGCACGGGCCCTTGGAACGGATCATGAATTTGGGGCTGGATGTGTCCCGGAAATAGCGGTGTAAGAACCGCGAGAAGGAGAGAAGACAATGAAAAGGGTGCATAGGTATGCGTTCGCATTCGTGCTGCTGTTCGTGGCGGTGTCCGTCGTGGGGGGGTGTCTGTCGATCAAGACCGAGCACGAGATCAAGCCCATCCACATCACCATGGACGTGAATCTCAAGGTTCAGAAGGAACTGGAAGACTTTTTGAATTTGGACAAGTAACTGAGGCGGAAAAGGAGAGAACATCATGAAGCGTGTTATGAGTGTGATGGTGGCGGTCATCGTAGGGTTCGCGTGTCTCGCGCAGGCCGACGCGAAGGATGACGCTCGCGAACGCCGCAAAGCGCGGCGCGAGCAGGTCGAGCAGATTGTGAAGTCCGGACAGGCCGAGGAGGGCCAGGACGGCTTTATCGTGGCGAAGGCCGGGCTCGACGCGGCCAAGGCCGCTGTGGTCAAGGCGGAGAACGAAGATCGCAAGATCGGCTATGACGCGATCGCAAAGGCCAACGGGAAGTCGGCCGATGAAATCGCCAAGCAGGCGGCCGCGATCAACAAGGCGCGTGCGGCGAAGAAGTGAGCATCATCCGTCGGGGCGGGGTCGCCCCGACGCTACGGATCTGACCGCGCAGCGCTATCGGAGCTTTCGCGCCGAGCCCTGAGCGCTGCGCGGGCGGCGCCGCCGAGCAGGGGGTCGGGGTTGTCCAGGTAGGATCCGATGAGCGAACGGTCGGAGGGCTCGCCGTGTTTTCGGAGAATGCCGATGGCCACCGCCTTCATATTGGCGGATTCGTTCTTGGGGAATAGTCTCTCTCTTTTCGTCCGTTTTGTCGAGTGTTTCGGGTCAGCCCAATCGGTCGGTCTGGCGCTGCGCATTTCTCACCTGCCTCTTCTTGCCTCGCACCGTGTGGAAGAGGTCTCACGCTAAGACCCGGAGACCCAAAGGTAAGAAGAGGTGCTTTTTCATCTTGGGGTCTTCGGGTCTTGGCGTGAACCAATCCAATTCGTGACCATCCGTCTGCGGCTCTGCCGTTTCATCCACTTATCATGATATGTGGATACACTTTCGCAAGCCTCTGTCGGTCTAGAAACCCTGTACCTTTCGTGATTCTTTTCTCTCTCCCAACAGCGGCGCCTCTTTCTCCAGCGCCCGGATCGCGTGGAACCGCGGCAGGTACGCCTTCTCCTCCGCCAGCCCGGCGATCAGTCGCACCCGTTCCGTCGCGCCGGGGCCTTCCGCCGCCGAGACGAAACCCGCGCAAAACGCAAGCAATACCGCGCCCATTTTCTTCGCCGTCACCATATCAAGATCGTCCCTTCTCTCCCCGCGTCAAACCTGTTTGTCTCGATGTCCCGATACGTCCCCTCAGCTGCCTATGGTGAAGCCGCCAATCACCTGACCCTGTCCGCGTGGGCCGCTGTCCCATGCGGTGGCCATTGCGTCCCTAATATCCGTAAGAGTATAACCCAAGTGAGCGATCGCGTCCATCGCATCCATCGCGCTCTGGCTCGGGTGGCTCGGGTTCATCACGGAATTGACAAGCCCGCCAGCGGCTCCGACGACCGAGTCTTCAAAGCCCAACATCCCCAGCCAGGAATCGTACAGGTAATCGTCAAGATCAAACCCGTATGATTCTTTTCGATCACCGCACAATCCCGACGGATCCCTGTTGTTGACGGGGTCGTTCCCGCAGAACTCGTACAGGTTCAGCCCGCCCTCCAGCCCGATCGGGTCGGGGGAGAGCTAGCGGCCGAGTTCGGGAGAGTACCAGCGGGCGCGGAAGCGGTACAGCCCGGTCGCCTCGGAGTACTCGCTGCCGTGGAACAGGAAGCGGTTTGAAAAGTTAACAGGTAATAGCGAATAGTTAATAGGTGCGGAGACATTGCCCCAGGCGTCGCAGGTGTAGGATGCGACGACCGCGCCGTTGGTGGCGACGGAAACCAGCCGGTTGTCGGCGTACGCGTACGCGAGGTTCGTCCGGCGGCCGTACGGGTCGTAGCCGTAGCGGCACGTTATGGCTGCGCTGGACACCACGCAGGGCATGGCCGCGCACGCGGGCCGGCGGCGGGGCCGGGCGTTTTTCTGCGATTTCGATCCCGATTGCCGCCGGTGGCTGAAAGCGGCTTGCCCTCGGGCCGCTAGGCGGCGGCCCAGTGTGGTGTGCGTCTTCACGGCAGGGATCTTACCAGAAAGGCGGAGGGATGCATAGCGCCCGAACGTGCGCCCGCGCCGCGTCTGCCGGGACGCGGTGCCGCCATTGCTGCGAAACCCGCGCAAAACGCAAGCAGGACCGCGCCCATTCTCCTTGTGGTTCCGGACTGGCGGTGGCTGAAAAATCCTGTTATTCTTTCCGCATGATGTTGAGAAGGATACTGGGATTAGCAGGTGTGGTGGCTGGGTGGTCTGTCTGCGTGCTGGCGCAGGAAGCCGGCGAGAAACGGTTCGGCCACTACCGTGACGGCTTCAACATGGACACGCTGGCGCTGCAAGTGCTGCTGGACAGACAGCACCTGTCGTGTAACTGCGCCGACGGCATGTGGGGTACGCGTACCGAGATCGCACTGGTGACGTGGCAGACGCTCAAGGGTTTGCCCGCCACCGGCGTACCCGACGCGTCAGTCCTTCAGGCGCTGGGAGGCGGCACGAACGTGCTGGTGCGCTATACCGTGACAACTAATGACCTCGCCGCTCTGGGTCCGTTCCCGGAAGACTGGTCGGAGCGTGCAAAGTTGTCGGCGCTGAAGCACGAGACACTGCAGGAAATGCTGGCTGAAAGGGGGCACACCTCGCAGCGGGCGTTGGAACGGCTCAATCCAGGTGTTGCGTGGCCCCATCCGCCGGCGGGCACCGAGTTGCTTCTTCCCGACTGTTCCTACGCAAAGCCAGAGAAGGCCGCTTCGCTCCGCATCGCCTTGGCGCGGATGGAGATCACGGCTTTCAACTCGGAGGGCAGGCTGATTGCGCTGTTTCCCTGTTCGATCGCGCGTGACAAGTCCCGCCGTCCCGCTGGCGAGCTGCAGGTCAAGAACGTCGCGCCCAACCCCACCTACTTGTACGACCCGCAGTTGTTCGAGCCGGGCGGGCCCAAGAAGTCAAAGCTGGTGATCCCGCCCGGGCCCAATAATCCGGTGGGACTGGCGTGGATCGGTCTTTCGCTTCAAGGGTATGGAATGCACGGCACGCCTTTGCCCGAGCACATCGGGCGGGCGGAATCCAAGGGCTGTTTCAGGCTTGCGAACTGGAATGCGGTCAAGCTGCTTGCGATGGTGCGGCCCGGCGTGCCGGTTGTGGTCGAAGACTGAGCGCGGGCACCCCAAAGTTTCCGTTTGCGGGAACCCCTGCCAGTTCGGTATGATAACGCGCATGAAATACGTGCTGATGTTTTTTTCGCTGGCGTCTTTTCTTCTGCTCTCCGGTTGCCGAGTCTCGGATGTGCGGGAGTTGACAGTCCATGTGCCGGGCATGGTGGCTGAGTCGGATGTGCAGCGTATCCGTCAGGCTCTGGCGCCGCTGAACGGAGTGAACAAGGAGCAGGCGGTATACGACGTCACGAGCCATACGGTCAAAGTGACGTTCGACTCCATGGTTGTTGCGAACAAGAATATTGAGATCGCGATCGCCGAGGCGGGGTACGCGGCGAACGGCATTGCGGCCATCAGGCCCGTCAAGCTGGCCGCCGAGAAATGATAAGCCCCATGCGTGGGCAAATCGCACACTTTCTCGATCACATCGCCTATGAACGCGGGCTTTCCGCCAACACGCGCGCAGCCTACGAGACGGATCTTGCGGCTTTTGCGGCATCTCTCCAGGCACAGGGCGGGGTCGCGGTTTTCAACCAGGTCACGCGTGACCACATTGCCGCTTTTCTGGCGGAGCAGCGGCGCAAGCGGATGAGCGCCGCCACGCTGGCGCGGCGGCTGGTGGCCATCAAAGTTTTTTTCGCGTTTCTGTGCGCGGAGGGACTCGTCACTGAGAACGTGACCGAGGTGATGGACTCGCCCCGTAAAGGGCTCGTGCTGCCGCACACGTTGTCCGAGGCGCAGGTTGCACGCCTTTTAGAGTCCGTGTCGGGAGCGCGTCCGCACGACGTGCGCGACCGGTGCATGCTGGAGCTGTTCTACGCGTGCGGAATGCGTGTCTCTGAAGTCACCGCCCTGCGCGTCAGCGACGTGCGTCTGGCGGATGGCGTCGTGCGCTGTGTCGGCAAAGGCGATAAGCAGCGCGTGATCCCGCTGGGGGGCGAGGCGCGGCGCTGGCTGGAACTCTATCTGTCGCAGGCGCGCTCCGTGTTTGCGCGTGGCTGTGAGGCGGAGCAGGGCTTGTTCTTAACGCAGCGGGGGGCTCCGTTCACGCGACAGGGAGTCTTCGACATGCTGGTGAAGCGCGCGCGTGCCGCACAGCTTGGCGAAAACCTTTCGCCGCATGTGCTGCGTCACTGTTTTGCGAGTCATCTGTTGGCGCACGGTGCGCATGTCCGCGCGATTCAAGAAATGTTGGGGCACGCAGATATTGCCACCACACAGGTGTACACGCATGTGGATTCGGAGCATATCTCTCGCACGCATGCGCTGTTTCATCCGCGCCATTCGTGTGTGCGCCCAGTTTCGTAAACGTGTTGTGGCGGCAATGCAAGCATGAAGCGCGAAAAAAAACTAGGCGAAATCGCTTTTGGTATTGATTCTTTGCGAAAATAGATTATGTTTAAGGCCGATGTGGGTTATTTCCCATGCAAAACAAGGAGCACACTTATGGCTAAAAAGGCAACGCCGAAGACGAAGAGCGAAATCATGGCCGCTATTGCAGAGGCTGCTGAGATTAGCAAGAAGCAGGCTGCGACAGCCTATGAAACGCTACTCAACATCGCCTACGCGGGTGCGAAGGGCCCCAAGGGCATCATGCTGCCGGGTCTGGGCAAGTTGATTAAGGTCAAACGTGTTGCGCGTATGGGCCGTAATCCGGCCACAGGCGCGACGATCAAGATCCCTGCGAAGACGGTTGCGAAGTTCCGTCTGGCGAAGGCCGCCAAAGATGCCGTGCTCAGCAAGTAATTGTTGAACCGGCTGTCTCTTTATGGGAGTGGTGCACTTCGGTGCGCCACTCTTTTTTTTGCGGCTTTAATCGGTGGGACGTTCTCTGCTATCATAAGCGCATTTCACTTGGGTTCTAGGGGTCTCATTGTGCCCCGTGTTTTGGGGGTCAGCCGATGTTGTATTGGATTGCTCCATACCTGACGACGTTCTGGGGGCCGTTTCGGCTCTTCTCTTCGCATGTGATGTTATTGGCCGCTGGTACGCTGACGGCCGGGCTGGTTGTCTGGTCGTTTCTGCCGCGGCTGTGGAACCGTTTGCCGACCGACAAGGGCAAGATCCTGGCGCCGGACGGCGGGCTGCTGTCGATCGGCAAGCCGACGGGGGCAGGCCTGCTCATGGCACTGCTGATCATTCCGGTGCTCGTGCTCTTTGCGCCGCTAGACCTGTGGAAAATGGGCACCGTGATCTGCCTCTATATCTGCATGTTGTTCGGGTATCTCGACGACCGGAGTGACAAACCGTGGAGCGAGATGAAGAAGGGCGTGCTGGATCTGGTGGTGGCTTTGGCTGCGGCCGCGTTTCTCTACCTTGATCAAAGCGCGCAACTGTGGCTGCCGTTTGTCAAAGCCGCTGTCGAGGTGCCGCCGTATCTCTATGTCCCTGGCGCAGCCCTGCTGCTCTGGTTCACGATGAATGCCACCAACTGTTCGGACGGCGTGGACGGCTTGGCGGGAACGCTGACGCTGCTCTCGCTCTTTGCGCTGGCGGGGTTGCTCTACGGAGTGATCGGCTACCGTCCCGTCGCTGACTACCTGCTGATCCCGCATAACCCCGACGGCGCACGCTGGGCCATCCTCGTGGCGACGATCGCGGGAGCCTTAGCCGGATACCTGTGGCACAATGCGGAGCCGAGCCGCGTGCTGATGGGCGACGCGGGGTCGCGTCTGCTGGGCCTGCTGGTGGGTATCGCCGTGTTGGCCGCGGGCAACCCGTTCCTGATTTTCGTCGTGTCGCCCGTGGTGCTGGTCAACGGCGGCACCGGCCTGTTCAAACTGATCCTGCTGCGGGGGTTCCGGCGCATCGGGTTTGATGTGCGGCCGACGCACACCTTGCCGCCGGAGGACGCAGAGCGGCAATTTGTACTGGTCAAGGCGCTCCACCGCTTTCGTTTCCCGCTGCACGACCACTGCCGCAAGAACATGCACTGGAGCAATGCGCAGGTGCTGATGCGCTTCGCTCTGCTGCAGTCTTTTCTGACGCCGCTGCTCTTTGTGGTTCTCGTGAAAATCCGCTGACGCGCGGAACGGAGGTCTTGATGACGGGTGTGCTGGTGACATTGGGCGAACGAGACCGCTTGGCTGCGGGTGGGGCGGCCTGCGTCGCGACGCGTGCGGGTGTGACGCAAGACGCTGTGGTGCGGGTAGAGGGCCTGGCTGAACGCGCGCTGGCGAAAGGCGATGCGGGACTTGCGGGGCTGTTTAGCGGTGAAAGCGAGATCGTGGTCGGCTGTTCGCGGCCGCGCGCGGTGCGGGCGCTTCTGAGTTTTGCGGGCGTTCTTTTCAATGACGCGCACATCACCTGGATGGCGCTGCCGTTCGACCGCGAGGCGCTGAAGACGGAATACGGCGTGCCGTGGTATCCCGTGATCGACCGCACGCGCTGCACAGGCTGCGGGACGTGCGCCGAGTATTGCCTGTTCTCCGTTTACGAGCAGCGCGCAGCGGAGCCGTCTGCAGCGCGCGTGCGTGTGACGTCGCCGCTCAGTTGCAAGACCGGTTGCCCCGCGTGCGCCCGGCTATGTCCGGAGGGTGCGGTGATCTTCCCATTCTGCCACGAGGCGGAACTCAACGGCGAGGTCGCTCAGCCGGAACGCCGCTCCGCAGATACGCTGGCAGCTCTGTTAGGCGATGATCCGATGCGCCTGCTGGCGGAGCGCCGCAAGCAGAAACGCCTGATCGACCCTTCCAAATTCGATCAGGCTGAGAGAGACCGCATTCTTTACTCGGGTGTGCTGTGAAGGTAAACTCGAAATTGGAAACTGGAGACTGGAAGCCCTCTCGGATACCGCTGCCGCTGCGTTTGCTGCGCGAAATCCCGCCGCGTCTGCTCTGGCGCTTCATGGTGGGCGCGGGGCTGGGCAATCTGCTGGCGATCCGCCGTTTTGAGAAGCGCAAGAGAGCGGGTGTGGTTTTTCCTCCGATCGTTTTTATCAGCGTAACGCAGCGCTGCAATCTCACCTGCAAGGGGTGCTGGGCGACCGGCGTCGAGCGTCCGGCCGACATGGAGCGAGCGCTCCTGGAAAAGATTGTCCGCGAAAGTGCCACGCAGGGCTGCCGGTTCTTCGGCATTTTGGGAGGAGAACCGCTGCTGCTGCCGTGGCTTCCCGATTTCTTTGACGCGCAGCCGTCGCACTATTTCCAGCTGTTCACGAACGGGCGCTTTCTGGATGACGCGGTTGCGCGACGGCTGCGAGCTGCGGGCAACGTGTCACCGCTGATCAGCGTCGAGGGTGTCGGCACCTCGTACGAGGCCCGCCGCGGAGAAGGCGACATGTTCGGGGCCGCTCTCAACGCGCTGGCCTGCTGCAAGCGTCACGGGCTGGTAACGGGCGTAGCCACCAGCGTTTCCGCGTCGAACTTTAACGACGTGGTCACGCCGGGCTTCATCGACGAGATGGTCGGGCGCGGCGCGCACTATGTCTGGTACTACATCTACCGCCCGTCCGGCCCTCAGCCGGGCTTCGAGGAGGCGCTGGACGACGGGCAGGTGCGCGCCCTGCGGCGCTTCCTGCTGGCGCAGCGGCAGCGCTGCCAGGCTGCGGTCATCATCGACGCCTATTGGGATCACGAGGGCCGCGCGCTGTGCCCTGCGGCGACGGGTATCAGCCACCACATCAATGCGACGGGCGACGTGGAGCCGTGTCCGCCTGTGCAATGTTCAGACTGCCGCATCGGACTGCCGGACGACGTGGCGGCGAAGATCGCGAACTCCCCGCTGCTGTCCGCCTTCCGCGCCGAGGTGCCGGAGTGGACACGCGGATGCGCCCTCATGGACCATCCGGCTGAACTGGCTGCGCTCGCGGCGCGGTGCGGTGCGCGAGACAGCTCGGGCCGAAGCCGGTTCTTCGAGGAGCTGGCGCAGCGGCCGACGCTCGGCTGCCACAACCACAGCGGCGACCCGATGCCCGAGACGTCGTGGGCTTACCGGTTCGCAAAGAAACACTATTTCTTCGGGTTCGGTGCATACGGTTGAAACAAAAAAAGGAGTCAAAGCATGAAGTACATCGTCGCCATTATCCAGCCGAGCAGCATGGATGAGGTGTTGGATCGTCTGACCGCGAAGGAGATTCATCTGGTTACGGTTTCCAACGTCATCGGGCGTGGACGCCAGAAGGGCAAGACGCCTCAGGTTTATCGCAGCCACACGAAGGTCGGTAACCTGATACGGAAAGTCAAGTTGGAGATCGCCGTGAACGATGATTTCGTGGATGCGGCCGTTGAAGCCATCGAAGGCGGCGCCCGCACGGGGGAGATCGGTGACGGCAAGATTTTCGTCCTCGATTTGGAGCAGACCGTCCGGATCAGAACGGGCGAACGGGGCGGAACGGCGATCGGCTAAGCTCACGCCTAACTACTCCTTTGGAGCGATTCAGTTTAGTTGGCACACGCCGGCGAACGTGGTATTCTACTTAGGCATGGTTCGCACTTCTTGTGGTTTTTGGAGAGTTATGGCAAATTTTGATGAAGTTATCCTGAAGAGCCTGATCTGCCTGAACATGGCTGAGAAAGACGGATATCAGGTTGTGACCACGCTGATTGAGATGGCTGTGAAGCAAGGGCTGCTCTTGCCTGCGCACCTGGATGAGGCGATCAGGGCGGTTCTCAAACGCGAGATGAGCGCCTCTACCGCCATGCCGGATGGGATTGCGTTGCCGCATGGGCGCACGGACTGTGTCACCGACATTGTCTGCATGATCGGGATTCATTCGGAAGGCGTCGATTTCGGTGCTCCGGACAGCAAGCCAACGCATATTTTTATTCTTTTGCTCGTGCCGGCAACGGTGGGTTGTAACCATATCCACTTTCTGGCAAACCTCAGCCGGCGGCTGCTGGAGCCGTCGGTGCGTCACGCGCTGATGGAGGCGCCGACGCGGAAGCATGTGGAAGAAGCTATTTTGAGTCATTCCGATGAAGGGTCATATTCATGAAGCCGTTGATGTTGCAGGGAGGGTTCGCGTTTTCTCAATTCCGTCTCGAGGCACTGGCTGAGAGGATCAGACAGACGGTCAAGGGGTCTGGCAAGGTGCGGATCGACGCGCGGTTCGTCTATCTGCTGGAGACAGCGGGCGCACTTGATGAGCAGACGTTGGCGCGGGCCTCTTCGCTCTTGGGAGCTTCGGGGCAATCGGGTGCTGACAGCGGTTTTTATGTGACGCCGCGCAAGGGGACGATCTCCCCGTGGTCATCGAAGGCCACCGACATCTTTCAAAACTGCGGTTTGACGACGGTGTCACGCGTGGAGCGGGGTGTCCACTTCCTCGTCTCTGCCGGAGGCGCGACGCTCACCGCCGAAGCCTTGCGGCCAGCGCTGAGCGTGTTGCATGACCGCATGACCGAAGGGGTTTATCTGAGCGTGGACGATCTGTTCGAGCACCGGCCGCCGACGCCCGGAACGTCTTTTGACGTGTTGGGCCGCGGCTTGGCCGCTCTGGAGGAGGCCAACCGCACGATGGGGCTCGCGCTCAGCGACGGCGAGATCAGCTACCTCTGCGACAGCTACACGCAGGCGGGGCGTAACCCGACCGACACCGAGCTGGTGATGTTCGGGCAGGTGAACTCGGAGCATTGCCGCCACAAGATTTTCAACGCTGACTGGGTGATTGACGGCGTCCCGCAGGACACCACGTTGTTCCAGATGATCAAACATACGCATGCCTGCCATCCGGAGGGCACGCTGGTCGCCTACTCGGACAACTCCGGCGTGGTCGAGGGCGTTCAGGCTGCGGCTTTCTCCGTTGATCCCGAGACGCGCGCGTACCGCTTTGAAAGGGATCAGATCGATCTGCTGATGAAGGTGGAGACGCACAACCACCCGACGGCGATCTCGCCGTTTCCCGGTGCGGCGACCGGCGTGGGCGGCGAGATCCGCGACGAGGCGGCGACCGGCACGGGCTCGAAGACCAAGGCCGGCCTCGCGGGCTTCATGGTGTCCAACTTGAGCGTGCCGGGCTTCGTCATGCCTTGGGAGAAGCCGCATGCCGAATTTCCGAAGCGTCTCGCTTCGCCGCTCTCGATCATGTTGGACGGGCCGATCGGCGGGGCCGCGTTCGGCAACGAGTTCGGGCGTCCGCAACTGTGCGGCTTTTTCAGGACGTATGAAGAGCAGGCGGCGGGACGCTACCGCGGCTACCACAAGCCGATCATGCTGGCGGGCGGCATGGGCAATATCCGCCGCAGCCAGGTACACAAGAAGCCGGTGCCGCCCGGCGCGCTCATCGTGCAGCTCGGCGGCCCCGCCATGCGCATCGGGCTGGGTGGCGGAGCGGCGTCTTCGATGGCGACGGGCAGCAACGACGAGGCGCTCGACTTCGATTCGGTTCAGCGCGGCAACGCGGAGATGGAGCGGCGCTGCCAAGAGGTCATCGACGCCTGCGTGACGCTCGGCGCCAGTAACCCGATCTTGAGCATCCACGACATTGGCGCGGGCGGCCTTTCGAACGGGTGCCCCGAACTGGTTGAGAAAACCGGTGCGACTTTCGATTTGCGTGCGGTGCATAACGAAGAGCGGTCGATGAGCCCGATGGAGGTCTGGTGCTGCGAGGCTCAGGAGCGCTACGTGCTGGCGATCCTGCCTGAGGACCGGGTGCGTTTCGAGGCGCTGTGCGTGCGCGAGCGGTGCCCGGTGGCCTTTATCGGCGTGGCGCGCGATGATCAGCGGCTGGTGCTGCACGACGCGCAGTTCGGCGATGATCCGATCGATATGAACATCAGGGTGCTGCTGGGCAAGCCGCCGCGCATGGTGCGCGAGGTGGCGCACGAGGCTTCCATGCCTGCGCCGCTCAAGCTGAAAAACGTGAAGCCGGGCGAGGCCTTCGAGCGCGTGCTGCAACTTCCCGCTGTGGCGGACAAAACGTTTCTGATCACGATCACGGACCGCTCCGTAACCGGGCTGGTACACCGAGATCAGATGGTGGGTCGATATCAGTTGCCCGCTGCGGACTGCGCCGTGACGGCGACCGGCTATCAGGCGGTCACCGGCGAGTCGATGGCGACCGGCGAGCGCACGCCGATCGCGCTGATCGACGCGCCTGCGGCCGGACGCATGGCGGTGGCCGAGGCGCTCACCAACCTGGCGGGTGCCGACGTCGGCCCCATCGGAAACGTGAAGCTGTCGGCGAACTGGATGTGCGCGTGCGGCGAGCCAGGCGAAGACGCCAAGCTGTTTGATACGGTGCGTGCCGTGGGCCTCGAGTTCTGCCCGAGGCTCGGCGTATCGATTCCGGTGGGCAAAGACTCGCTTTCCATGCGCACGGTGTGGCAGGACTCGAAAGGCGCGCCGCACCGTCAGGTGGCGCCGCTCAGCCTGATCGTCAGCGCGTTCGCGCCGGTGCGTGACGTGCGCAAGACGCTGACGCCGGATCTCAAGCCGGGCGCGAGCGCGCTGCTGCTCATCGATCTCGGCAAAGGCCGCAACCGCCTGGGCGCGAGCGCCCTGGCGCAGGTCTACAACCAGGTCGGCGACGTGGCGGCGGATGCCGACGAGCCGGCGCTGCTGAAGGCGTTTTTCGAAGCCCTGCAGGAGTTGGTTGGTCAGGGATTGCTGCTGGCGTACCACGACCGCTCGGACGGCGGCGTGGCCGTCACGCTGGCGGAGATGGCGATCACGGGCGGGCGCGGCGTGAGCGTCAACCTTCCCGGCAAGGAGCCGCTTGCGGCGCTCTTCAGCGAGGAGCTGGGTGCCGTGTTGCAGGTGGCGGACGGGCGCGTAGACGAGGTGATGAAGGTGCTGTCGCGTCACGGCTTGGGGAACGCGCCGGTGTGTTCGCGGATCGGCCGGCCGGTCGATGGCCGCGCGTTCGCGCTCGCAGTGGGCGGCACCTGTGCGATCGACACGACGCTGACCTGGCTGCGGCGCACCTGGTCCGCGCTCACCTGCCGGATGCAGGCGCTGCGCGACAACCCGGACTGCGCGTGGCAGGAGTGCGACAACGGGCTGGACGAGAGCGATCCGGGCATGACGTTCGCGCTGACGTACGATCCGGAAGCTGTGCCCGCTGAGCCGCTGTGCGAGGCAGAGGTGCGGCAGAGGCCGAGGATGGCGATCTTGCGTGAGCAAGGCGTGAACGGCCAGGTGGAGATGGCGGCGGCTTTCGCGCTGGCCGGGTTTGATTCGGTTGACGTGCACATGACGGATCTTCTGGGCGGGCGCGTGGATCTCGCGGCGTTCAACGGGCTGGTGGCGTGCGGCGGTTTTTCGTACGGCGACGTGTTGGGGGCCGGCTCCGGGTGGGCCCGCAGCATCCTGTACAACGCGCGGCTGGCGGACATGTTCAAGCGGTTCTTCGAGCGGCCCGACACGGTGACTCTTGGCGTGTGCAACGGCTGCCAGATGGTGTCCCAGCTCAAGGGCATCATCCCCGGCGCGCAGCACTGGCCGCTGTTCAGGCGCAACAGCTCGGAGCAGTTCGAGGCGCGTTACGCGACGCTGGAGGTGCTTGACTCGCCGTCGGTCCTGCTGAAGGGAATGGCCGGCTCGCGCCTGCCGATCGCGGTGGCGCACGGCGAAGGGCTGGCGGTCTTTGAGAGGCCGGAGGACGAGGCCAACGCGGTTGCCGCGCTGCGCTTTGTGGATGGCAGGGGCAGTGCGACTGAGCGTTATCCCTGGAATCCCAACGGTTCCCGCGGCGGGCTGACGGGCTTCACAACAGCCGACGGGCGCGCGACGATCCTGATGCCGCATCCGGAGCGCGGATTCCGGTCGGTGCAGCTCTCGTACAAGCCGGCGGAACTCTTCACCGGTGAGGCCGGGCCGTGGCTGCGCCTGTTCCGCAACGCGTTCGCGTTCGTGGCCTCGCGCTGACATGACGCTGTCATGACGCAGTTACGGATTGCCAATCGTTGTCCAGCCGCTATACTCAGGTGCTACATGGTGTTGAAGAGACGGTCACGTTTACTGAAGGAGCAGCAATGAGCATGGGATTTACGCGCAGGGAGATGTTGCGGAAGCTGGGTGTCGGGGGTTCGGCGGTGGGTGTCGGAATGCTGGCGGGGCGCGGTTTCGCCGATGAGGCCACGGACGGCGACCCAGAACGGGCCGGCTTTGCGAAGAACATCAAGATTGTTCCTCCGAGCATTCAGGACGGCCCGTCGGCGTTCATCGAAGGCGGCAAGGTGATGCAGCCGGCGCGTGAGCTTCCGGTCTTTCACACGGCGGATGTGGTGGTTGTGGGCGGCGGCGCGGCGGGGTTCGCGGCGGCGGTGGCGGCGGCGCGTACAGGGGCGAAGGTCGCGTTGGTGGAGCGGTACGGCAGTCTCGGAGGACTCTGGACCAACGGCATGGTGCTGATCGTGATCGGGACGGGCGAGCGGGTGAACGGCGAGTTCAAGCTGGTGACGCGCGGCCTGTGCGAGGAGTTCCTGAAGCGGCTGGAGGGGATGGGTGACGGCGCGATCGTCTGCCGCGACCCGAAGGTGTACCAGCCGACCGTTGATCCAGAGGCGGCCAAGGTGCTGATGGACGACATGGTTCAAGAGGCGAAGGTCGAAATGTTCTTCCACTCCTGGGGTGTGGATGTGATCCAGAGCGGCACCGCTGTGCAGGGCGTTGTGTTCGAAAGCAAGCAGGGGCGGCAGGCGATTTTGGCGAAGGTGGTGGTGGACGCTTCGGGCGATGGCGACGTGTTCCATCAGGCGGGCGCGACCTATGGCCAGATCTCGCACGCGATGGGCTTCGTCTATCGTCTGGGTAATTATGACCGGATCGACAAGTCCAAAGCGCCGAAGGATACGAAGCTGAACATGGGCTCGCTTGAGCCGCTCAAGTCGACCCGCTGGGTCAACAACCTGGGTCCGAAGGGTAACGGGCTCGACGTGCGCGACTTGTCCAAGATCGAGATGATGCACCGCAAATCCGCGTGGAACTACGTGCAGAAGGTGCGTCAGACGCCGGGGTATGAGGAGGTGTTCCTGATGCAGACCACGCCGCAGCTCGGCGTGCGTGCGACCCGGCTCTTGGACGGGGTGGCGCGGATCGACAAGAAGGGGGCTGTTTCAGGGAAGGTCTTCGCGGACGCCGTGGCTTACTCGGGAGACGACGCGCTGAAGAAGCCAGCCTTTGCGATTCCTTATGGCGCGCTGCTTCCCAAGAGTGTGGATAACGTGATCGCGGCGGGCCGCTGTATCTCGTGTGCGCCGGATCTGATTGACCGCGTGCGGCTGATCCCGGTCTGCGTGGTGACGGGCCATGCGGCGGGCGTGGCGGCGGCGCTGGCGGCCAAGGGAGGGGTGAAGCCCCGCGAGGTGCCAGCGGCGGAAATCCAGAAGGTGCTGCGCGAGCAGGGTGCGTATCTGGGGTAATAAATCGCCGCATGTGAGGGATTGCCCAAGCGCCCATCTCTAGGTTATACTCCTTCCCCTGTTGCACTGGAGGAGCCGGTGCCGAAGTGTTCATAGTGGGAGCGAATATGCCGAATACGATTTTGGTGGGTGCGCAGTGGGGTGATGAGGGCAAAGGCAAGGTGATCGATGTCCTCACCTCTCAGGCGGATGTGATTGTGCGATATCAGGGCGGAAGCAACGCCGGCCACACGGTGATAACGGGCGGCAAGAAGTATGTGCTGCATCTGATTCCCTCGGGAATCCTGCATCCGGGAAAGCAGTGCGTGATCGGTAACGGCGTGGTGATGGATCCGTTCGACCTGATCAAGGAGATCGGCATGCTGCGCGAGCAGGGGATCGAGCCGGACGGGCGCCTGTTCATCAGCAGTCGCGCGCACATGGTGATGCGCTGGCACCGGGCTTTGGACGCGGCCGACGAGGCGCGGCGTTCTCAGGACAAGAAGATCGGCACCACCGGGCGTGGCATCGGGCCGGCTTACGGCGCCAAGATGGGGCGCAGCGGGCTGCGGGTCGGAGATATGCTGACGTCCGGCTTCCTGAACACGGTGAGGGAGCAGACCTTGACGGCCAATGCGACGTTGGCCTCGTGGGGTGCGCCGGAGCTGGATGTGGAAGAGATGGTCGTGATTTACCGGCAGGCGGCGGAGACCCTGTCTCCCTACATTGCGGACACCGTGGCCTTCATCAACGAGTCGGATCGCGCGGGCCGGAGCATCCTGCTCGAGGGCGCCCAGGGAACGATGCTCGATATCGATTTCGGCACCTACCCGTTCGTGACTTCGTCCAATGCGACGTCGGGCGGCGCGTGTACCGGCTCGGGGCTTTCTCCCCGCCGGATCGACCGCGTGGTCGGCGTGATCAAGTGTTACACGACGCGCGTCGGCGCCGGGCCGTTCCCGACCGAGCTGACAGAGGCTATTGGCGAGCAGTTGCGTCAGACGGGCGGCGAGTTCGGCGCGACCACGGGGCGTCCGCGCCGCTGCGGGTGGTTCGACGCGGTGGTCGGGCGCTACGCGGCGATGGTCAACGGCGTCGATTTTTGGGCGATGACCAAGCTGGACGTGCTGGACGAACAGCCGGTGCTGAAGATCTGCACCGCCTATCTGCGCGACGACGGGGTTCGGTATGAGACGTTTCCTGCGGATCTGGGCGTGCTGGAACGCTGCACGCCGGTGTACGAGGACATGCCCGGCTGGCTGACGCCCACGAGCCACATCACGCGCTATGAGGACCTGCCGCTGAAGGCGCGCGCGTACGTGGAGCGGCTGGTGGCGCTGATCGGCGGGCGTTTGGGTATCCTGTCGGTCGGGCCGTCGCGCGAGACGACGCTGCGGATGGGGCTGTAGGGGCGACCCGCCGGCCGCCCGTACGAGGGGAGTATTTGGAAGCGAGCGAACACAGAGTGCCGCAGCACGTTGCCATCATCATGGACGGCAACGGACGGTGGGCGAGGCAACGCGGTGAGCCGCGTCTGGCAGGCCATGAGGCCGGTGCCGAGACCGTTCGCTGCGTGATGAATTATTGCCGGGATGCCGGTGTGCGCTATCTGACCCTCTACGCGTTCAGCACGGAGAACTGGTCGCGCCCCAAGGACGAGGTCTCCGGGCTGATGTCGCTGTTGGGCGCGTTCCTCGCCAAGTATCAGGCCGATCTGATCGAGCGGCAGGTGCGGTTGCGCGTGATCGGCCGCCGAGAAGATCTCGCCGCCCCGTTGCGGCAGGCGCTGGAGCGCGTCGAACAGGCGACCTGCGGCTTCGAGCGGCAATTGATCATCGCGCTGAGTTACAGCGGTCGCAGCGAACTGGTGCGTGCCGTGCGTCTGATCGCGGAGCTGGTGCGGGCGGGAAAGCTGGCGCCTGAGAGCATTGATGAGGCGGCCGTCACCGCGCATCTGTATGCGCCGGACGTTCCCGATCCTGATCTCATTATCCGGACCAGCGGCGAGATGCGCGTCAGCAATTTCCTGCTGTGGCAGTGCGCCTACAGCGAGTTTTATATCACGCCGGTCCTGTGGCCGGATTTCCGAGAGCCGGATTTCAAGCAGGCGCTGGCGTCCTATGCGGCGCGTGACCGCCGGTTCGGCGGCGTACACCCCTCGGTGGGTCGGGAGGCATCGTCGTGTTAGTTCGGCGGATCATTACGGGTGTTCTGGTGTCGGTGGCCTGGGTTCTGGCGCTGTGCTACATGCCGGGGTGGATCTTGTTCGGCGTGCTGCTGCTGATGTCGTGCGCGTGCCAGAACGAATTTTACGTGATGATGCGCCAGGGCGGCTTTTCACTGAGCCGGAATTGCGGCATGGTCATGGGCGTGCTGTGGCTGACGGCGTGTTTCGCTTATCCTCCGAGTGCGGCGCGCGCGCTGCCTTTAGGCCACCAGACAGAGTGCCTGATGCTCGTGGTGCTGGTCTTCGGCGTGCTGTTGCGCGTGCTCTTCGATTCGCGTATCCGGAAGCCGGTGGAGCATGTGGCCGTTACGCTGCTCGGCTTTTTCTACCTGCCGTTCATGTTGAGTTTTTTCATCCGGCTGGCGCAGTGGGGGGCGGTCGACTGTTTCGAGATCCCTTCCGCACGGGCGGGAGTCTTCTTGGCCTCTTACATCGCGCTGGTCGTCAAGATCGGTGATGTCGGCGCGTTTGCGGTCGGTCTCATGATCGGCAAGCACAAGATGTTCCCGCGCATATCTCCCAAGAAATCTTGGGAGGGGTTTGCGGGCGGTCTGGCGGCCTCAATGCTGGCCAGTATGGTGATGGTCTGGATTGCGGCGCGCTGGCAGTTGGGCGGCCCGCTGCGTACGCTGGGTCTGGTTCATGCGGGCGTTCTGGGTCTGGCGCTGGGTCTGGTCGGCGTGCTGGGCGATTTAGTGGAGTCGATGTTCAAGCGGGCTGTGAACACCAAGGATTCCGCTGGGCTGTTGCCTGGCATGGGCGGGATTCTTGATATGTTCGACAGCCTCACGTTCACGCCGGCTGTGCTCTATTTTTACCTGGCGTGGTTTGTCGGGCAAGCGGTGTCGCCATGAGGTCGATCGTCGTTCTTGGCAGCACAGGTTCAATCGGAGAGAACACGCTGCGGGTGGCCGAGGCGTTGCCGGAAACGGTGCGGGTGGTGGGGTTGGCGACCCGCACGAAGGTGACCCGCGTGCTTGACCAGGCGTTGCAGTTCGGCGTGCGCACGATCGCAGTCGAAGACGCGTCAGCCGCGCGGGAGGCTGAGGCGCTGGCTCGGCCGCACGGTATCCGCGTTTGGCCGGGCGCTGAGGGCGTGGCGGCGCTGGCGGCGCTGGCAGAGGCCGACACTGTGGTTTGCGCGCTGGTGGGCTTGTCGGGGCTGCGGCCGGTTCTGGCCGCGATGGCCGCTGGGCACGATGTGGCGCTGGCGACCAAGGAGGTTCTGGTTTCCGCGGGCGAGCTGGTGATGCGGAGGCGCGCGGAGGCGCGGGTGAGCCTTTTGCCGGTGGACAGCGAGCACAGTGCGCTGTTCCAATGCCTCCAGTCGCCGGTCAGCCGCGTGGCGTGCGTGCGGGATGAGCGCGTCGACGCGCCGCGCGCGGAGGACCGCATTGCGCGGCTGGTGCTCACGGCCTCGGGCGGTCCGTTCGCCTTGCACGCCGGCGTGGATTTCGAGCGCGTGACTCCGCAGGAGGCGCTCGATCATCCGCGCTGGTCCATGGGCCCCAAGGTGACCATCGACTCCGCGACGATGATGAACAAGGGCCTGGAGATTCTGGAGGCGCGCTGGCTGTTCGACGTGCCGGTTTCGAAGATCGGCGTGGTTGTGCATCCGGAGAGCATCGTCCACTCGCTGGTGACCTTTGTGGACGGCTCTTCCCTGGCGCAGCTCTCGGTGCCGGACATGCGGTTTGCGATCCAGTACGCACTTACGTGGCCTGACCGGCGCGCAGCGCCAATGCCCGCGTTGGACTTGGTGAGGCAGCAGAGCCTGACCTTCTACGATCCTGATGAAACGCGCTTTCCCTGCTTGCGGCTGATCCGCGAGGCGGCGGACGCAGGAGGCACGCTGCCTGCGGTTTTGAATGCGGCGGACGAGGTGGCGGTTCAGGCGTTTCTGGCCGGAAGGCTTCCGTTTGCGGGCATTTGGCGGGCGATCGAGCGTGTGATGGCGGCGCATGTGGTGCGCCCGTGCGCTGATTTTGACGATGTTTTTGAGGCGGACGCGTGGGCGCGCGTGTACGCGAACGCGGTGATTTCGATGTGAGGATAAGGAGCGGCAACGGTGCGTACACGGACGGCGGACCGGTGTTGCGGGATAGGTGACTAACGATGGAACTACTGTTATCGGTTTTGGCAGGTATTTGCGTGGCCTTGCTCTTCAGTTTGGCAATCTTCATCCACGAGTTTGGCCATTTTCTGGCGGCTCGCTGGCTGGGGTTGCAGGTCGATGCGTTTGCGATCGGCTTCGGCCCCGCCCTCTGGAAACGCACGGTCAAGGGTGTCGAATACAAGATCGGCTGCATTCCTTTCGGCGGCTATGTGGCGCTGCCGCAGTTGGATCCGTCGGGGATGGAGAAAGTCCAGGGCGAGCAGCACGGCAAGGAAAAAGAAGAAGAGCGCCACCTGCCGGACATCGCGGCGTGGAAACGGATTGTGGTGGCCTTTTCCGGCCCATTGGGCAACGTGGTGCTGGCGGTGGTGTTGGCCTATGTGATCTTCCTCAGTCCTGGAGCCAAGACTGGCGTTGTCAATACTCGGGTGGGGGCTGTCGGCGAGAATTCGACGGCGTGGGCTTCCGGCGTGCGTCCCGGAGACCGCATCGTTTCGGTTAACGGGAAGGGCGTCGACACGTGGAACGACCTGCTGGTGGAGTTTCAGCTGGCCGGCGAATCCGGCGAGGCCACCTTCGGGATCAAGAGCGGGACAGCCGTTCGTGACGTAGTGCTGTCGTTCGAGACGAACAACGTGTTCGGCATCCGCCTGCTTGCTGACGTCTACCCGGAGGCGGCGTGCGTGGTGTCGGTTGTGCGGCCTGACTCGCCTGCCGAGAGGTGTGGACTGCTGGCGAACGACGTGATTCAGGCTTTCGGGGCGGTTCCGGTGCTGGGCTCCTCGCACTTCTCGCAGTTGGTCAAGAAGCACGGCGGTTCGCCTGTGCCGCTGACCGTGAAGCGCGGCGGCGCCCTGCTGACGCTCACGGCAACGCCCGCATACAGTGAGGCGGCGGGCCGCTTCCTGATCGGGATCGAGCCGCGTGACGACAAGGAACACATCAAGGCGTGGATGATGTACCGTTCGCCTTGGCAGCAGCTGAAGTGGGATGCGATGTCCGTGAAACGCGTGCTGCAGGCGCTTATCCTGCCGGAATCGAAGGGCGAGCGGTCGGCCGTAGCCAAGAACATCGGCGGCCCGGCCATGATCGTGATCGGCCTGTATCACACGGTGCGGGGGGATATGCTGGACGCGCTCGGCTTCCTGCGTATGATCTGCGTGAACCTCGCGATTCTGAACCTGCTGCCGCTGCCGGTTCTGGATGGCGGCCACATCCTGTTTGCCCTGTTCGAGATCATCACGCGTCGCAAGCCGCATCCCAAAGTGGTCTCTGTGCTGGTCAACGCGTGCGCCGTGCTGCTCATCGGACTGATGGTGCTGCTCTTCTACCGCGACATCGCCCGGCAGGTTAAACAGACCCAAGTGCTGCGTGCGATGGAGCGCGAAGCGGTCGCGCTGGAGGCGGCGGGCAGGGCGGCGGTGACGAACGCGCCTGCCACGAATGCGCCTGCGCAGCCGTGAGGTGAGAGGCGATCCCGATGCTTCGACTGCGAACACAGACCCGGCGCATCCAGCTCGGCGGCGTCGCGATCGGCGGCGGCGCTCCGGTCAGCGTGCAGACCATGACAAAGGCGTCCCCGCACGACGCGGAGGCGCTTCTGCGCCAGATCGCCGAGGCGGCGGAGCTGGGGTGCGACATCGTGAGGCTGACGGTGCCCGATCAGGCGGCGGCTGACGTTTTGCGCACCGTTCGCGCACGGTCGCCCGTGCCGCTCGTGGCGGATATCCATTTCGACTATCGGCTGGCTCTGGCGGCCTTGGAGGCGGGCGCGGACGGGCTGCGCATCAACCCTGGTAACATCGGCGGCGCCGACCGCGTCAGGGCCGTGGTGTCTGCTGCGCGTGCGAGGAGCGTGCCGATCCGCATCGGCGTGAACGGCGGTTCGCTGGAGAAGGACATTCTCGCCCGGCACGGTTCGGCGACGGCGGAGGCGCTCGTGGAGAGTGCGCTGCGACACGTGGCCCTGCTGGAGGCCGAGGACTACCACGAGATCAAGATTTCGGTCAAGGCCTCGGACGTGCCCCGGACGCTGGCTGCGTACCGGCTGCTATCGGAGCAGACCGTTTATCCCCTGCATCTGGGTGTGACCGAGGCCGGGACGTTTCTTCCGGGCACGGTGCGCTCGTGCGTGGCGCTGGGCGCGCTGCTGCTGGACGGACTTGGCGACACGATCCGCGTCTCGCTGACCGACTCGCCTGCCAAAGAGGTGCGCGTGGGCGTGGAACTGCTGCGCAGCGTGGGGCTGCGAGCGTCCGGTGCGGCGGTGACGTCCTGTCCGACCTGCGGGCGGACGCGTGTGGACGTGGCAGCCTTGGCAGCCCGCGTGGAAGAGCGGCTCGAGCGGTTCTACCGCGAACACCCTGGGGCGCCGCGCCCGCACGTCGCAGTGATGGGGTGTGTGGTCAACGGCCCGGGCGAGGCCAAGGGCGCGGATATCGCCGTGGCGGGCGGTAACGGCACTTTCGCGCTCTTCGTGCGCGGCGAGCAGGTCAAGGTCATCCCCGAAGCCGATGCGCTCGACGCGATCGCCGGGCTGGTCGAAGGTTGGGTCTCCCGGAGGGCGAACGCCCCCGTGAGCCGCCCCTTCTCGTGAGGACACTCGCCCTCCAGCGCGACGGGAATCGGGACGATCCGCCTTCGCAAGGGACGGCTTCCACGCCGTTCGAGGCGCGGGGGATATTTCAGAAAAGTGTGAAATATTGTCTTGCGTAATTTGTCTTTCATCTATACTGTAATCACATGATGTAAATGGGAATTTACCTCAATGTGTGTCTGTGTTTGTTCGCGATCTTCTTCAACTGAGCTTCGCGAACGGTAACAACGAACAGGTAAAGGATGCAACTTGTATGACGACAAACCCCATTATCCGCAACGTCCTCGCGGGTGCCTTGTGGCTCACAACCCTTAGCACAGCGCTGGGCCAGGGAGCGCTCACGCCCTCCGGCGCTCCGGCGCCCTCGATGAAGACGCTCGACCAAGTCTACGATAAAATCGGCGCGAGTGGCGCAGGCGACGCGCGCATCGACATCCAGACGGTGCCGATGGGAGGCGGTGGCCTTCACCTGATCACTGCGCCAGGCTCCTATTACCTATCGACCAACATCGTCGGGTGGAGCGGCGGCGTTGTAGCCGTGAAGATTCAAGCCAGCAACGTCTCGCTGGATCTGAACGGGTTCACCCTGAACGGTAACGGTTCCTCGTTCTGTGGCATCTGGCTGAACGCTGCCGTGACCAACATCACGATCCGCAACGGCTCGATCACCGGTTGGGGCAACTCGGGAATCTATGCCGACACGGGAACCGCCCAGTGTCGTTTCGAGAGTCTTGTACTCCTGAGCAACATTGATTGCGGCATCGGCGGCGGGACGCCCATCGTGAACTGCGTGGTTGCGGACTGCCTGGCGGCAGGCAACACCACGTATGGAATTGTTGTCGGCACCGGAAGCCAGCTTGAGCGCAGCCAGGCACTGGACAACGGCGGGGGCGGCTTCTTCTCTGAGGGCATGTACACGACGGTGACGAAGTGCCAGTCCATCGGCAACGGGGGCGTCGGCATCAACCTTGGGTATGGCAGCGGAACCGTGGCCGACTGCCTCGCTGCGGACAACGGCAGCAATGGGATTTTAGTCGGATATAAAGCGAGCGTGATCAACAGTTCCTGCGAGGGCAACGGCAGCGACGGCATTACGGCCACTATGAATTGTAGCATACGGAACTGTACGAGCGATAACAACGTTGGTGTCGGGATCAACATCTATCAGGACACGGAGGTGATCGGCTGTCACGTCTCGGCAAACGGCGGCCCCGGCATTTACGGGGACAACGGTTCCTTGATCAAGGACTGCGAAGCCAGCAGCAACGGAGATGCGGGCATCAAGGGCGTCGGCCGGGGCAGCGTAGTCGACTGCGTGGCCCGAAACAACACCGGCTATGGCATCAGCATGTATGCCGGTACGCTCGTCTCCCGGTGTGTCGCGCAAGGCAATGCGGGCGTCGGCATCGGCTCCGGAGGTGATCGCTGCACCGTTTCCGATTGCACGGTCGACAGCAACACCGGAGCGTCTTCAGACGGCATTCGGCTAGTGAATGACTCGGTTGTCCGGAACTGCACCGTGTCGAACAACGGGCGTTATGGCATTCATACGTCCGGACAGAATAACCGGGTGGACTCCAATACGGCGACCGCCAACACGGGCTACGGCATTGTTGCGGGTACGGAAAAGAACCTGGTGATCCGTAACTCGGCCATCGGCAACAATGGCGGAGGCGACCAATTCTACGTTCCCGTCGGCAACACCTGGGGCGCGTATGTCAATATGGCCGGCGGCGGCGTGATCACCGACAACACGGGTTGGGAGAACTTCCTTTCCTACACCCCGTGAGGTAGTCCTCGCCACGCCACACCACCTGCCCCGTCTTTCCGGCGGAGCGGGTGACAGGAAATTTTGGAGGCTACCATGAAAAGACTTTGTGTTCTGACGTGTTTGACCGGTTTGCTGACTGTCGGTCAGGCCGCCACGACGATCGACGCCAGCGACTGGGCGGCCTACGGCGGCAACATCGGCTGGTTGAACTGGCGCGGCGATGTGTCGAGCGGCGCGGTGATCGGCGATTACGTTTGCTCCGGCTTCATCTATTCGGCGAACGTCGGCTGGATCAATCTGGGCAGCGGCTCGCCGGCCGACGGCGTCCGCTACCAGAACGGTTCCGCCGGCGACTTTGGCGTCAACCACGACGGACTGGGCAACCTGCGAGGCTTCGCGTGGGGCGCGAACGTGGGCTGGATCAAATTCGAGCCCTCCGGCGCGCCCGCCGTGAGCCTCGCGAGCGGCAACCTGAGCGGTTACGCCTATGGCGCGAACGTCGGCTGGATCAACCTCAGCAACGCGGTGGCCTTCGTCCAGACGGACAGCTTCTACGCGGGGCCGGACACCGATGAGAACGGACTGCCCGATCCGTGGGAGCTGGCGCGGTTCGGAGTCCTCGGAGTCGACCCCAGCGCCGACCCCGATCACGACGGCGCGTCCAACACGCAGGAGTGTCAGGCCGACACCAATCCGAACGACGGTGAAGACAGTCTGCGCATCACCACCTTCATGCGTGACGCGGCGATGCTGTACACCACGCTGGGATGGCGCGCACGCCCGACCCGCCTGTATGACGTCCAGTGGAACGCCGCACTCGGCGCGCCGTCTTCCCCCTGGACGAACCGGCTCAGCAACGCGGAGCTGCCCGGCTGGCAGTTGACTGGGTTCAGTGATCCGGAGACCAACTCGTTCTACCGCATCCGGGCCCACCGGCCACTTACCCCGTGACCGGGGCGCGTCTGGAACGCAGGGCCGGATATCGTCCAGGCTGACGCGCCTCTAGGCTAAGGTCCCAAGGAGAAATGGCCTACAGCCCCATATTTTTTGTCTCTTCCTTGATCAGGCGGGTGGCTTCGGCGTCGGCGCTGGCCTTTTGGACGGCGATTTTGAAGTAGCCCTTGGCTTCGGCTCGCGCCTTGTCGGCCTCGGCTTTATCAGGGATAGAGTCGAGGATGCCGGCGATGCGGTTGGCGTTGCGGCCCAGGATCCACTCGCGGCTGTAGGCGATGCCGGAGGTGGGGTCGTACTCTTCCTCTTGCTTCGAGTCGATCCATGCGTTCATGAAGTCGCGGAAGTACTTGACGGCTTCGCGCGGATTCTTCTGCGCCATCGCGCGGTGGGCCTTGACTTTGGGAAGCGACATGTCGTGCCACGCCTTATCCTTACCGGGTATGCCCTGTTCCAGCATATGCACGGCCAGATCGAAGTTGTCCGAGATGAAGGCGCCGTCGAGTATTTTTACCTTGAGGTTGTTGACGGTGGTCTCATCGTTGCAGACCGCAAGGATGCGCTCGCCCAGCGTGCAGAGGCTCCGGATGATGTCAAGGTCGCCGACCATCTCGTAGAAATAGCGGTCGAAAAGATTGCCGACTTGGATGGGCGAGACTTTAGCTGCCAGCAAGGCGTCCAGACGTTCGGTGAGGAGCTTCTTGTCGGTCGCCACGCCGCTCTCCAGCCAGATCCGGGAGGCGAAATTGACGGTGTTGGTCTTGTCGATC
>CAYMLQ010000034.1:0-4947 GCA_964390795.1 uncultured Lentisphaeraceae bacterium
GTTACGGCTGTCGGCTAGTCACTTTGGGGATGCACCTGATCGCAGATGCGCCCCGCTCGTTCTTGTTCATTAATGGTCGCTTGACCGGCTCGCACCCATTCCGGTAAACTCACCGCAAATGACTTATCTGGGGACCTATGACACAAGACTTGCAACAGCTACTGGAGAAGATCCAACGCGACGGGGCAGACAAGGCCCAGTCTGAGGCGGACGCGATTTTGGCGAAGGCGAACGCGCAAGCCCGCGCCCTTCTCGAGGGCGCGAAAAGCGAAGCCGCCAAAATCATTTCCGACGCCAGACAAGAAGCCGAGGCGTTTGAGCGCCGAGCCGAAGAGACCATCCGCCAGTCCGCACGCGACACGGTGCTGACTGTGGAGAAGTCCGTTACCAGGCTGCTGACCCAACTGCTCCTGAAGGAGGTCAACGCCGCACTGAGCAATACCGACGTGGTCGCCGGCCTCGCGGTCGAAGCTGTCCGCGCCTACATCGGCGGCAACGGCACGGTCGAGGTGGCCGCGGCTTCCCAACTCGCGGACACCTTGAGAAGTAAACTCGCCGCCGATGCCGCCAGCGGCGTGACCGTTGTCACCGACGAGGCCACCGGCGCGGGTTTTCGTGTCCGGCTCGACAACGGACGCATCGAACATGCCTTCACGGGCGCGGCGATCGCCGACGCCCTGGCGAAACAGCTCCGTCCCCGCCTGGCAGCTTTTGTGAAGCCATGAGCCTCCTCTATCTACTTTCCAGTTTGCCCATGCTCAGCTTTGACGGCGTTCCCGGCCTCTCGGCCGACACGTTTGCCGAGTCGTGCCGCGAACAGCTCAGCGCGGCTGACGCGTCAGCGGCTGAGGCTCTGCTGCACGGGCTGCCCTCGGAGCACCCGTTCGTTGCCGCCTTGCTGGACAAGGAGGCGATCCTGAGAAATGCCGTCGCAGGCGAGCGCGCCCGTATCGCAGGCAAGGATGCCGCGCAGTGGGTGCGCCCGACCCTCGGCTGTGATTTGCAGATCAGGAGCGAGGTCGGTGACGCATTCCTTGAGTCCGACCCCTTGAGTCGGGAAAAGGCACTGGACAAGGCGCGCTGGCGCATCGCGGAGGAACTGCAAGGCCCCGATCCGCTTACCGTCAAGGCCGTTTTCGCCTATGCGGTCAAACTTCGGATCGTCACCCGCTGGGCCGGACTCCATGCGGAGCAGGGGCGCCAGGCGTTTGAAAGCCTCACCCAGGTTCCCATCACACTGAACCCTGACACCTAACCCCTGATGCTACCTCCCTTTTATGGAAACAACTGGTAAAATTGTCGGCGTGAACGGTAACATGATCACCGTCGCGTTCGATGGCGCGGTCGCGCAAAACGAGGTGGGCTACGCCTGCATCGAAGAGGCTGGCACGGTCCAGCGCCTGATGAGCGAGATCGTCCGCATCCGCGGCCGCCTGGCGGACATGCAGGTCTTCGAGGACACGCGCGACCTGCAGATTGGCGACACGGTGACCTTCTCCGGACATCTGTTATCTGCCGAACTCGGGCCGGGTTTGCTGAAGCAGATCTATGACGGACTTCAGAACCCGCTGCCGCAGCTGGCTGCGCAGTGCGGCTTCTTTCTCCAGCGCGGCACCTACCTGAACGCCCTTGACCGTCAGGCGACATGGGCGTTCACCCCCGCCGCCAAGCCCGGCGACCGCCTGACTGCGGGCGAGACGCTGGGCACCGTTCCGGAGGGCATTTTCCAGCACCGCATCATGGTGCCGTTCGCCCTGCGCGGCGTCTACACCGTCAAAAGCGTCGTTTCCGCCGGCGCCTACACGGTCGAGCACGAGGTCGCCGTACTCACCGACGCCGACGGAAAGGACCACAGCATCCAGATGCTTCAACGCTGGCCCGTCAAGCTCCCCATCACCTGTTTCGCGGAGCGCCTCATGCCGGTCGACACCATGACCACACGCATTCGCCCGGTTGACACCTTCTTCCCGGTGGCGCTCGGAGGCACCTACTGCATCCCCGGGCCCTTCGGCGCAGGCAAGACCGTCTTGCAGCAGATCACCTCGCGCTACGCCGACGTGGACATCGTGGTCTTGGCCGCCTGCGGCGAACGCGCGGGCGAAGTGGTGGAGACGCTGCGCGAGTTCCCCGAACTCAACGACCCGCGCACCGGCAAGACGCTGATGGACCGAACAGTCATCATCTGCAACACCTCGTCCATGCCCGTGGCCGCTCGCGAAGCCTCGGTCTACACGGCCGTGACCCTCGCCAGCTACTACAGGCAGATGGGGCTGAACGTGCTGCTGCTCGCGGACTCCACCTCGCGCTGGGCGCAGGCGCTTCGCGAACTCTCCGGGCGGCTTGAAGAGATCCCCGGCGAAGAGGCCTTCCCCGCCTACCTCGAATCGCTCATCGCCAATTTCTACGAGCGCGCGGGACGGGTTCGCCTCAAGGACGGCTCCACCGGCTCGGTGACCATCGGCGGCACCGTTTCGCCGGCGGGCGGTAACTTCGACGAACCGGTCACCCAGGCGACGCTCAAAGTGGTCGGCGCCTTCCACGGGCTCTCCCGCGCACGTTCAGACGCCCGACGCTTCCCCGCCATCGACCCGCTCGAGAGCTGGAGCAAGTACAAGAGCGTCATCGAAAAGGACCGCGTCGAGGGCCTGCGCAGAATCCTGCGTCAAGGCAGCGACGTGGCCCAGATGATGAAGGTTGTCGGCGAGGAAGGCACCAGCATCCACGATTTCGTGACCTATCTGAAAGGGGAGCTTCTGGACGCCGTCTACCTGCAGCAGAACGCCTTCAACGAGGTAGATGCCGCCACGCCGGCCGACCGCCAGCGCGAGATGTTCGGCGTGATCGAAAAGGCCCTGCTCGCCGACTATCCCTTCACCGACAAGGGTGTGGCCCGCAAGTTCTTCCAGGGCGTGACGCAGGCGTTCATCGACTGGAACCAGACGCCCGCCGACGCGCCCGAGTATGCCAAGCGGCGCGAGTCGCTTGTCGCCATACTCAAGGAGGCCGCGCATGTATGACAAACTCATAATCTCGTTTTTTCGGGCTTTTAAGCATCTTGAAATCTCGCCGCTCCATCGCGTCAACCTGATCGCGGGCGGCAACAACGTCGGCAAAACCTCTGTCCTTGAAGCCATTTGGTTTGCGGCACAGGATAATCCTCTTAATCCCGTCGCTTCTTCGCTCTTTCGGCGTTCTGCCACTACCAATAATAACCATAGTTCGCAAGAATTCCAGGACGACAGAGATAATTATTGGAAATGGCTCTTTTATCAAAAGGATATGAGCCGTTGCGCTACCATCAGTCTGTTGGCATCTTTAACAGGTGAAAGTCCGAGAACGTTGCTATTGAGTCCCAGTGCGCAGGGACATTTGACCGCTACTAATAAGGACAACAATACGATTGCTAACTGGCCTCCTCCGTCCTTTGCCCCAATGGTGTCTAACTCAAGTGACATGCCGCGCCTTGCTTGCACCACCTTGTCTTCAGTACTTCCTTCCCCTGTCGAGGATGCCGAACAGGTCAATATGGTTTCCGTTCTTGAACGTGATGAAGAATTAGCCGCATATCTGCGCTTGATTGATTCGCGAATCACAAAACTAAAATATTTAAAACTGCCCAAACACCAACACCCATATGTGTATGTTGGCCTTGAAACGAGTAAAGAAATGATTCCTGCGACCCAGTTTGGGCAAGGATTTAACCGGATGCTCGGACTTTTCTCATCACTGATGATCGAAGAGACAAAAATCCTGCTCATCGACGAATTCGAGAACGGTCTCCAGCACGACGCGCTTATCCCGATCTGGTCGGCGCTCGGAAAATACGCCCGCGAGCATGATGTCCAGATTTTCGCTACGACGCACTCCTACGAGTGCATAGCCGCCGCGCACGAGGCTTTTTCAGGACACGCGGAAGACTTCGCCGTCATCAAGCTCCGTCCCGATCCCGCCCTTGGCATCGCCTCCTTCGTGCTCGACCATGAAGCCGTCGGGGCCGCTCTCAATACGGAGTTGGAAATCCGATGAGGAAACTCAACGACATCACCAAGACTGTTCTTCTGATCGGTGAAGGCCGTGATGAAGAGTGCTTTTTCTCCGCTCTGGTTAAACACCTTGGACTTGACGGTAGAATTCAAGTCGCAGAGTACGGTGGGAAGAACAATCTGAAAGGATTCCTTTCAGCTTTAGCCGTTTTTCCCAATCTAAGAAGTATCGGTATTACTCGCGATGCCGATAACGATTACTTGGCCGCCCTAGCCAGTGTGAAGTCTGCCATTTCAAACGCCAAACTTCCTGACCTCATTCGAGTATCGTCTTATATTCTGCCGGAACCGAATGAATGTGGAGCATTGGAGGCTGTGATTCTCAATGCCGCGTGCTCCACTCCGACATGGCCTTGCGTGGAGGCATTCGCTACCTGCGTATCAGAAAGAATCGACTCACCCTTTTCAACGACAGACCACGCAAAGCACCAACTTCAGGCGTGGTTGAGCACGCTTTCCCGTCCGGGGCTCCGCCTCGGCGAAGCGGCCTCGGCAGGAGACATCCCCTTCGCTCATCCGGCCTTTCAACCGCTAACCGCTTTTATCAGATCACTCGTATCAGTAACCGAGGATGGGAGATCCCATGCATAAGGTTTACCACACCATCGACAACCTCGCGGGCAGCGTGGTCACGCTGCGCGCGGAGGGGGTCAAATACCGCGAGCTCGCCGAAGTCACGTCGCGCAACGGCACCTCGCTCGCGCAGGTCATCAAGCTCTACCGCGACACGGTGACGCTGCAGGTTTTCGCGGGCGCTCGCGGCGTGGCGACGGACGGCCGCGTCCGCTTTCTTGGCCATCCCATGCGCGTGCCCTTCTCCGACGCGCTGCTCGGCCGCGCCTTCACCGGCAGCGCCGTGCCGCGCGACAAGGGCCCCGCGCTCACCGACAACCTGATCGACATC
>CAYMLQ010000034.1:4957-29446 GCA_964390795.1 uncultured Lentisphaeraceae bacterium
GGTCAACCCGGCCAAGCGCATCATGCCGCGCAACATGGTCCGCACCAACATCCCCATGATCGACGTGTTCAACTCGCTGGTCGAGTCGCAGAAGCTGCCGGTCTTCGCCCGCGCGGGCGAGCCGTACAACGTGTTGCTCGCCCGCATCGCCCTGCAGGCCGAGGTCGACATCATCATCCTCGGCGGCATGGGCCTGAAGTACGACGACTACCTCTATTTCCGCGACACCCTCGATGAGAGCGGGGCGCTCTCCCGCACCGTGATGTTCGTTCACACCGCCTCCGACCCGATCGTCGAATGCATGCTGGTTCCCGACATCGCCCTGGCCACCGCCGAGCAGTTCGCGCTGCAGGGCAAGAAGGTGCTGGTGCTACTGACCGACATGACCAGTTTCGCCGATGCGCTCAAAGAAATCGCGATCACCATGGAGCAGATCCCCTCCAACCGCGGCTATCCCGGCGACCTCTATTCGCAGCTCGCCTCGCGCTATGAGAAGGCCGTTGACTTCGAAGGCGCAGGCTCGATCACGATTCTCGCGGTGACCACCATGCCCGGCGATGACGTCACCCACCCTGTGCCGGACAACACGGGGTACATCACAGAGGGCCAGTTCTACCTCCGCAACGGCCGCATCGAGCCCTTCGGCTCCCTGAGCCGGCTGAAGCAGCAGGTGAACAAAGACACCCGCGAAGACCACCGTACCATCATGGACGCCATGATCCGGCTTTACGCCTCGTTCAAAGAGACGCAGGAGAAGCAGTCCATGGGCTTCCGCATGAGCGAGTGGGACACCAAGCTGCTGAAATACGGAGCGCGTTTCGAACGTGAGATGATGGACCTCTCCGTGAACATCCCGCTTGAAAAGGCGCTGGATCTCGGCTGGCAGATCCTCGGCGACTGTTTCAGCCCCGAAGAAGCCGGCATCCCGACGAAGCTGAGCGCGAAGTTCTGGCCGAAGAAACCGAGCTAGGTCACACCTTTTCTGAGCGCTGAACCCCGAACCCCGGCTCCTCTTTTCCATGGCGAAGATCAAACTGACTAAAAACGAGCTGAAGACGCAGAGCGACGCGCTCAAGCGTTTCCAGCGTTTTCTGCCGATGCTGCTGCTCAAGAAGCAGCAGTTGCAGGCGGAGATCGCCGCCATTGCCGCACGCCTCGACGAAGTCGCGAAGCGCGAGGCCGCCGCCCGCGCGTCATTAGAGCCCTGGATGCCCCTGTTTGCAGAACCGGGCGAAGCTCTTGCGCGCCTCGTGACCATCGACCGTGTGGTGACGGCGAGCAGCAACATCGCCGGCGTGGCCATCCCCGTTTTCACGCGCCTCGACACCACGGTCGCCGAGCTTGACCTGTTCGCGACTCCCGCATGGTTCGACGCGGCTGCGGCCATGCTCACATCGGTTCTCAGCCTCAAGGCCGAACGAACCGTACTCGAAATACAGCGCGAGCGGGTGACCCTCGAACTGAACACCACGTCGCAGCGCGTGAACCTGTTCGAGAAAGTGAAAATACCGGCGTGCCGCGAAAATATCCGACTCATCAAGATCGCCATCGGTGACGCGCAAATCGCGTCGGTCACACGCGGCAAGATCGCCAAAGGCCGCAGCCGGCGGGCTGAAGAGGAGAACGCCGCATGATCGTCCCCATGCAACATGTCACGCTCCTCTGCGTCGCGGCTGAGCGCAAGCAGGCCCTCGAGCGCCTGCGCGAGTTGGGTGTTCTGCATCTGAACCTCAGCGCGTCCGATTCCGAGCCCTACCGCCATGCGCAGGCCCGCCTCGCCACCGCCGAGCACGCCTTACGCCTCTTGGCGGACGCCCGCGCCGAAAAACCGGTGATGCCGACCACCATCGGGCCGCATAAAGTCCATGGCCATGAGATGGGCGTCGACGTGCTGCTCAACGCCCCTCTTCCCGCGGTTGCCGGGAGTGCCTCAGAGAAACTCGACGCGGTTCATAGGCTGGCCGAGGTGCGGCAGTCCCTGCTCAATGAGGCCGAGCGTCTGGACCGCGATATCGACCTGTATCTGCCGTTCGGCGACTTCGACGTCACGCTGCCCGCAAGGCTCACGGCGCAGGGCATTCCGGTCCAACTCTTCCGCGATCCGGTCAACACCACCTTTGTGGAGCCCGCCGGCGTTCTGATCGAGGAGTTCGGCGCCGATGGCGACTTCACCTATTGCGTGATGGTCGGAAAGGGCGAGCTTCCCGAGGCCTGCGAGCGGCTCGCCCCGCCCGAAGCCTCTGTCTCCACCCTGCAGGCGCGTTGCGCGCAGGCCCTTGAGAAAGCCGCCCTCATCACCTCGCTCCTAAAGCGTGCGGCCGCCGACACCGCGGACCTCACCCGCGAGATCCAGCGTCTGACCGACGCGAGCGATTTCGCCACGGCCGCCGACACCATGCAGACTCACGGCGCGGTCGCCTGGATCACGGGCTGGCTGCCCGCCGAGCGCGGGGACTCGCTACGCGCGGCCTCTGCCGCACACGCGTGGGGCCTTTTGTTGCGCGATCCAGAGCCGGAGGAACGCCCCCCCACCCTGCTGCGCCCGCCCCGTCTTTTCCGGCCCATGCTGTCGCTTTTTGACGCCCTGGGCATTTCGCCGGCCTACAGCGAGTCAGACGTCAGCGTCCCCTTCTTCTGCTTCTTCAGCATCTTCTTTGCCATGCTGGTGGGCGACGGCGGTTATGGCGTGCTGATCTTCCTTTTGACCTTGTACCTGCGGCGCAAGTTCCCGCAGGCACCGCGCTCGCCCTTCGTGCTGCTCTACGTCTTCGCGTCCGCCACCGTGGTTTGGGGCATCCTCTCCAACACGTGGTTCGGCACCCATCCGTCGATTGCCGACAACGCGGCCAGCCTCTGGCTGAACGACCCCGTCAAGGGCATCAACCATACGATGCTGGTCTGCTTCACGCTGGGCGTGATCCACCTCTCCGTCGCGCGAATCTGGAGTGCGGTCACCACCTTCCCTGACCCCAAATTCCTCGCGCAGGTCGGCTGGGTCGGCGTGATCTGGTTCATGTACTGCATGGCCTGCCACGTGGTCGGGATCTTCCAGGCGCCGCGCGCCATCTACTACGTCTTCGGCGTTTCGCTCTTTCTTATCTTCTTTTTCACACTCCGGCGGGACGAACTGAAGGAGCACGGCATCGAACTCGGCATGATGCCGCTCAACATTGTCAGTTGCCTCGGCGACATCATCTCGTATGTCCGCCTCTTCGCCGTCGGACTGGCCTCCGTCAAAGTGGCTGAGAATTTCAACAGCATGGCGATCAACTTGAACCTTCCGCTCTGGGCTAAGATTATCCCCCTGATCCTGATCCTGCTGATCGGTCATGGCCTGAACTTCGCGATGGCTGCCCTCAGCATTCTCGTACACGCCGTACGTTTGAACACGCTCGAATTTTCGAACCACAAAGGCATCTCGTGGTCCGGCTTCGCCTTTAAACCCTTCAAGCGGAAAGCGGACGCGATTTAGGACACCTCTCTCTTCATAAACCTTTCACATCACAAACGGAGTACCCACATGAATCCAGAAGCAATCACAGCAATCAACACGGCGATGGGCATCGCAGGCGCAGTCGCCTGCCTCGGGCTGAGCGCGACGGGCTCGGCGTTCGGCACCGGTTACGCGGGTACCGCCGCCGTGGGCGCGTGGAAGAAATGTTACGCGCAGAACAAGCCGGCCCCCTTTATCCTGCTCGGGTTCGTCGGCGCGCCGATCACGCAGACCCTCTACGGCATGATCCTGATGTTCGTGATGTTCGGCAAGGCCAGCGCCGGCTTTCCCCTCCTGATCCTCGGCATCTTCTCCGGCCTCGGGATCGGCTTCTCCGCGCTTTTCCAAGGCCTCGCCGCGGCCGCCGCCTGCGACGCGCAGGCCGAGACTGGGCAGGGCCTCACCAACTATTTCGGCGCGCTCGGCATCATCGAGACCGTCGCGATCTTCACCATGGTGTTCACTCTGATCGCCGTGCTGCAAATCCCAGCTTAAATTGCGATTGACCAATATGGCAATAGTGGCGTATTTTATATGGCATGAAGACAACAATCGATATTCCTGAAAGCCTTCTTGAGGATGCCATCGCGTTTGCTGGCAGCCGTACCAAGCGTGAGGTCGTTGTCACAGCATTGACCGAATTCAATCAGCGGCACCGGATGGCGCGGCTGGTCAAGGCCTTTGGCACATGTGCCCATTTTATGACGGCGAAAGAACTGGAAGAGACGCGGATGGAGGGGTGATATGATCCTCGTGGATAGCTCGGCCTGGATACACTGTTTCCGCCCAGAAGGAGACGTGCTGATCCGCGAACGCGTTCAAACCGCCTTGGAAACGGGGGAGGCCGTCTGGTGTGATATGGTCAAGCTGGAGTTGTGGAACGGTGCGCGAGGGGATCGAGAAAAGCGCGTGCTCAGAGAGTTGGAATCAGCCGTTCCGCTGGTCTCATGCACTCAAGAAGTATGGGAGGAGGCGTATCGCATCGCACGTACGGTTCGCGAAAAAGGACAGACCGTTCCGGCCACCGACCTCCTCATTTTTGCCTGTGCCCGCGTTCATCATGCGACGATTCTTCATACCGATCGTCATCTTGACTGGCTAGCGCGTATGTCAAATTAGAGGATCATCATGACCAAAAACCACTACACGCTGGGCGACCTCTGCAGACTGCCCAAGCGGCACGACTCGCTCGTCGGCATCGACTCGGACGGCTGCGTGTTCGACACGATGAGTGTGAAGCAGCAGGAGCACTTCCACCCCCTCATCATCAAATCGTGGAGTCTGGAAGCCTGCGAGCAGCAGCTCCGCGCCTGCGCGGAGTTTGTGAACATGCGTTCCAATAACCGCGGGATCAACCGCTTCCCTGCGCTGCTGCATGTGTTCGAACTCCTGCACGCCTATCCCGGCATCGAGGCCACGGGGGTCGCGCTGCCCAAACTCGACGCCTTGCGCGCCTACGTGTACTCCGGTCTTGCGCTCGGCAACCCGTCGCTGAAGGCAGAGGTCGAACGCACGCAGGACGCCGAGCTCGCCCGGCTCTACGACTGGAGCCTGGCTATCAACGTCGAGATCGATACGCGCATGCGCCCCGTGCATCCTTTCGTCTGGGCGAGAAGAGCGCTGGAACTCATTCGGGAGCAGAGCGACGCCATCGTGGTTTCGCAGACCCCCGAAGAGGCTCTGGTCAAAGAGTGGAACCTGCACCACCTTCACGGCTATGTCGACCTGATCGCAGGCCAGGAACTCGGCACGAAAGCGGAACACCTTCGCATCGCAGCCGCAGGCAAATACGAACCTCACCGCGTGCTGATGATCGGTGACGCGCCGGGCGACCACGCTGCCGCTCTCAAAAACCGCGCCTGTTTTTATCCCATCACCCCCGGCCGCGAAGAGACCTCCTGGGAGCGGTTCTGCGCCGAGGCATACGGCAAATTCCTGGCCGGCACCTACGCGGGCGCATACGAGCGAGCGCTAACAGACGAGTTTAGCGCGGCGCTGGCTGAGATTCCGCCCTGGCAGCACTGAGTGGCGCCACAGAAAAGCCGTCCCCGCCTGCTGCCGTGACCGCTGCGTAACGGTGGCCAGCCCCGGTTTATTTAGGTCCGGGATTGACTTACTTAACCCTCCTGCCCCATACTATTTCTGGGTTAATGCTATGATAAAAATACGCCGTTTTCTCACTTTTTCTTCCTGCTCCTTGCTGTGTCTGGGAGCGTTTACCGTTTGCACCCTAAACGCTCAAACCCCTCGAGACTTCGCGATCGATCTGTCTGCGACCGTATCGACAAACACGCCCTGCATCACGCTCGGCTGGTCGATCAGGCGGCCGGGTAACATCACGGCGCAGAAGATACACCGCCGGCTCAAAGGCCAAGCCGTGTGGGTGAAGCAGGCGGATCTGACCACCAACCAGACGAGTTACGCCGACACCACGGCCATCCCCCATGTCGAATATGAATACTGGATGGAGCGCACGTATTCGGGAATCAGTCCGACCACCGCGCTGGGTTATCTCAGCGCGGGCGTGAATGTGCCGCCGACCGACAGCCGGGGGAAACTCCTTCTGGTGGTCGACGACACGATGGCGGCGCCGCTCGCTCCCGAGATCGAGCAGCTGCAGTCCGACCTCACCGGCGAGGGCTGGACCGTGCAGACGATCACCGCCTACCGCACGAACACGGCTGCAAACGTGAAAGCTCAGCTCCTCGCGGCCTACACCGCCGACCCGGTCAACGTCAAGATGGTCTACCTGCTGGGTCACGTTCCTGTGCCCTATTCCGGCGACATGGCGCCGGACGGCCACGGCGACCATATCGGCGCCTGGCCGGCGGACGGCTATTATGGAGAGATGAACGGCACGTGGACAGACGCGACGGTCAACGACACCAGCGCCTCTAGTTCGAGAAACGATAACGTGCCGGGAGACGGCAAGTTCGATCAGAACATCTTTCCCAACGTAGTGGAACTGATGGTCGGACGCGTCGATCTCCAAGGCATGACCCGCGCACCCTCACCGTCCGTTTCCGAGACCGCTCTGCTGCGCCGCTACCTGCGCCGAGCGCATGACTTCCGTATGAAGCAGGGCGCCTACGCGTCCATCCCGCGGCGCAGCCTCATCCGCGACGGGTTCGGCACGTTCAGCGGAGAGAACTTCGCGATCGCCGGATGGGGCATGGCGTTCACCTGCGCGGGCCAGGCGCCGGGCGCGCCGATCGACGAGCCCGCCAGCGGCCAGTGGTTCTCCGGAAGCTATGCGGGCGGACAGACCTATCTGGTAGGTTACGGAAACGGCAGCGGCAGCTTTGAAACAGCCGATACCGTCGGCCACACCGCCGAGTTCGGACTGAAGCCGAGCCGCGTCGTCTTCACGAGCCTGTTCGGAAGCTACTTTGGCGACTGGGACGCCGACAACGACTTCCTCCGCGCCCCGCTGGCGGGCAACGCCACGGGCGATTCGCTTGGCCTTACGTGCTTCTGGGGCGGACGCCCGAACCGTTTCATGCACCACCTCGGCATGGGAGAGACCGCCGGCTACGGCATGTGGGTGTCGCAGAACGGCAGCCTGGCCGGCGGCGGGAGCTACGCACCTTACAACTACGCGGGCACGCATACCGCCCTGATGGGCGACCCTGCGCTGCGCCTGTATGCTGTGGAGCCGACGCGGAACCTCTCCGCAACCAGTTCGAACAGCCTCGTCGCGCTCGCCTGGTCAGGCTCAACGGAAACCAATCTGTTGGGCTATCTCGTCTATCGTGCCGCGACCGCCGCCGGCCCGTACGCGCGTCTGACGGCCTCACCGCAGACCGGCACGTCCTATACCGACACTTCGGTGACTGCCGGCCAGAGCTACAGCTATCTGGTGCGCACGGTCAAGCGCGAGACCGTCCCCGGCGGATCGTTTGACAACCTCAGCGGCGGCACGCCCCTCACCCTTGTCGCGAATGCGGCGGCAGCGTCCGCGCCGCGCAATCCGGGAAGCCTCGCCGTCACGCTGTTCAGCGCGACGAACGCACTGCTCGCATGGGCCGACAGCGCACATAACGAGACGGGCTACCGCATCGAGCGCAAGGTCAGCGCGAGCGGCAGCTATCTTGCGCGCGGAACAGTCGCCGCGAATGTCACCACCTTCACCGACACCGGCGTCTTCACCAATGGCAACGTCTATTACTACAGGGTTCTCGCCACGGGCTCTGCCGGCGATTCGCTGCCGTCGAGTTCGGCATCCTTCGAAGCTTCCGCAGGCTTTTTCGACTTGCCGTCCACCCGTCTCAAAATCAGCAAAACGGCGGGAAGCGCCGTCCTTTCGGTGACCCGCATCGGCGGTTCGGTCGGAGCGGCCAGCGTGCAATTTGCCACAAGCGACACCTCCGCATACGCCGGCACACACTACGCGGCCACCAACGGAACCCTGGCTTGGGCCGACGGCGAGGCGGGCGCGAAGACCGTCTCCGTTCCGATATTGAACACCCCCACCCAACAAGTCGCATGCCAGTTCAAGCTCACGTTGAGCAGTTCGTCCGGCGGCACAAGCCTGACCCTCAACTCGTCCGTGGCCGTGCTGATCGAAGACCCCACAGCCACTCTTGCCGAACCGTGGAGCCAAACCGTGATCGGCGGCCTTACTGATAGTTCATCCGCAGTCACCCTCTCCAACAGCATCGGCTCCGTGACGATCGGCGGCAGCGGCGTTTCAGCGGCTGACACGGCCGAGGCCGGACAGTTCGTCTACCAGAATCGGACGGGCGATGGCATCCTGACCGCGTACTTCCCTGCGGGTCTTCCGAGTGACGGCAGCGCGCGCTATGCGCTCATGGCGCGAGCCTCGACGGCCAACAACGCTGTGATGGCTGCAACCGTCAGCAGTTCCAGCACCTCCTACGGCACCAAATTCGTGTCCCGCAGCGCAGCGGGCGGCAGCGCTTCGGCTCTGCCTTCAACGGCCAATACGCTGGCGCTTGCCCGTTGGCTGCGGCTCACGCGTACGGGCAGCGTCTTCGCCTCAGAAACCTCCGCAGACGGTATTGATTGGACCCTGCTCGGAACCGTCACGTTTTCTTCCATGCCGGCAACCGCCGTCTGGGGCATCTTCCACGCCTCCGCCGACTGGTCCGTTACCGGACTGGGAAATTACAGCCTCGCCGTCGCGCAGAGCATCACGCTGGAAGACCTGCCGATACCCGCCACGCCCACCGGACTCACCGCCGCCTCCGCATCGCCCACCTCCGTATCGCTGACGTGGAATACGGTCGCGAACGCCTCCGGTTACCGAATGGAGCGTTGCGGCGAAGCCGGAAGTTTCACGCAAATCGCGGATCTGTCGTCCGGTGCCGGCCTCACTCAGGCCCTGACCGACACGATGTGTACCACCGACACGCCCTACGCCTACCGCGTCGCCGCCTATAACGCCAGCGGGGTCAGCGGCTATTCGCCGGTCGTTTACGTCTCCACAGCGCCGTCGGATATCGTCGTCGAGCTAACCACCGACAGCTCCAACGGCGCCGATGCCACAATACGGCGCGACCTTCCCACGACGCCTCTGGGAACCGCGACCAACCTGACCGTCGCCGGGTATGACCCGGATACGTGGTCGATACTAACCAATGCCGCGAAAAGTTATCTGCGCTTTGACCTCACGGGAGCCGGCTCGTTCGCTCGCGCAAGACTCAAGCTTGCCTTCGCGGGCGAGGAGCGCTTCGACGAGGCAGGCTATTTCAACATGTATGCGTATCTGCTAAGCGAAAGCGCCAATCTTTGGGAGGAAGGTTCGATCACCTGGAACAACGCGCCGGCGAACAACCTCACCGGCGTCGGGTTCTCGGGTGCCACAACGGTGCTGGGTTACACCAACGTCTTTGAGGTTCCCGTCTTAGGCGAGTTTCTGCGAGTTGACCTCGACGCCTCCAGCCTCAGCAGCGGGCTCGGCGCGAGCAACCTCGTCACGATCGGTCTGGCCCAGCACAATGCTGGAGCCATTGTCCATTGGGCTTCGCGTGAGCACCCCTCGTTTGCCGCGCCGACTCTTGAGCTCTCCTCGGCATCTCCTCTGCCATCCCGGCCTTCCTTCCTGACGGCATCCGTCAACTTCGGGTGGAGCGTCTCGCTCCAATGGAAGGACAGTGTATCCGGCGAGACCGGCTTCGAACTGGAGCGCCGCTTGACGGGCGGCGCGTTCGTCCTGCTGCAGGCGCTGGCCAGCAATACGGTCAGCTTCCTTGACTCCACCTCGCTGCCCGGCTCGTCCTACGAATACCGTCTCCGGGCCGTCAACGCCAGCGGCACTTCGTCGTGGACGCCCACCGTCTCGATCACCACGCCCGACACCTTGCATGCGGTCGGAACGCTGTGGGATGCGGGCGGGGCCGACACGCTGGTCACTACGCCGGCAAACTGGGATACCGATGCCACGCCCGCGTTCGACGGCGCCACTTACTTTAACTTCGCGACCGCAGGCGGAACCGTCACCGTCAACACCAACATCAGCGTCTTGGGCATGAGCGTCCACCGCGACGCCGACTTCTTGTTTGCCAATGGCGGCGGCACGCTGACACTCGGTAGCGGCGGCCTCCGCGCGGTCGTACCGAACGCCTCTTCGCGAACCTATACGGTTGCCGCCAACATGGCACTCGCCGCCGACCAGAACTGGGGCGTCACCAACACCGGCGCGGGGATCACAACCCTGCTCGTCTCAGGCCCGGTCAGCGACGGTGCAGCGGCCTTCGGTGTCGCAAAGACCGGTAACGGCGTTCTCACCCTCGCGGGCGACAGCAGCTACGACGGCACGACCTCGGTCGCCTCCGGCGGCGTCCTGCGCGTCACCCACGACAACGCCCTCGGGAGTACCAACGGGAGCACCTCGGTGGCCCTCGGCACCTGGCTCGAGATCGGCGGCAACGCCTCGGTGCCGGAGCCTCTGACCCTCACCGCCGACGGCACGCCCGACGGCGGCGGCAACCTGCGCTCGACCGACGGCACCAACGTCTGGCGCGGCCCCGTCACCCGCACCGGCATCGCGCGGATCAGGGCTCTGGCCGGCAGTCGCCTCACCCTGGCCGGCGGCGTCGCGGGCGCCTATGACCTGTTCCTCGCCCCCGACCTCGGCGCGGAGATCGCGCTCTCGGGCGGCGCCGTCGCGAGCGGCGCGTCCAGGAAAGTCGCGGTCAACGGCACAGGGACCGCCCTCCTCGGCGGCTCGGGCCACACCTTCGGCACCCTCGAGATCGCCGGCGGGGCCGCCGCAAAAGCAGCAGCGACCAACGCGTTGCCCTCCACACTGATCCTCTCCATCGGCCCCACCTACGGCACCAGCGGCACCTTCGACCTCAACGGCTTCGACGTGACCGTCAGCCAGCTCAAGCGCGGCAACACCGCGGACGGTAACCGCGTGGTCACCAATTCCTCAGCCCCGGCCAAGCTCACCGTGAGCGGCAGCATGTCCACGACCTACGACGGCGAGCTGTCCGGTGCGCTGAGCCTCACCAAGGGCGGCACCTCCACACTGACCATTTCCGGCACGAACAGCACCTATACGGGCGATACGACAGTCACTGCCGGAACACTCCTATTTTCACGCACTGCAGCCATCTCCACCGCCTCCGTCCTCCGCGTCTCAAGCCCTGGAAAAATCTACCTTAGTTCCGGTGTCGCCGCAACAGTGCCGCGACTCTACCTCGGCGGCCTGCGCCGAGGGCCCGGCTCCTGGGGATCTTTGGCCAGTTCCGCAGACAACAAGGATAACACCTATTTCAGCAGCGCCGGCACGGGCATCATCAATGTCCCGTACTTCGCACCCTCAACCGTCTGGGACGGCGGCGGAGCGGGAGATACGCGCTTCGACACCCCCAACAACTGGGATGCCGACCTGATGCCGGCCCTTGATGGCACAGCCTATCTCTTTTTTGCTGCCGAAGGGTGCGTAGCGACGCTGAACACCAACGCCGCGCTTCTGGGCCTGTCGTTCAACCGCGATGCGGACTTTACCGTTGCCGACGGCGGCGGCACGCTGACGCTCGGCGCAGGCGGACTGTGTGCCGTCGCTCCGACCGCCACCCCGCGCACCTACACGCTCGCCGCTCACGTTGCCCTCGCCGCAGATCAAAACTGGGGCGTCACGAACACCGGCGCAGGCGTCACAACCCTGCTCGTCTCAGGCCCCGTCGCCGACGGCCCCTCGGCCTACGGCATCTCCAAAACGGGCAACGGCGTCCTCGCGCTCGCAGGCGACAGCAGCTACGACGGCACGACCTCGGTCGCCTCTGGCGGCGTCCTGCGCGTCACCCACGCGAACGCACTCGGAAGCACCAACGGGATCACCTCCGTCACCAGCAACGGCTTGATCGAGATCGGCGGCAGCGTCGCGGTTCCCGAACCCCTTACGATCTCCGACGCCAGCGCGGGAGGAGCCCTGTGCTCGACCGACGGCACCAACGTCTGGAGCGGGCGCGTCACGCTCGCCGCCGCATCGCGCATCCGTTCCCTAGCCGGCAGCCGGCTGACCCTTTCCGGCGGCGTCACCGGCGCCTACGACCTCTTCCTAGCCCCCGAAAGCGGAGCGGAACTCATCGTCGCCGGCGACGCCATCCAGAGCGGAACATCCAGAAAGGTCGCCTGCGACGGTGCGGGTACCGTCCTTCTTGGCGGTTGCGGTGACCACACGTTCGGCACCCTCGAGGTCGGCGGAGGTGTCACCGTGCGAATAGCCGCCTCCAACGCGCTCCCCGCGTCCCTGATCCTCTCCATCGGCCCCACCTTCGGGACCAGCGGCACCTTCGACCTCAACGGCTTTGACGTGACGGTCAGCCAGCTCAAGCGCGGCAACACCGCGGACGGTAACCGCGTGGTCACCAGTTCCTCAGCCCCGGCCACCCTGACCGTGAGCAGCGGCACGTCAACAATCTTCGACGGCATTCTGACCGGCGCGACCGGACTGACCAAGGGCGGCTCTTCCACGCTGACCCTCTCCGGCACCAACCACACCTATACGGGCGCAACAACGGTCAGCGGCGGCACATTGGATGTATTGGCCTCAACCCGACTCGGCAACAGCACGCTCATTTTCGTGACGGGCGGCACGCTCAGGCTCAGAAATGCGTCTGCCATTGACGACTCCGCCGTTCTTCGAATATCAGATGGAGGTGCGAAGGTGCGCATCGACTCCGGCGTTGGAACGGTGGGCTCGCTCTACCTCGGCGGCAAGCGCCAGAGGCGCGGAACATACGGATCGAGCAGCAGCGATGCGCAGTTCAAAGACGATGCGCACTTCAGCGAGGCAGGCCTTATCGACGTCCTGTTCGGCACCGAAAGCGTCCTCATGATCCAGTGAGCGCACCCCTCACTGAAGGTAGAGAAGATCCGGCGCGAGTTTCATCACATGGTTTCGGCAGAAGGCGTAGACCTTGTCCGCCGATGTGCCCGTCATGCGGCGCACGGTGACAGCCAGCGCCTGAGCGTCCGCGTAGGAAATCTGACTAATTATTTTTTTGACGAGCGGAATCAGATTCGGCGACATGCTGAACTCATCCACACCCATACCCAGCATGAGAACCGCCAGCACCGGATCAGCCGCCATCTCTCCGCAGACCGACACTTTTAGGTTGTGTGCGTGTCCCGCTTCGATCGTCATGGCAATGAGCTGCAAAACCGCAGGGTGCGTCGGTTGATAGAGCCTTGCCACGGTTTCGTTGATACGGTCAACCGCCAGCGTATACTGGATCAGATCGTTCGTGCCCACCGAGAAAAAATCGGCTTCTTTCGCCAGCGCGTCGGCGATCAGCGCGGCGGCCGGTATCTCAATCATCACGCCCCGCTGGATCGTCGCATCGAAAGGTATTCCCTCCGCCTTCATCTGTTCCATACAGGCATGCAGCTCCAAATTGGCGGCGCGAAGCTCCTCGATGGTTGACACCATGGGATACATGAGCTTCACATTGCCGTGGGCGCTGGCCCGCAGAATCGCACGCAACTGACGGCGGAACACCTCGGGGTTACGCAGCAGATATCGAATGGAGCGGTTACCGAGAAACGGGTTCGCCTCCTTGTGAGACGAAGCCGCAGCCCCTTTGGTCATCTTGTCCCCGCCGAGATCGAGCACGCGGATCGTGACTGGCTGTTGTGCCGGCATCGCGCGCGCCACCTTCGTGTACGCATGCGTCTGTTCCTCTTCGGTCGGCTCGCGATCCAACGTCAGCCACAGATATTCCGAACGGTAGAGTCCGACGCCCTCCGCACCCACCGCATACAGCCCGGTCATCGGCGTGCTGTAATCAACATTTGCCAGCAGGGGTACCTGGTGTCCGTCGCTGGTCACGCCGGGTGCGAGCCTGCCCTCGTCCAACGCCTCTTCAAGCGTCTTCGAGCGGGCAACCATCTTGTCAAAGGCGAGCCGTTCCTCGCGTCCGGGATTCAGAATCACTTTCCCGCGCGAACCGTCAAGCAAGAGCAAATCGCCCGTTTTAACGATCTCGGAAAGCGATCCCAACCCGACCACAGCCGGAATGCCGAGCGCACGCGCAAGAACCGAGGCGTGCGATGTGGTGCTCCCTCGATCCGTTGCAAATCCGAGGATCAGATGCTTCGGCATCGAGATGGTCTCGGAGGGCGTCAGCTCATCCGCCACCACGATGCAAGGTTGTTCGACCCGCATGGGCTGCGAGTCCATCCCCCCCTGCAGATTGCGGATGATGCGCTTGGCGATGTCGCCCACGTCTTTGGCGCGCTCCTTCAAATACGCATCGTCCATGGCCGCGAAAATCGACGCGTATTTCTCAGACACCGCGTTAACGGCCCATTCGGCGTTGAAATTCGACTTGGTTATCTTTTCTTTGCAGGCACTCACAAAAGAAGGATCTTCGAGGATCATCAGATGGCCTTCAAAAATTGTCGCCTCATCCCCACTAATACGCTTGCCCAGTTCGGTCGAGAGCGAGCGGATCTGGCTCCGGGTGAGCGCGAAGGCATCCGTTAGGCGCGCGCTTTCATGCGCAACCTGACTGGCCTCCACCTGATACTCGGGGATCTGCTCGCATCCCGTCGTGCGGAAAAGGAAGACAGGCCCCGCGACAAACCCCCGAGAGGCGGCCAGCCCGGTCAGCATGCGCATCGCTTCTTGCTTGCCGTGTTTTATGTCCGCATCACTGTTCATCGGGAATATCGAATTTCCTTGAGACCAAAGCCTCTAACTCGTCGAGCACCTCGCGCACCTGCAGCCCGCTTGCCGTCACGCGCAGCCGGGTGCCGCACACCGCCTCCAGCGTCATGAGCGCCATGATGCTTTTACCCGACACGACCGTCCCTTCTTTCTCAACGTCGACCTCGGCGTTGAAGCGCGATGCCACCTTGGCAAACAACCCAGCCGGACGGACATGCATGCCGTACTTGTTCAAGAGCACAAACTCTCGGGTCTCTGTATTTGTATCCGCTTGTCCCACGTTCTACTCTCCTCCACCGACATGGTGTTGCTTAATCCGCGCGTCCAACGCGCGGACGGCCACGAAACCCGAAAGACGCAGTTTGTGTTCCTGCGCCGCCGTCTCAACCAGATTCACCAAATCACGGCCCAACGCCACGGGGATCACCAATTGAGGCACAGACACGCCCAGAAACTCGCGCCTCAGCTCATCCGTCCCCGTCCGATCGAGTTCGGCGTCCGCCTCCCCCTGCCGCTTCAACGTCACAACCAAATCGACCTGCTTCTCTCCGCGCACGGCGGCCACGCCGAAAATCGCGGGGACGTAGATGATGCCAATCCCTCGGATTTCCATGTGGTACTGCGTGACGGGCAGCGCAGAGCCCAACAGCTTGCCGTTGCTGTCGCGGCGCAGCAGCGTCAGATCATCCGCCACCAGCGCATGCCCGCGCTTGATCAGTCCCAGCGCCGTCTCACTCTTGCCGAGACCCGCCGCGCCCTCGATGAAAACGCCGATGCCGGCAACCTCCAGCATGGTGCCGTGTACTTTGCAGCGCGGCGCATGAAGGTCCTCCAGGGCGAACGTCGCCGCATGGATGAAATGGCGCGTCACCATTCCAGAACGCAACACCGTCACGCCGTCACGCTCCGCCACCCGCAACACCTCGGAGAACACGCGCTTCCCGCGCGTGAACACCATGCAGGGAATCTTCATCGCGAACAGCTCTTCGATGCGCTGCACGCGTAACTCCTCGGGCAATGACGAGAGATAGGCGTACTCCGCCATGCCGACCACCTGGATGCGCTTCCACGCGAAGTGCTCGTAGAAACCAGACAGGGCAAGGCCCGGACGATGAACCACCGGCTCGATGATCACCCGTTCCAGTCCGGCCTGTCCGGCCGCAAGCTCCAACCCCAAACGGTCGCGGCCGACCTTCAAAAACTGGCCGACCGTGACCGGGGACTGCAAAACTTGACTCTGTTTGCTATCAGCCATCGCTCTGCTTCTGCTGGCGGACATGCGCCGACACGCGCTTGCAACGCACCTTGCGCAACTGCTTCTCGGCGCGGGCCGCGGCCGTGTCGATCACGGCGCGTGCGTTCGCCGCATGCTCTTTCGCACCGACCGCAGTCAGGCCCTTCTGCTGCACGACGAACTCCGCCTCGTAGAGGTGGCGCTGCACGTCAACGATCACGTGGACGCTCTCCACTTTCGGAAATTCCATCATCAGCTTCTCCGCACGCGACTCCGCGTACGCCTTAAGTCCCCCATCCGCATTCAGATGACGAATCGTTACTTCAATAGGCATAGGTTGTCATCCTTTCTTTTCTGTGCCTGTCTTACAACAGGCGGGTTTGTGTTCAAAATCCAACCGAAATCACATTCTGAAGTTTGCGCCGAGGTAGAGCCGGCGCGCAGTCTCGTCCTGCACGAGAAAGTCGCTCGGGCCTTCGCAAAGGATCTGCCCGTCACACACCAAATACGCCCGATCCACGATCGACAGCGTCTCGCGCACGTTGTGGTCCGTTACAATAATCCCGAGCCCGCGATCCCTTAACCCCTTGATGATCTCCTGAATATCATGCACCGCCAACGGATCTACGCCGCTGAACGGCTCGTCCAACATCAGGATCGCGGGCTTGCGCACCAAGGCGCGCGCGATCTCCAACTTACGCCGCTCCCCGCCGCTGAGCGTGTAGGCCCGCTGCTTGGCGACTTTGGTCAGGTTCAGACTCGCCAACAGCTCTTCCGCCCGCTCCATACGCTCGGCCTTTGTCAGCGGCAGGGTCTCCAGAATCGCGAGCACGTTCTCCTCAACCGTCAGCTTGCGGAAGGTCGAAGCCTCCTGCGCCAAATAACCCAACCCCAGACGCGCACGCCGGTACACCGGCATCCGCGTGATGGCCTCCCCGCGGAACAGGATCGTTCCCGCGTTCGGACGCACCAGCCCTACGACCATGTAGAACGTCGTGGTCTTGCCTGCGCCGTTGGGCCCAAGCAGCCCCACGATCTCTCCGCAGCTCGCATGGAGCGACACCCCGTTCACAACCGTCCGCTGCCCATACTGCTTGACCAGATCGAAGGCCTGAATATCAGGCGTCTTCTCACTCATGTTTCCCGCTGCATCATCCATACGTCAGCTCATACTCTCGTGCTTAAGGCAGAAACTTCCGATCGCCTTTATTGAAGGTTCCGGGCGGCAATACCACGCGCCCCGGATAAACCTCCATGCGCTCGTCATCCATCCAAATCACAATCCGGTCACCGGTCACCTCACCCGTCTCTTTGCCCTGCTGCATCAGCCGGGCCTTGCCGGTCATCACAATCTGGCCGTCCTTCTTCGTGTAGACAGCCTTGTCGCAGCTGGCAGCCCGGTTCTCATTGGTGATGTTGACGCGCCCGACCGCCATGATCTGCTGCACGTCGTTCGTCCCTTGCATAAAAACCAAGAGCCTGTCGGAACGCATCACAAACTGCTCGTCGTCCACCAGCACGTCCTCGTCAAAAAGGATCACGCCCTCTTTGTTGTCAAATTCGATTTTTTTTGCCGTGATCACCGACTCGCGCGTCGCCTTCGCCACCGTGTTCGTCCCGCTGTGCTTGGCCTTCGACACCGTGTTCGTCCCGCCGTGCTTGGCCTTCTTGACGACGGACACCTGCGACACTGACGCCGGCACGTCACTCGTCCCCCCTTGCGCGAGCGCCACTCCGGCCGTCATCAGCACAGCCGCCAAACCTTTGACCCACATCATCGACTTCACAATAGCCTCCCCAACTTGAGCGGAATGCGACTCGTTCGTATCTCGCATTCGGATAGGATTTTAATAAACTGTTCTTCCGTTGAAAAGTACATACCACGACCTTTTATCCGGTCACTTCCTTTTACCACGCTCACCGCCCCCTCGCAATACCCATGTTTCGCCTTGCGGTCAAACAGACACCCCTCAGCCGTCAGGCGCCCGTCCGGCTGCCCCCCCTCGGTGAGCAGGTCCACACTCACGCCTTCGGCGTAGATGAGCCCGTCCGCTATCATCTGCGACCTCACGGCCCGCAAGACCGCCTTCATGCGCCCGTTGGGGAAGTAGTCCAACGGAAGCATCAGGTTCTCAACAGGCGCGGTCATGGCCGCCTTCGACACGTCCCACTTCTCCGCCAGCGGCCGCCAGACCTGATCGCCGTGCCGTGCGAACCAGCGGTCGACGTCGGGATCATCCGCCCCCCAGGCGCGCCAGCCGCTAAGCAGAAGCCCCGCGACCGCCGCACGACGGAAAAGCGCCCAGCCGTTACCGCACAAGAGCATGGATCGCCCCCAACGTCTGCCAGACCTTTTTCAAATCCTTGAACGCGATCGCGTTCGCCTTGTCCGAAAGCGCCTCCGCCGGATTCACGTGCGTCTCCATAAACACGCTGTCCACACCCGTCGCGACCGCCGCGCGCGCCAAGGCCGGCGCCCAGCGCCCGTCGCCGCCGCTCATCTTGCCCGCTCCGCCCGGCCGCTGCACGCTGTGCGTCGCGTCGAACACCACAGGATACCCGAACTGCCGCAGGATCAGCAGGCTGCGCATGTCCGCCACCAGATTATGATACCCGAAACTCGCCCCGCGCTCGGTCAAAATAATCTGCGTGTTCCCCGTGCTCGCGATCTTCCCGATCACGTGCTCCATATCCTCAGGCGCCAGAAACTGCCCCTTCTTCACATTCACGACCTTGCCCGTCTCGGCCGCCGCCACCAAAAGATCGGTCTGCCGGCACAGGAACGCCGGAATCTGCAGAATGTCGACCACCCCGGCCACGGCGGCAGCCTGCCCCGGCTCGTGAATATCCGTCAGCACCGGCACCTGAAACCGGTCGCGCACTTCCCGCAAAATCGCCAGCCCTTCGCTCAGACCGGGCCCCCGGTAGGAGTCCACCGAGGTGCGGTTCGCCTTGTCGAACGATGCCTTGAACACCAGCGGCACGTCCAGTTCGGCCGCCAGCCGGACCAGCTTCGCCGCCAGATCCATCGTGCCCGCAACCGACTCGATCACGCAAGGCCCGGCGATAAACACCAGTTTCTTGCCGCCGAACGCCACATTCCCCACTTTGACAGGCTTCACTTTGTCCATAGGTTGTTTCTCTCCATCAAGATCGCTTCCACCGCCGCCACATCGTCCGGCGTATCGACGCCCACGCCCAGTTCCTCGGTCTGGATCACCGCAATCCGGCCGCCCAGATAGAGCGCCCGCAACTGCTCCAAACTCTCCGTCTTCTCCAGCGCGCAGGGCGGCTCTCCCACCAGCCGCTTCAGGAACGCGCCGCGGTACGCGTAGATGCCCAGATGACGCAGGTACAGGCCCGACTCCAGATCCGCCTCGCCGTCGCGCCTGCAGGGAATCGGCAGACGCGAGAAATAGAGCGCACCGCCGTCACGCGCCAACACCACCTTCACCACCGTGCGGGCCTCGAGATCGCGCCGCGAACGGATCGGACAGGCCGCCGTCGCCATCGCCCACCCCGGATCGGCCTTCATCCGCGCCGCCAGGGCGTCGATCAGCCCCGGATCAATCAGCGGCTCGTCGCCCTGGATGTTGATCACGATGTCGTCATCCTCCGGCTGCGCCGCCTCCGCCACGCGGTCCGTGCCCGAAGGGTGATCCTCCCGCGTCATCGCCACCTTCACAAAGCCGCTCACGGCCTCGGCGATCCGCACATCGTCAGTCGCCACCAGCACCTCGTCCAACGCCCGCGCCCGCTTGACCGCTTCTACCACCCACTGCACCAAGGGTTTACCGCAAATCGGGTGCAAGCTCTTGCCGGGAAAACGCGTCGAACCCCAGCGCGACGGGATCACTCCAATCACACGCATACGCAAACTTCCTTTAGGGGTTGAAATGGGCACATTTTCGTTGTTCTAAGGGGTCGTGTCAAGGCCATTATCGGCTCTGCGGAATACTCCCCCCCTCAGACGGGGCAAGAATCGGATGTTCCCAGGCGCCGGACGCGGAGCAGCGCGCCGACTATGCTCCTGACGGAACAGCACCCGGGCCACGTCCTACACTGAATCGCACCCGCCCGTAAATCGCCCGTAAATCACCCTTGCTTTGCGGGTGTAACCGGTTAAACTTGATAGCACATTACCAGCCATGCCCGCCACGACCATAACAACGCCCTCAGCCGAGCCCGCCGACACCGTGACCGGCACGGTCGAGTCGATTGTCTTCCGCAACGACGAGAGCGGCTACACCGTCTGCACGATCAAGACGCAGGACGGCATCCGCAAGCGCGAGGAGTTCGTCACCATCGTCGGCTCCTGCGCCGCGATCTGGGAGGGCGAAGAGCTGCACGCCGAAGGCCAGTGGAACCTCCACCCCTCGCACGGACGCCAGTTTCAGGCCAAAGCCATCACCTGCATCACCCCCACCTCCGCCGAGGGCCTCCGCCGCTACCTCGCCAGCGGCATGATCAAGGGTATCGGCCCCACCTTCGCCCAGCGCATCGTCGACACCTTCGGCGAGCGGACGCTCGAGATCATCGACAAGGAATCCGGCCGCCTGCGCGAGGTCGAGGGCATCGGCGAGGGCCGCCGCAAGCTCATCAAGGAATCCTGGAACGAGCAGCGCGGCGTGCGCGAGATCATGATCTTCCTCCAGTCGCACGGCATCGGCACCGCCAAGGCCGCCCGCATTTACCGCCAGTACGGCGCCGATGCCATCGCCGTGGTCAAGCGCAACCCCTACCGCCTCTGCGAGGACGTCTGGGGCATCGGCTTCAAGACCGCCGACGGCATCGCCCTCAGCGTCGGCATCCCGCACGACTCCGAGGTCCGCGCCCGCGCCGGACTCATCTACACGCTCCAGTCCGAGTCCGACGAGGAGGGCCACTGCTTCACCGTGGACGCCGACCTGCTGCTGCACGCGCAGGAGCTGCTCGACATCTCCGTCGAGATCCTCGCCGACGCCCTCGCCAAAGAGTACGAGAAAGGCACCCTCGTCAAAGAGGAGAACCGCATCTACCTGCGCGACCTCTTCCGCGCCGAGACGCGCGCCGCCGAGAAGCTGCGCCACCTGCTCGACACGCCGCGCACTTTCCCGCCGATCGACGCCGACAAGGCCATCGCCTGGGCCGAGGCAAAGATGGGCCTGCGCCTCGCCCCGCTCCAGCGCGAGGCGCTCGCCAACGCCATCCGCTCCAAGGTCTCGATCATCACCGGCGGCCCCGGCGTGGGCAAGACCACGATCATCCGCGCCCTCACCGAAATCTTCACCGCCCGCAAGCTCGACATCCGCCTCGCCGCCCCCACCGGGCGCGCCGCCAAACGCATGTCTGACGCCACCGGCCACGAGGCCCAGACCATCCACCGCCTGCTGAAGTTCAACCCCAGTTTCGGCGGCTTCGAGTTCAACGCCGAGAACCCCATGGCGGGAGACTGCTTTATCCTCGACGAGACCTCGATGATCGACGTCCGCCTCATGGATCAGTTTCTGGAGGCTTTGCCCAACAGCGTGACCCTGATCCTCGTGGGCGACACCGACCAGCTCCCCAGCGTCGGCCCCGGCAACGTCTTGCGCGACCTGATCGGCTCCAACGCCATCCCCTTCTGCCGCCTCGACACCATCTTTCGCCAGGACACCTCCGGACTCATCGTGCGCAACGCCCACCGCGTCAACTGCGGCGAGCCCTTCGAGACGCGCCCCGGCGAGAGCGACTTCTACTTCGTCGAGACCTCCGAGCCCGAGCGCATCATCGCCCGCACCGTCGAGCTCATGACACAGCGCATCCCGCAGAAATTCAGGATGAACCCGCTGACCGACGTGCAGGTGCTCTCGCCCATGCGCAAAAACCTGCTGGGCACGGAAAACCTCAACGAGGTGATCCAGGCCGCGCTCAACCCCACCGGCCCCTCGCTGGTGCGCGGCTGCACCCACTTCCGCCGCGGCGACCGAGTGATGCAGATCCGCAACAACTACGACAAAGAGGTCTTCAACGGCGACATCGGCTTCATCAAAGAGGTGGACGAGGAGAACCGCGTGCTGGCCGTGCTGTTCGACGGACGCCCCGTGCGCTACGAGCAGGCCGACCTCGACGAGCTGGTGCTCGCCTACGCCTGCTCGATCCACAAATCACAGGGCAGCGAATATCCCGCCGTGATCGTGCTGATGCACACGCAGCACTACAAGCTGCTCCAGCGCAACCTGCTCTACACCGCCATCACGCGCGGCAAGCGGCTTGTGCTGGTGGTCGGCTCCTCCCGCGCCGTCAATATCGCCATCCGCGCCAACCAAGTCCGCGAGCGCCGCACCACGCTCAAAGACCGCCTGCGCGCATTTTAGCGTTGCCGCAGAGGAGAGGCGTGTTGCTTGCATACGGCTTCCCCTTTATTTTGCACCGCAGCGCTTCGCTATCTATGGCACGAACATGCCATTTTGTTGGAGGATCAAACCTCTTTCTCCTCTGAAACTACAGGATAATTTAGGGGTAAATCTATAAAAAACCTGTAAAATCGTTGACGTCGTGTGATGAATTACAGTATATTCACTCACATGAAAACAACGGATCGGATTGACCGTGTGCTTCGCAACCGCCTGTCTTCTCCTGACAAGCGGCGCATCGTCATTGTGACGGGCGCCCGTCAGACAGGGAAAACGACGTTGCTGAAACTGGCTTACCCCGCTCTGCGGTATGTGAACCTCGATGCCAGCGAAAATAGGGAATGGTTGCGCAACGTCTCCTCGTTCGACTGGGCCAAGACCGTGGGAAGCGCCGTCATTGACGAAGCGCAAAAAGAGCCGTCCGTCTTCGAAAAGGTGAAATACGCGTTCGATGCCGAAGTGCTTCCGTTTTCGGCGCTGTCGGGTTCGGCTCAGCTTCTGCTGTTGGGCCGCGTGCGCGAAACATTGGCGGGAAGAGCTTTTGCCTATGAGCTTTGGCCGCTGATGTTCTGCGAACTGGCCGCCTCCGCCCTGGGCCATCCGCTTGCCCCGCCGGTCTGCGCAGGCCTGGGTTCCTGTACGAGTCTGAAGGAGGTTCTATCGCCATTACCCGCCACGTTGCCGGCTGAACAGAGTCATGTCTTGGCTTCGGTTCAGGAGCACCTGCTGACCTGGGGAGGCATGCCGGAACTGTTGCGCCTCGATGACGGAGACCGCATGGATTGGCTCCGCTCCTACGAAATCACTTATCTTGAACGTGACCTGGGCGATCTCGCCCGTCTTTCTGATCTTGCTCCTTTTCGGAAGTTTCAGAAGATTACGGCGTTGCGCTCTGGAAAACTGCTGTCCTACTCCGAGTTGGCGAAGGACGCCGGAGTCAGCACAGAGACAGCCCGGCGGTATCTGGAATACCTCCGCCTGTCGTACCAGGCGTTCAGTTTGCCACCGTACTATGCCAACCTCACCAGCCAAGTCGTTAAGACACCTAAATATTACTGGGGCGACATCGGCTTGCTGCGCCATTTGAGCGGACAGTTTTCCGTCACCACCGGTGAACTGTTCGAAACGTATGTTGTCGGAGAGCTGAATAAATGGGTTCAGACCAGCGGATCGGACATGCGGCTGTTTTACTATCGGACGCGCTCCGGGCTGGAGTGCGACCTGCTGATTGAAACGGAGCGGGGCCTGATCGGAGTGGAGATCAAAGCCCGCCAACGCGCGGACGCTTCTGACGCGGGCAGTCTGCGCCGCATTGCGGCGGCAACGGGAGACAAGTGGCTGGGGGGCATGGTCATCTACTCGGGCACGCAGATACAGCCGTTATGTGACCCCGGCATCTGGGCCGTTCCCGCCTGCCGTCTGCTCGGCGCCTGACGAGGGTCAGCCGACTAGGTGCTGGCGGATCGCCTTGGCCACTGATATGGCTGATGGCCGTGATGCCGTCCATGCCTGGAAGGTCGACATCCAACAGGAGCACCTCTGGGCACGTCTCGGCCTTGAACGCGTCGAGTGCCTCCTCCACGCAGTCGAATTGGAGCGGGCAGGCAAGGTCGCCGGTTTTAAGGATGTTTCACCTGCTTTCGCCAAGCCAGGCAAGCCGGCAACCGCGGCAGCGGCCAACCCCGCTTTCACAAACGTTCTCCTCGTTACTGGGCTCTTCATACGAAAAATCCTCCCTGCCGTAGCTGGCTCCAGCAACCAGAGAACGTATGACAGATCCGTCCCCCGCATCAGCCTTGAGAAGTCGATCGCCCGCCTTCCTAGTGCATCTCGACCGCCACCTCGCCGATGCCCTTGCGCAGGTAGTTGAAGCGCACGTCCGGATGATCCGCCAGAAGCGACATCGGCACGCTGCTATCCGGGATAAGCTTCGAGATCATCAGCGCCGATAGGCGGATTCCGAACGGGTTGTCGTGATGGCCCGGATGCCAGATCGATACCGTCTCGGCCTTCCACGTCTCTAAGGGTCCGACCGTCGCGGCGCGCACCGGCACCATTGCCACGTTGCCTCCGCCCGAGGTGCGCGCATTCTGGATGATCGTCACCGGGTGCAGATCGACCATGCGCGCGGACTGCTTGCGGTACTCCTCCGGAGACGGCGGCGCGTCCTTGTACGCGCCCTCGCGCTTGGGCGGATCGTTGAACGCCCAGTGCTTGATCTCGCCCTGCCCGCCCTGCATCAGCA
>CAYMLQ010000035.1:0-29039 GCA_964390795.1 uncultured Lentisphaeraceae bacterium
ACCTTCAGGCAAACGCTTCGTCCAAAATACTTTAGTCTAAAAACTTTTCGTCAGTTGTATCACTCAATAAGTGAACAGGAGAAGACGATGACAATGAAACAGAGTGGCAGAATGCTGATCAGCGCCCTCGCGGGCGTGATGTTCGTGTTTTCCGCGCAGGCGGGCACGAAGACGTGGTCCACAAGTGCGACCACGACGAGCTGGAACTTGGATTCAAACTGGGCGGAAGGAGCAAAGCCAGTTGCCGGAGACGATGTGGTCATCTTCGGGCGTACCGCTGCTAGCACGGCGCCGTCCGACAACAGCGCCTATACGAATATCGCACTCAACTCGGTGACCGCGAAGACTGGCCCGGACGGGGATAAGAGCCTAACGCTCGGTTCTGCTTTAAAGGTCGGCGCGGGCGGCATTACAAACAGCATGACGATAGGAGGCATTTACTTCAACCTTGCAGCGGTCGATCTGACAGCCGATCAAGTCTGGGCGGGAACGCGAACGATCATTGTAGGCGGGGCGATCACGGGAGCCAAATTGACGTCGAATGTCGGCGTGCTGATGCCTGCCAGAAGTCCGGCGTGGACAGCGGGACTGTTCGGCGTTCCATTCGGCATGCAAACGCAGACTGCTGATGCAGGCGGAACGTGTTACGCCTATGGCGCCGGACCGGTGACGCTGATCAACCAGTATGTGAACGGCACGGTCGTTTCTCCCGTCTTGAGCTTGGCGGCAACTGCGGCCGCGACGAATTTTTCTAAGGCCATCACCCTGCCGAACAATCTGATCTTGCAGGATAACGGCACCAGCGGCAATTTCGGGATCGACACCAGCCAGAATTCCGGATCCCCGACAAATGCGCATTGGGTTTTCACGGGCGCGATCACGGGGATCGTAAACGCGAGCCGCACGCTCACGTTTTCCGTAAACGCAGCGTACACGAAAAGCGTGGTCTACATTCTAACCGGAACCAATGCGTACACGGCGCAAACCGTCATCAACACGGCACCCGTCACCTTGCAGATCGGCAACGGCGGCACGACGGGAACGCTGGGCACTGGCCCGGTGACAGCCACCGGAACGCTGGCTTTCAACCGCAGCGATGACATAACGGTCTCCAATCTCATCAGTGGTGCCGGCATGTTCGTCCAGAAGGGTGCGGGAACTCTCACGCTGACCAGCACTAACACCTTCACGGGAGTCACGACCATCAGCGCCGGCAAGGTGAAGCTCGACAAAACGCTGTCGCTCCAGAACAGCTCCTACGACACCCTCGGTTCGACCGGCGCCATCGGTCTTGACGTGACCGGCTTGAACGCCCTGACGCTCGGCGGTCTCCGCGGCAGCGTGGATCTGGCGACGGCGATCACGGGCTACGGTGCGCTCACCAATCTGACGCTCAATCCGCAAGGCACCCTTACCAACACCTATTCCGGCGTGATCGCCAACGGAAGCGGCGACATGACACTCACCAAAAGCGGTACGGGCACACAGATACTGGCAGGAACCAATACGTTCAGCGGCGGCTTGACCCTCAACGCCGGGACGCTGGTTGCTGGAGCGGCGGGGTCGTTGGGCAGCGGCAGCGTGACCGGTGCAGCCAGTTCCATTCTGACCTTCAATATCCCCGCCGAAGCCACCTTCTCGAACAAGATCACCAGGAGTGATAGTAATTACCTGAAGAACATGGGCGGCGGAAGAGTCATCCTGAGCGGTACGCTAACCGGCGGGGGAACCACGTATACCATCTTCAGTGGCACCGGCAACGACGGGGGCTTCGTCCTGACGGGGGCCAATACCTTCTTGGGGCCACGACCTGTAGTGGATAACACCACCGTGTGGGTGGGGAACAATAACGCGCTCAACAACTCTTCAGGAAGAGTCGGCTTTGGCGACTATAATCACAGCGGAAAACTCTATTTCCTGAACGGAATCACGTTTAACGTTCAGATCTGGGATTGTAACCTGTCACAAATCTATTCCAATCTGACCTTCACCGTCGGCACGGATCAAACGAACGCCGTCGCCTCTATTAACAGCACCGTGACGCTCCGCAAATATGTCAGCACGGCAACCATCAACACATGGAACTTCGAGGCGGCGGAGGGCTCCACGGTTACTTTCTCGGGTTTGATATCGCAAGATGTCTCGACGAACACGCTCGGCGTCGCCGTCCTGAACCCGGTGAACAAGATCGGAACAGGAACCGTGGTCTTCAAGGGCAACAACACGTATGGCGGCGTGACCACGATCAGCAACGGCACGTTGTGGGTGAACAACACCAGCGGATCGGGCACGGGCACGAACCGGGTGAACGTGCTCGCGGGCGCCATGCTGGGCGGCATCGGGATGATCACGGGCGCGGTGGACGTGGCCAGCAGTGCCGCGCTCGCGCCCGGCACCAACAGCGTCGGCACGCTGACGGTCGGCAGTTTGACGCTCAGCAGCAACGCGACCTTCGCGGTACAGCTGGGCGGTACAGACGCGGGCAATTACGACCAATGCGTGGTGACCAAGGGCACGATCGACCTCACGAACGCGAAACTGTCCGTCTCGTTCGCGAATGGCTTTCTGCCAGCTCCCTCTGACACCTTCACGATCATCCGGAACATGCCGGGCAGTGACGTAACCGGCCGGTTCACGGACGATACGGATTTCAAGGTCGCCGGCATTGCGGGCGTGTTTGAGGTCCTTTACAATGTCAGTGCCAATAAGGATGTGGTGTTGCGCTATGCGGGCGTCAGGGGGACGATGATCCGTATCCATTAAAGAGGAGAGGAAGCTATGAGACGTGCCTTGTTGATCGGCTGCGCGGTCTTTGCGGGGTTTGCCTGTTTCGGGGCGGAGGATTCGCTGCTGCCGCTGAAGGACGGCAAGGTGCCACAGACGTTCGAGGAACTGTGGACCGGATATGATCCGCGCGCGGAGCCCCTAGAGACGGAAATGCTCAAGGAGTGGGAGGAGGACGGTGTCGTATTGCGGGTTCTTCGATACCGCATTGGTATTTTCAAGGGCCAGAAAGCCATGATGGCAGCAGTCTATGGCTTCCCCAAGGGTGGCACGAAGCTGCCGGGGCTGGTGCAGGTCCACGGCGGCGGGCAGTATGCGGATTACAAGGCGCCGCTGACCAACGCCAAGCGCGGCTATGCCACGATCTCCATCGCCTGGGCCGGACGGATCAGCGCGCCGGGATATGCGGTCACTCCCGAAATCGTCCAGCTTTTCTGGGACGGGAAGACCACTGATCCGAAATACAAACTCACCACCGATTGGGGTGCGCTTGACGCCTATCACGCGCCGTGCCGGAACGCGAAGAACGCCTTCGCGTCTGTCGCGCCTCAGCCCTGGACCCTGGATGCGGTCGAGTCTCCCCGCAACAATCCGTGGTTCCTCTGCACACTGGGTGCAAGGCGTGCGCTCACCCTCTTGGAGCAGCAGCCGGAAGTCGATCCTGAGAAGCTCGGGGTCTACGGACACTCCATGGGCGGCAAGCTCACCGTGATGACCACCGGGGCAGATGCCCGCGTCAAGGCGTCGGCACCCTCCTGCGGCGGTGTCAGCGACCGCAATACGGACAGCCCGCTCTACAACGCGACGCTTGCGGACAACGTGTATCTCGCACGCATCGCCTGTCCGATCATCTTTCTCAGCCCGGCCAATGATTTCCACGGGCATATCGATGACTTGCAGAAGGCGCTCGGAGAAATCCCCGGCAAGGCGTGGCGCGTCACCTGCTCGCCGCACCACAACCATCAGGACACGGAGCCGTACCAGGTCGCCGGGCCGCTCTGGTTCGACCAGCATCTCAAGGGAAACTTCGCATGGCCTGCCACGCCGGAAAGCGCGTTGACCCTAAAGACCGCCACAGGCGTGCCCGGTTTCTCGGTCAAACCGGAGGGCTCAAGAGACCTTCTCTCCGTGGACGTCTTTTACACGCAACAGGGGCAGATAGACGGCGAAAAGAATGACCACGAGAACACCAAGGCCCGCTTCTGGCACTGCGCGAAGGGCAAGCATGTGGGTGACATCTGGACGGCAGAATTGCCGCTGCTCACGACGGACAAACCGCTTTGGGTCTATGCGAATGTTCACTATCCTTTGAAAGAGCCTGTTATTGGCGCGGGTTATTATTACGGGGTGTATACGGCCAAAGTGTTCAATGTTTCCTCGCGCATGGCGATTGCGACGCCTGCCCAGCTTCAGGCGGCAAGCGTGAAAGCGACGGATACGCCGTCACTGCTGATCGAGAGCTTTGAAAATGGATGGCAGAAGGAGTGGTTCACCTATGACCTGACGGACAACTGGGCGCGAAAGACGCACAAGCTCTACGACCCGAAATGGCAGGCCCCCGTGTCGGCGAAGCTCGCACTCGAGGCGCGCTCCGAGCAGACAAACAAGGTTGTTATCGGGCTGGACAGTTACGCCGCCGAGGTTCAGCTAAAGGGCGGTACAGACTGGCAGCGTGTTGTTCTCGGTCCTGCAGAATTCCGCAATGCCGTTGGCGTTGCTCTTCCCACTTGGAAGGGAATCCGCGAGTTGCGGCTGGGGGCGATGGAAACGCTCCGCGCAAAAGACGGGAATAAGGAAAAGAAGGTGGAGTTAGGCGCTGACTGGCAGGGGGCGAAACCGGAATTCCGTAATCTCAGGTGGGTGGAGTGAAAAAACGAAACTCAAAAAGTCTGGTCGTTCTAATCGGTGAGGCTTTTGCAAAATCCCTCGGCGCGGGTGGCACCGCGCCCTCCCGTGTTCAAAAGCACGCGGTTTGTGTTGATTTGGGAGGGCCGGGTGCCACCCCGGCCGTTTTCGCGCGGGGTTTTGCAAGAGCCTCCGTCGTCATGCCTTTGCATTACGCTCTGTGCGGGTGCGACACGCCGCTAGACGGCAAAGCGGCATTGGCGTGGAGGTTGAGAAACGGAAAATGATGAAGAAATACATGTTGAGTTGGACGATGTCCGGAGGCCTGGCCTGTGCCGGCGCGTTACTGCTGTTGGCTGGATGTCAGACGGGCGTATTCCAAAACGAGGCGCCCCTTTTCGATATCCGCGCCTTCGGAGCGGCAGGCGATGGTGTGACGCTGGACACGGTCGCTATTCAGAACGCGATCGACGCCTGTACCCAAGCGGGCGGCGGAAACGTCCGACTGCGAAGCGGACGGTATGTGACGGGAACGCTCCGCATGCGTGACCATGTCACGTTGCAAATCGACAAGGATGCCGTATTGCTCGGCAGCACCAACCTGGCGGATTACGCGACGAATGTCGTAGGGGCCGTGGAAGCGCCAGCATTCACCCGTTGCCTGATCTATGCGCACCAGGTGAACAACATCGCTTTCATCGGAAGTGGCCTGATTGATGCACGCGGAACCCAGACCGCCTTTCCGATCAAAAGCGGGAAGGTGCTCGGGGAACGTCCCATGCTGATGCGGCTGGTCGCGTGCGAAAATATTTCCTTTTCAGGCCTGACCTTCAAGAACTCGGCCTCGTGGGGGCTTCATCTGGTCGATTGCGAACGCGTGCGGTTCGACGGCATCCGGATTGAAAGCAAGGACAATAACGCCAACAACGACGGGATCGATCTCGACGGATGTCAGAATGTGCAGATCGTGAAATGCCGGATCAATTCGGGGGATGACGCGATCTGCCCCAAAAGCACGACTGTACGACCCTGTTCCAACATCGTCGTACGGGCCTGTGAACTCAGCAGCCATACGGCGGGGTTCAAACTGGGCACATCGTCCCGTGGCGGTTTCGTGGACATCCAGGTAATCGATTCGTTTTTTCATGATTGCCCGATGGGCGCCATCAAGTTGTTATTGGTGGATGGCGGCCGCATGGAGAATGTTCTCCTCTCCGATCTGCGCATGGAGCGCGTAGGCGGGCCGATCTTCGTCCGTCTTGGTAATCGCGGTCGCGCCTATGACCAGCCCGTCGAACAGATTTACGCCCAAAACCAGAAGCCTGAAGGTGTGCCGGTCGGGGTGATCCGAAACCTCCGGATCCGAAACATCCATGCGCAGGTGACCGGTGAGCAGCGCGACAGGCAGGGACTGATGCTGACCGGAATTCCCGGGCATCGGATCGAGAACGTCGAGTTGGAGAACATCCATATCACCTTTCCGGGCGGCGGCACGTCGGGCGATGCGACGCGTGTGGTGCCGGAAGATAGCGCCCGCTATCCGGAACAATACTTTTTCGGCGTGTTGCCATCGAGTTTTCTCTATGCCCGGCATGTCAACGGGCTTTCGTTGAAGAAGGTCCATGTGACCCTTCAAAACGACGATGCGCGTAAGCCCGTCTATCTGGAAGACGTTGAAGCGTTACAGAGCGAAGCAGTGACTCTCGGAGGAAAAATTATACAATGAAAGGGAAAGGAATGATGAGCTACAACAACTCTGCCCTGTATCCTGGCATCATCACCCGTCCGTATAGCCTCGGCGCCAGATTGCACAAATTGGCCTACTATTGCACAAATTGTCCGTAGGTGCTTTTTAGGAAGAAGTGCTATTCTTATCATTGTTATGGCCGTGTGTGCCTAGGGTGGCTCATCGCGCCGGTCAAGCAACGAGTAATGGAGTAATCGATGAAACGGTCATTGCAGCGGATGTGTTCAACGGTCATGAAGTCGGTTGGGACGGGATGCCAAAAAACCGCGCTTGTCGCGGTCATCGTGGATCTGACAGCGTGTTTGTCCTGGGCCGGGAACGGCACCTGGACCAATACGGTCAGCGGCGGCTTGTGGAGTACAAGCGACAACTGGAGCAGCGGCGCGATCGCTGACGGCTCCGGGTTCACCGCCGACTTCAGCACGGTCGACATCACCGCCGACAACACGGTCCATCTGGATGGCCCGCGAACTTTGAAAAACCTGACGTTCGGCGACACGTCCACGAATACGGCGGCAGGCTGGGTCTTGGATAACAACGGCAACAGCGGCAATGTCTTGACGCTGGCGGGAGCGACTCCGACCCTCACGGTCAATGCCCTAGGGGGCAGCAGCGGCGTGACCTTTGGCGTCCAACTCGCCGGTACGGCGGGGCTGATCAAGGCCGGCACCGGCACACTGACGCTCACGTCCACCAATACCTACACTGGGGCGACCGCGGTCAACGGCGGGACGCTGGCTCTCTCAGGTAACGGGGCGCTGGTGACCAACACCGCCATCACCATCAACGGCGGCATTCTCGACATGGGTTCGCAGAACGCGACCAACTACCTCGGCAACAACACGGGTGTTGTCTTTGGTTCGAATGGCGGAAGTCTCAACGGCACCGGCACCTTTACCATTCTTGGACAAAATAATGGGGGAACCTCGTTAACTGTGCCCGCCAACGCCAACGCTATCGTCAATGCGAATATCGTTATAGCCAACACCAACACCGCTTCCGCTGGCTATGGGGAACTGGCCAACGTAGGCGTTGGCGGCACCCTGACCATCAACGGGAAAGTAAAGGGTTACAGCTCCGGAAACGGGAGTTGGATGAAGGGCGGAGGCACCTTGGTGCTGAATAATCCGAGCAATCAGATGATGAGCGCAATGAATTTTTGGCAAACAGCCGGAGCGATCAGCACCCCCTACTTTTCGGCCTTGGGCAGTGTGATGGTCATGGGACAAGGTTCCACCCATGGTGCGGCGACCTTCATCTACACGGGCGTGGCTACGAATACGACGTTATACTTTACGCCTGCCAGCCTTGCCATTGCCGTCTTAAACAACGGCAGCGGCGCGATAACCTTCACCGGCGGCAATTTTACGTCGCCCTATGGTGCGCCGAACAGCGCTACGGCCCAAAAACTGAAACTGGGTGGTTGGAGCGACATGACGATTTGGGGTAAAATCCAAAATGCGAACGGCATCAATTACCTCACCGCCTTGGTGAAGACCAACGCCAATACCGTCACGCTCACAGCAGCCAACACCTATAGCGCCGGCACAACGATCGCCGGAGGAGTTCTGCAGTTGGGCGACGGTACCAGCGGTCGCGACGGTACCATCATCGGGAACATCCAGAACGACGCCGCGCTGGTCTATAACCTCTACAGCACCCAGACGGTCAACACGGTCATCAGCGGTTCCGGAAGCGTAACCAAGACCGGTGCCGGCACGCTGACACTCGCGGGCGCGAACACCTATTCGGGCGCGACCACGATTAGCGGCGGCACGCTCAAACTCGGGCTAGCCAATGCGATCACCAACACCGGCGCGATCAACGTGGCAGGCGGCACGTACGACCTCGGCGGTTTTACCGTGACGAATGGTCCCGTGACAATCAGCGCGGGTACGGTGGTGAACGGCACGCTGGTCGGCGCGTCGTATGCCTATACGGATGCGGGGCTTGTCGCGGCAACCCTGGCAGGAACCGGGACGGTCACTAAGAGCGGAGCGGGCACGCTGGCGTTGCGCGGCGTAAACACCTTCACGGGGCCTTTGACCATCAGCGGCGGCACGGTCGAGATACAGGCGTCGCCTGCCACGGGCAGCGCCGTGTGGTTGGATGCAGCCATGATTTCTTCGATGGCCAAAAATACCGATGGCACGGGCGGTGTACCCGCACAGGGCGACGGCGTCGGGCGCTGGACAAGCCTGAGCGGCAGCAACTGGGTCTCGTCCGCCTCGAAGCCGACCTATCAGACCAACGTGCTCAACGGCCTGCCCATCTTACGTCTCGCGGGTGGAATACCGTTTATGAGCAATGTGGTCGCTCAGGGTTCGACGGTATTCATGGTCTATCGTCGGAGTGGCGTGGGAAGTTGGGCCAATCCGCTTGACAGCCAAAACCAGACACCGATTTCGGGGTGGCTGCATATGATCAACGACTTTAACAACCGCTGTCTCGTCAAGGGTGGCGGACAAGTGAGTGTCGGCTCGACGTTCCCCTCGACCAACTGGGCGGTTCAGGCGGTTCAAATCCAGACCAACGATTACCGGCTGTGGATCAACGAGTCGGCCTACGGGCCAAGCACGGCGACCAATGAGTTCACCGCCTTCACCCATTTGGGTGTACCGGGCGATTTCGCCGAGGTCCTGATCTACACTAATCTGCTGAACTCGTCGGATCGCATGACAACGATCAGCTATCTCCAGAAGAAATGGCTAGGCGTCAGCGGCACATCGTCGGTGACCAACAGCCTCTCGCCATTACTCTCGGCTGAGGTCAAAGCAGGTGCAGTGCTGGATCTGTGCGGCGGCAGCCAGACGCTGGTCGCGTTGTCCGGCAGCGGGCGGGTGACGAACGGAACGGTGACGGTGACTGGCCGTCTCGCGCCCGGCGACACGAGCGCGTCGGCGGGCGTGCTGACCGTCGGCGGGAACCTGATCCTGGCGGCGGGTGCGACGAACGTCTTCGACTGTGTATCGGCCGCAGCGGACACGGTCAGCGTCGCCGGCACGCTCACGCTTCAGGGGGCGAACACGGTTGATCTGTCGCTCAACGGCCAGCCGCCGCCGGCGCAGATGACGCTCTTCACGTTCAGTTCACTGGTGGGCGAAGCGCACCTGGCCACCTGGGCCGTGCAAGGCGCGGGCTTGGGACCGTACGCGACAAAGGTCAAGCGCCTCGGCAACAGCGTGGTCCTTTACGCCTTCCGGAACGGCACGCTACTGAGTGTTCGGTGATGAAACCACTCGGCTTCATCCTGCGGGTTGTCACGCTCTTCGTGGGACAGGCGGCTTGCCTGTCCCACGCGGCGGACGGGGTTTGGACAAACAGGGCCAGCGGCAACTGGAGCGCCGGCGCGAACTGGAAAGAGGGGCTTGTCGCCTCCGGAACAGGGGCGACGGCGTCTTTCACCAACGCGCCGGGAGTGACGGTCAACCAAGACCTCGCCGGGCTGACGCTGGGCGGGCTCATTGTTGCCGGAGCCAGTTTTGTCTACACCAACACCGCGCTCACCTTTGCCAGCGTCGCGAATGCGGCTGCGGTGGTGCGGGTGGACGGCACCTACACCGCGACGTTCAACCTGCCGCTCAACAGCTCGGGCGAGTTTATCAAAGAGGGCGCAGGCACGCTCACGCTAAACGCCAACTGCCGTGCGCTCCAAGGCCCCCTGACACTCAAGGGAGGCACCTTGTATCTGGGTTCGGGGCTCGGCGGCGACGGGCTTGTCGTTTCGAATAAGGCGATAACGATTCAAGACGGGGCGGTTCTGAAGTACGGGATCAACAATCAGATCGACAACAACACGCGCATCGAGATCAGGGCTGGCGGCGTGCTCGACATGAACGGCAAGAATGACGTGACCGGCGGTTTCTTCGGCGCGGGCGTCATCAGTAACATGAGTAACTACGCGTGGGAATACCTGAACATGGAGGGCGGCAACCGCATGTTCTCAGGCGTCGGCTACGGGCAGGGTCGAATACAGCTTCGCGGTACCCAGCCCTTCATTCTCGGCACGCAGGGCTGTCTGTCGAACGTGATCTTCAGATTGGACAATGTCAACCAGCTTGGTTTTATGCCGGGCATCGGTAGCTTTACGGTCGGCGGGCTGACCGGCACCGTGTCCGCCGCGCTGGCCTTGCAGGCGACCAACGGAACGCCGGTCACGCTGACGCTGGGCGGCCGCGAGGGGGGCTGGGCCTATCTTGGACGCCTGACAGGTCCGGGCAGCCTGGCCAAGGTTGGCGCGAGCACGCTCACGCTCGGCGGCTCAAACAGCTATGCAGGCGCGACGCTCATCACGAGCGGAAAGCTGGTCGGACTCGCTGGCGGCTCTTGCGCCGATAGCGCGGTATCGCTCGCCGCGGCCCCGGGCGCGACCGCCGTGCTGGGCGTCTGCGTCACCAACACGGCGAGGCAGTGGACGTGCGCGAGCCTGTCCGTCAGCACGGACAACGCCGGTCTGGACTTCAATTTCGGGTCGCTGGTTGCCAGCGCCACAACGGCGCCTTTGTGTGTCTTGGGTGCCGTCTCGTTCAACTCTGCGCCGTCCGTGACCGTGACGCTGGGGGGAGGCACAGGCCCCGTCGGCGCGCGTTATCCGCTGGTGACGTGGGGCAGCCTGGAGGGCCAGCCGCCGACGGCGGTCACCGTGAACGGAGTTCCCGGCGCCCTCGCGCACCTGGAGATGTCGGCGAACACGCTCGATCTGGTGATTGACCTTCCCGCCCAGGCGTTCGTCCATGTCAAGGATTACGGGTTCATGTGGTGGAAGGACGGGATCCGCACACTCGCGGGGGCCGTGCTGACCGCGAGCCAGATTTTCAACATCAAGACGAGCCGGTATGCCTTTTCGTTCGACGCCTCGAACATGGGTATCGCGGCCCTGTTTCCGCTGACGAACGCGCCGCCCGAGAGCGTCGCCTTTACCGAGAGCAACGCCGGCAGTTTTCCCGCGTCCCCGGCTGTCGGGTTCAGCTGCACCGTATCGACCGGAGGCGTGGCCAAGGCGGTCACGCGCATCACGAGCGACCTGAACGAGGTGCAACTGCTCGAGGCCGGCAAGTTTTATCAGCACCGCTGGCTCAAGGTGAAGCTGGCTTCCGGGCCTCCGATCGACGCCAGCCAGAGCGGCCTCGAAGTTTGCGCCTGGCCCGACCGGCTGTCGCTCATCGCCCGCATCAAGCCGCTCTCCACCCTCACCAACTGCGCCTTAGACATGAAGGTGGTCTTGCCCGCGCGCTACACGGCGAGCCAGACGAACGACGAGGCCGTCGCTGTGACGGCGGCAGACGGCACCGGTTTTGTCTTTCTCAAGAGCACGAACACCGCTACGCTGACCTACCATGCGGCCACCCGCGAGGTGCAGGCGCACACGGCTGCCTCTCTCTGGAGTTCCAATGTCGAAGCTTCAGTCGGCCTGATCATCTATCCCGTGACCAACGATGCGGCGGCGGCGCTGGCCGATGCGGTGGCCACTGAAACAGCGCCGCTGTTGGTGACGGCCGCCCAGGTCGCGCCCACCGTTGTCAGCAATCTGGCGTCGGCGTATGAGGCGGACAGCGGATGCACGGTCATCGGCCTGCGGAGCGACGGCGGATCGGATGATAACCTGTTCGAACGCACGCTGATCACCGTGGGCAATCCGACCGACCGGGAGCGTGTCGTGCGTCTGAATTTCGCCAAGAATTACAGTTGGCCGCGGGCTCCCGGCACGGTGGTCTTCCTGAGAGATTTGAAAGGGAACCCGACGGGTATCCCGGTCCAGCACTCAAAGAACTGGCACACCGCGACGGCCGACCGCTGGAAGGGCTATTGGTTTCATGGTCTGACGATGGTGACGGTGCCCGCACGCTCGACGCTCTGCTTCGAGGCCGCCGTGGTGTCGCAGAACTATGGCGGCGTCGCGGCCGCGAGCCACGCGCAGTTGTGCCTGGTCGGCTGGTATACGTATAGCCAGCAGTGGGACGAGGCCGCGATCGGAAGCTACCATGAGGCGCTCTGCTACGAGCCCGACGGAAACCAGATTCAGTGTGCCGGGGCCGACTCGCGACCGCTGTATCTGTTGAATGTGGCTGGAGCCGCCAAGCAATGGACCGTCAACGTGGGCGGGTGCGACTTCGTTCGCTACTACGACAGCACCGGTGCACGGCGACATCCCGGGCGGATGCGCACGCTGTATCGCCGGTCAGGGCCGTGTCTCGCCGAGGCGGTCTATTCCGGAAAAACCGCCGACAACAAGATCGAGTTCACCTACAGCGCCGCCGTCGCGCGTTCCAGCGATATCACGCGGGGGTTTCACCGGTTGCGCGTGGATGTGACCCAGACAACGGATTTCAGCCGCCTGGTCTTTTTCCAGATGAACGCGGACAGCTACAACTACAATGTCGGCAACCAGCTCGCGTACGGCTCGGCCGATCAGACCCATGCCGTGCGGCAGTGGGCCGCGACGTTCGGACAGGATCGGACGATCGGCACGGCCGTGGCGCTGACGGGCAGTCAGCCGTGGGCGTCGCTGCACAATGGCAGCAACAGCAGCGATCCGACGATGCGTGCGGCCAACCGTGGATACGTTATCCGCTCGTGGAAGGCGCGCCTGAACGGAGTCGATGAGGTCCCTCCTTATATCGTGGAGCGCAGCGTGAGCGCCGCGACGGGCCGGACGGCGGCCTCTGAGCTTGATCTCGTGCCGCCGCCGTCGGTCACCCGGCTTTTGGCGGGCGACTATGTGGAGGCTGAGATCGAGCGCGTCTACCTGCCCAAGGCCGCCGGCGATTATTATGGGCCGGACACCCGGTTGACGAACGCGGTCGCGGCGTACGGCAACACCTATAACCTGGTCTTGCGCGAGGCGGTCGGCAACAGCCTGTCGGTTGACGTTCAGGTGGGGACGCTGGCGCGCACGTATCCGGTTGAGATCGCGGTGACCAACGACTCGGCGCGCGTTTCGGTGACAGGGGGACTCGGCTACGTGCCGGTGACGTTCACGGGCGTCTCGACGTATCGCGAGGCGGTCGTCGAGGAGCGCGTGGGCCAAACGTGGGTGAAGGTCAACCAAGCGCTGAGCGGCAACGATTTCTGGCAGGCCGACTATAACAGCGTGACGCTGAGCTGGGAGATCACGTATAATCTGCCGCTGGGAAGCACGTCCTACCAGACGATACCCGAACTTCGGGCCAGCCCGGTGACCCGTACTTTCCGTTTCCGGAACTCGGATAAGGTTAGCGCCAGCGCGTTCTTGATTTGGATCACCGAAGCGGGCAGAAGGCAACCTCTGCGTGACCTTTACTGCGCATACCGCGCAACTTAAACCCATAGCTGGAATGACAGCCATGCTGCGACACCTTTTGACAGCGCTTCTTTTGGCGGCAGGCGGCGTGGAAGCAGCCACGCTCAACAGCGCTGGCCTGATGCCGCGCGTGGAGGACTACGCCCTCCTGTGGTGGGCTGAAGGCTTCCCGTCGCACACGCCGGAGGCGCCGTGGCGGCGTGTGGTGCAAACCGGCTGCTATGCCTTTGTGCTGGACACGGAGACCCTGCGGATTCCACACTTCGGCGCAGTGAAGTCGGGCGTGGGCTATGCCGAGTGCGCCTGGGCGGACAACCGCGCGTGGCAGCGTCTGCCCCGGGCGGACCTCTCGCTGACGGTGACGGCGAACGGCAAGACCTACCGCTGCGCGGCAGGCGGAAAGTGGACGAACTTCACGGGGCCGCGCCTGATCGAATCCGGCCGCTTCCTGCAGCGCGCCGACGTGACCGGTCTGGTCTTCGAGTCCGCTGCCGGCGAGCGGCTCAACGCCGAGGCGCGCTTCGAGACCGTGGCTTGGCCGGACCGCCTCGCCTTGATCCTGGCGGCGCGGCCGGGCTTGCAGGCGATACCGGCGGGCGAGCCTTGCTTCGGTCGCGTGGGCGGCGGGTTCGGTCTGGAGGGGACGAACCATCTGGAGTTTCAGGCGAACGACTTCGCTGATCCGACAATCTTTACGCTGGAATTTTGGGCCTTTATACCGGCCAATGCCAAAGCGTCTGAGCGTACCTTTCCGTGGCTCGTCTGCAAGAATGCGCACGAGCAGGCCGACGGCAACTACGGCGTCGTCCTGTTGGGCGACAGGCTGCAGGCGCGGCTCAATATCGGCGGCGGCCGAGACGGCGGCTTCGAGGTGGAGGCCCGCCCCGACATGATGCGGGCCGAGGCGTGGAACCACGTCGCGCTTTCGTATGACGGCCGCGCGCTGCGCTTTTACGTGAACGGCGCCAAGGCCGGCGAGCGGGCGGTCGGCCGCGCGCGCACGCCGGTGGCCGGCGGGCTGGCCTTCGGTCGTCGGCAAGACAACTGCGGCGACGGGTACCGCTTCCGGGGCGCGCTTGACGAAGTCCGCCTCTACGACCGCGCATTGAGCGACGCGGAGGTCCGCACCAGACACGCGCATCCGGAGTCTGCTTTGGCGGGCGTGAAGCCGGTGTGGGAGCGGAGTTTCCGTACCGACGTTCCGGCCGCCGCCGAGCAGCCGCGCGAGCGCTGGGACGGCGCGTCGCTGGCGGTGGAGCTGCGCGCGGGAGACAAGGCGTGGCGCGCCCGCGAGGCGTGGGCTGACCCACGTGGGGGCGACTGGCGCTCCGCCGTCGTCGCGTTGGACGCGACAGAGATCCGGGACGCCACGGCGACCGGCGTCAGCGCGGCTCTGCGGCGGCTGTTGCGTAGCGCGCCCGCGCCGCTGCCGCAGGTGGCGGTGCAGGCGCGCGCGTGGACCAACGGCGCGGCATTGCCGGTGGCCTATGACGCGGCCTGCAGTTGGCACCGCGTGAATCTGGACGGTGCCGAACCGCTCCGGCCCGCCGGCGGCGGCGACCGTCGGAACGACGGCGTCGAGCGCGTGCGGCTGGTGCTGTCGAACCCGGCGGAGCGCGAGCAGCCCGCGCGCCTGCTTTTCGAGAAGCGACGGGGGGTGTCGATCACGGGCGTCTCCGCCGTGCTGCGCGACGCGGCGGGCAATCCGACCGGCATTCCCGTGCAGCTCAGCAAGAACTGGCACGGTCGGCCTGAAGGCGGCGTCTATGCGGGCCAGTGGTTCCACGGCTTCTCTTTCGTACGGCTGCCGCCGCAGGCGACGGTCGAACTGGAATTGACGCTCGCTTACGGACACTGGGGCGGGGTCGCGGCCGCCTCGCACGCGCAGCTCTGCCTGATCGGCTGGGGCAGCAACCAGCTCTGGGACCAGAGCGCGCTCGGGTCGTGGGGCGAGAGCATCTGCTACGAGCCCGACCGGGCGCAGGCCTTGGCCCTGATCACGGACGTGCGCCCCATGATGGTCCGCTCCATGAACAACAACAGCCAGTGGGGCTGGACGCACAACGTCGGCGGCGGCGATTTCTTCCGGCTGTTCGGCCCGGACGGCAAGCGGGTTATGCCGGCGCGCATGCGGACCGCGTACCTGAGTCAGGGGCCGTGTCTCACCGAGGTCACGTACGCCGGCCGGCTGGGCGACGGCCTCGAGCACGCCGCGACGGTCAGTCTCAGCCGGACGGACGACCTCGTGCGCGGCGTGTACCGGCTGCGGCTGGACGTGACGAAGCCCGTCGACTTCAGCCGCTTCGTGCTCTTTCAGATCGGCGCGGACACCTACAGCTACACGGGCGAGCGTAAGATGGCGCTGGGCAATGAGGCTGGGCTCGTAAAGGAGTGGGAGACGCGGTGGGGCGGGGATGCGGTCAAGGCCGGCCCGTATGAGTGTGCCGGCCGTGTGCCGTGGGTCTCGCTGCACGAGGCGGTTTCGCGCGCCGACAGGAAGCCGAGGGCCAAGGGCAAGCCCGAGCCGGAGGGCGCGTGGGCCAACCGCGGCGTCGTGGTGCGCGCGTGGCGCGCGCGGCTCGGCGGCAAGGATGCGGCGCCGTGGGTCGTCGAGCGCGGCGTCAACGCGCGCGGCGCGGACACCTCCACGGCGGACTTCGTGCCGCCGCCGGGCGTGACGCGGCTGGAGCCGGGCGACTTCGTGGAGGCGACCTTCGAGCACGTGATCGTGCCGCAGGCCGCAGAGGACTATTACGGCCCGAACGCGGCGCTGAGCGCGGCGCTCGCAAAGGACGGCAACACCTGGCTCATGATGTGCCGAGAGGCACTCGGCAACGAGCGACAGGTCACGATGAAGCGCGGTTCCTTGCTTCGTGTGTCCCCGTCCGTCTGCGTCCGGGTGGAGCATGAAGGGGCCGAGTTCATGCTGTCCGGCGGGCTTGGCTATGTGCCCGTCACCTTCGCCGGACTTACGTCGCCGACAGGCCATGCGCTCTTTGTGGACGGACAGCCGGTGGACCAGAGCGTCCACGGCAACGATTACTGGCAAACGGACTACGATGCGGCGAAGGCGCGCTGGAGTTTGACCTATACGATTCCGGTCGCCGACGGGAAAACGCACCGCATCTCCCTTTCGAGAAAACCATGAACAGAACAAACAGCCTCACACTGCTCGCAGCCCTGTTGTTCGCACAGCCGGGCTTGCTGGTCGCCGCTGACAAGGCGACCACGCAGGACAGGCCCAACGTCCTCATCCTGCTCGTCGATGACATGGGCTATGGCGACCCGCAGTGCTTCAACCCGCAGTCAAAGATTGCGACGCCGCATATTGACCGGTTGGCGCAGGAGGGAATGCGGTTCACAGATGCCCATGCGCCGGCCTCTATCTGTGTGCCGAGTCGCTACGGCCTGCTCACGGGGCGGATGCCGTATCGCAATTGGAATCATGAGGCGCTGAATCGAACCCAGAAGGCCGAACTGAGCGCGCTGGAAAAGAAACACTTTCCGCAGCCGCAACTTCAACACGAGCCGGGGCGATTGAACCTCGCGGCGCTGCTGAAGCGGCAGGGCTATGCGACGGCCTGCTTCGGCAAATGGCACCAAGGCATGTCTGCAAGTGCCCAGGCAGAAGGCACGCTGAAGATGACGCCGGTGGACTTTGGGTTCGACTATTACTTCGGCTTCGATGCGCCGGAGCAGGGGCCTTATGCCTTCATCGAGAACAAGCGCTTCGCCGTCGCGCCGACGGAAGCGATTGAGGATCATCCGGGTGAAGGTGTGACGAATCCCAAGACGCAAGGCGCGCATTGGCGCAAGGGTTTGGCGGCACCGGGATGGACGTTCGAGGGATACCTATCCGCCATCGCGGGGAAGGCCGATGACTGGCTTGCGAAATACGCGGCGGGCGGCAGCGGCAAACCGTTCTTCCTCTACTACGCCATCCCCGCGCCACATGCGCCGTGGGCGACCGCAAACGAGTTCAAGGGCAAGAGCGGCGCGGGTCAGTACGGCGACTATGTCATGAACGTGGACGCCCTGATCGGCCAGGTGCTGGGAACCGTGGATAAGCTGAAGCTGCGGGATAACACGCTGGTCGTCTTCTCCAGCGACAACGGCCCCGTCTGGTATCCGCAAGATATCGAGAGGTTCGGCCACCGCGCCGCCGGTCCGTGGAACGGGATGAAGGGCGCGCTCACCGAAGCCGGACATCGCATGCCGTTCATCGCGAGTTGGCCGGGCCAGATCAAAGCGAACAGCACCTGCGGCGAGTTGATTTGTTTCACCGACCTGATGGCCACCATAGCCTCGCTACTCGGCGAAAAACTCCCGAACGATGCCGGCGAGGACAGCTTCGATATCTCTCCGCTGCTGCGCGGCGAGAAACCCGCGTCGCCCATCCGCACCGGGATGGTGCATGTGAACTACGGTTCCTACACGCTCGCGATCCGTGAAGGCGACTGGAAGCTCATCCTGCCCATGCGGGTCTATGAGGTCAATGACGGCGCCATCACGCCCGATCAGATCGTTGCGACAGCGGGCAAAGGGCCGACCGAAAGGTTCCAGCTTTTCAACCTCCGCACCGATCCCGGCGAGGCAACGAATCTCTTCGCGCAAGAACCGGACAAAGCCAAGGAACTCTTCGCCGCGCTGAAGGCCGACATCGCATGCGGGAGGAGCCGGCCATGAAGTACGCCAGTCGCACCTTGCCGGGAGTTCCCAGCTTTGGGTGGCTCCGCGTCGGCTCTTTCCAGCCATTGGAAAACCACGGAGCGCTAACTTCCAAGGATTGGAACTGACTTAAAAAGGAAATGACAAATGACTACGAAAGGACAAAGGATGAACAAGCGACTCGGCAAAGGAAGTTGGGCGGCTGCGATTCTCGCGGTTGCGACTGGCGTGACGGGAATTGTTCATGCAGCAGAGAAACCCGCCGCGTTGGACGGAACCTCCGCCGAGATGTGGGGCGAGGGCGGCGGCGCGAAGACGAACCTTGCGCGCGGCGCGTGGCTGAAGGACTCGCGCTTCGCGATGTTTGTCCATTGGGGCTTGTATTCTGAGCTGGGCGGCACCTGGGACGGCAAGACGCACTACGGCATCGCCGAGTGGATCATGCGGCGCGCGAAGATCCCGGTTGCGGACTACGAGAAGGTGGCGGACCGTTTCAACCCGACGAACTTTAACGCGAGGGAGTGGGTTCAACTGGCAAAAGACACCGGCATGCGGCATATCATGATCACCGCGAAGCACCACGACGGATTTGCGATGTTCAAGTCAGCGGCGCACCCCTACAACATAGCGGACGCCACGCCGTTCAAGCGCGACCCCATGAAAGAGCTGGCCGAGGCCTGCCGGGACAATGGCCTGCGGCTTGGCTTCTACTACTCGCAGACGCAGGACTGGCACGAGCGCGACGCAGTCGGCAATGACTGGACGTTCAAGCCCGGCGAGGGCGATTTTCAGAAGTACCTGACGGGCAAGGCGGTTCCTCAGATCAAGGAGCTGCTAAGCGGTTACGGGCCGATCGCAGGCGTGTGGTTCGACACGCCGGGGCCGATCACCCCTGAACAGTCGAAGGGCCTCGTGGATCTTGTCCACACCTTGCAGCCGCAGGCGCTGGTCAACAGCCGCATCGGCAACGGGCTGGGCGACTACGACACGCTCGGTGACCAGGAGATCCCGCGCCTGCCGCGGCCAGGGCTGTGGGAGACGCCCGACACGGCTAACGACACCTGGGCCTATGCGTGGTACGACCGCAACTGGAAGAGCCCGACAGAGATTGCGGAACGGCTTGTGCGCGTGGTCAGCCGCGGCGGCACCTATATGCTCAACGTCGGGCCGGACGGCACCGGCCGCATTCCCGCACAGTCGGCCCGCATCCTGCGCGAGGTCGGCAAGTGGGTCCACGCGCATGAGGAGGCGATCCACGGCACGGACTCGACGCCCTTCGGCCCGCTTGCTTGGGGCGAATGCACGGCGCGCGGCAACACGCTCTTCCTGCATGTGTTCCAGTGGCCGGCCGACGGCACGCTCATCTTGCCGGGCCTGCACGCCAAGGTCAAGCGGGCGACGCTCGAAAAAGACAAGCCACTCGCCCACGAAGCGGGAATGAACGAGGGGGTAACGCTCAACGTTCAACGCTCTACGTTCAACGCTCAAGTTATGGACGAGCTCACGTTCGAGCAGAAGGACGGGTTGCTGACGCTGCGCGTGCCGAAACTGCGGCCCGACACCCTGATTCCGGTTGTGACGTTGGATCTGGCGGGCCCGGTCGAAGCGAGCCGCGAGGCGTATGTGCTGAACGGCTGCCGCAACACGCTGGAGATGGGTGTGGCCGCGCTGAAGGGGTGCGAGGTGAAGGCGGTCAACTGGATGGAGAAGTTCGGCGACTGGAAGCACATGGAGTGCCTGGTGGGATGGCAGGGCCCAGAGCGTTCGGCGACGTGGGACTTCAAAACGGTTTCGCCCGGCTCATTCTACCTCGATGTGGAGTACACCTGTCCCGCCGAGGACGACTACTCCGAGTGGGGCATACGCTGCGGCGACAACAACCTGACCTTCCCGCTGATCGACACCGGCGAGCGTCCGGCGCGCAAGGCGTTCGGCGGCGCGCTTCCTCGCTTCCGCACCTATCGCATCGGGGTCATCGATTTTCCAAAGCCCGGCACACAGCGACTCGCGTTCGGCCCCACGGGTATAGACGGTAAGAACATCCGTGTCACGGCGCTGCGTTTGATTCCGGTGATTTAGTGAGTCCGCCGTCAAAGGGTTTCCCACAATGAAAAATCAAATGGTTATGTGGGTCGGCATTCCGCTGTATTTTGTTCTGTGCGGGTGCGACACGCCGGCCGCAAAGAAAGAACCTGCAACGGCACCCTCCGTTCATACGTCCGGGTACACCTATTCCTGCTGGCTCAACGGGTGGCGGAAACACACGACCGATCAAAGCCCGGAGATTTTGGCTATTCGAGCCAGCGGGTACGACTTCACGCTGAATCTCGGCGATTTCGGAAAAGCGCGGTTCGCCCGTTCTACGGCTGTTGCGCCTGGTTATCTGGCGGCGTTGGATGCTGACGCGGACACCTTGTGCCGAGTTCCCGCCGCCGAGCTCGGCATCACGCTGGAGGTGGATGGACGGCTCTATGCAGCGACAAACTGCTCGGCGGGTACGGACCGGGACCCACGTCGTTTGGGGGCTGCGAAGATGTGGGAGTCGGGGCGCTTCGTGCAGAATTTCGAACTGGAAGGCCTGAATTTTCTGGCTGCCGATGGCCATCGCTTGCCTTGCGCGGCCAGCTTGTTTCTGACGGCGTGGCCAGATTCGCTCACCTTCACGGCCTCGCTTGGGCCGAACGTTTCCAACACGTGGAAAGAGGCACGGTTGAAATTCGGGATCAAAGGGCTTGACTGGTCTAGCACGGTTGAGCAGAGGATCGACGGTGCGTGCGCGACGAACCAGCTGGTTTCCCTGACAGTTGGCAATACGCATCTCAACCTCCGCAAGCCAGAGGCCGGATTCGCCATTCAGGTTTCATCAGGAACCAACAACGTTTTTCCAGTCGCGTTCGACGGAAAAAAGAACTGTTACGTCGCCTCGGCGCCGAAAATCAAGCGGAGGTTCAAGGCGGGCTATACGGACATCCGGGACTATGATGATTTTTCGATCACCGTCGTCAATCCCGACACGGTTGCAAAGGAGGTTCCGTTCCTGCTCGATTTCCGCTCACCGGCCAACATCACGGGGCTTTGTCCGATACTCTGCGACAAGGAGGGCCGCCCGACCGGCATCCCGGTGCAATTGAGCAAAAACTGGCATTTTGCGCCCATGGGCGCGTATCTGATGGCCTATACGTCGCTTCCCGCAAAGCCCGGACGCACGGAATACCTCCTGCGCGTCGCCTACGGCTTCTATGGCGCGCTGCCGTCGGCCAGCCATGCGCAGCTGAGCCTGATCGGCTATTCCGGCAAAGGCGGCAACGGGCGCTGGGACCAGTTGGCGATCGGCTGCTGGGGCGAGACCTTCTGCCTGGATATGGATATGAGCCTGGTGGACATCGCCATCACCGACGTGCGACTGCTCATGGCGCGAAACGGGCTGAAGGGAACGCGGTGGAGTTGGACCGATGCCGGCTGGGGCGGGGACTGGCTGGGAATGACGAACGGCGCCGGCGGGAAATTGGCCTTCCGCGACTTGAAGACCGCGTACCTTGCGCAAGGGCCGTGCCTCACCGATGTCCGCTACGCCGGCTTCTACGGTGCCGACCGCGAGGTCGCCTTGAAAGCGCAGGTCCAGACGATGCGGACGGATGACTATGCGCGGACGGTGAACACGTTGAGCTACACGTTTCGCACCCCTTCGCCGTGCGACGGGGTCTGGTTCTTCAAAATGGGCAGAACCGGCGACTACGTCACGCCGCGCATCGCCTACGGCAATCAGGCAGGCTTGCTTTCTGAACAGAGCGTGCCTGCCCAGCTCAAGCCTCGTGACCGTTTCATCGACCGCGTCACGCTCGCTGGCGCAGGCCCCTGGTGGGTGGCCTTTCCCGGAGCGAGACACACCAACGGCAGAGACTGGGGAACAGGCAGCCGGGCGCTGGTCATCCGCTCCTACCAGGCGACGATCGGCGGAAGGGCATTTACAAATCCGACGATCTCCCTGCCGGTGCATAACGTTCAGAAGGAGGGCGGCGGACTCGATCTCGACTTGCTGCTGGTCGCGCCCAAGGAGGTGACGGAATTCATCCCTGGAGACACGGTTGCGTTTGAGGCCGAGTGGATGACCCTGCCGCGGATTGCCGATGACTACTACGGGCCGAACGAGGAGTTCAGAAAACACCTGGCCGAGCATCCGGCCTCTTGGAGAACGGTCTATCGCGAAGCTATCGGAAATGACCTCCGGGTGACGGCGCGCGGCGGTAAGGTCATGCACCGCTATCCGCTTGTCATCCATGCCGAAGCGCCCGTTATCGATGTCGGCATCACGGGCGGGGTCGGTTTTGTGCCGCTGCGCGTCGAAGGGCTCGATGCGGTCAAGGATGTCGCCGTGTTTGAAATTGTTGATGGCAAAGAGATCCGACTCGACCAGGCGGTGTACGGGAACGATTTCTGGCAGACGGACTACGATGAGGGCAGCCGTACCTATACGCTGACGTATAACCTTCCGTTGGACGGCAAGGCGGCCTCGACCTGGCGGATTAAGACCGGTATTTGCGCACAAGAAGGCTTGCGTCCAGCAGCCAGTTTATGGCAACATTTCTACATGTGGAAATGATGTTTATATCTGAAAACGTCATTTCTACTGGCGGAAGGGTGGCGGCGAGAAAGCGGGAGCGGCCCGCAGAACGATTCACAAAGTAAGGGAGGCGCTCATGAAGACGGTTTTGGAGCAATTCAGGTTGGACGGCAAGGTGGCGGTGGTGACGGGCGCGTCATGCGGCATCGGCAAGCGTGTGGCGCTGGGCTACTTGCAGGCGGGCGCCCGCGTGGCGCTGGCGGCTTTGGATGATGACAAACTGCCTGCAACCTTGGCCGAACTCAGGCAGGAGTACGGCGACCGGGTGATGGCCGTGGCGTGCGATGTCGGCTCGCAGGAGTCGGTTGACGGCATGGTGTGCCGCGTGGTGGCGGAGTGGGGCCGGATCGACGTGGCCGTCTGCAACGCGGGCATCGTGACGCTCAAAGGGCTGGAGGAGATGTCGCTGGCGGAGTTCGAACTCATCCAGAAGATCAACGTGAGCGGCGTGTTCCTGACCGCGCAGGCCTGCGCCCGGCGGATGATCGCGCAGGGCGGGGGCGGTAGCATCATCGTCACGGCCTCGATGTCGGCGCGGGTGATCAACACGCCTCAGAAGATCGGGCACTACTGCGCCTCGAAGGCGGCGGCGATGCAGTTGGCCAAGGCCATGGCCGTGGAGTTCGCGCCGCACGGCATCCGGGTGAACAGCGTCAGCCCCGGCTACATCATGACCGAGCTGGTCGAACCGCTGACCGAGTTTCACGCGCTGTGGAAACCGCAGATCCCGATGCGCCGCCTGGGTAAACCCGAAGAGCTGATGGGCCTCTACGTCTACCTGGCGAGCGAGGCGTCGAGCTACATGACCGGCTCGGACGTGGTGATTGACGGCGGGTTTACCTGCGTATGACGGCGAAAGAAATCGCGGGGATGATGGACGTCAGCGCGGTGCGGGCGGACAGTACGCTTGAGGAGATCCGGCAGTCTGCGGAGCTGGCGAAGCGGCACGGCTGTGTGGCGGTGTTCGCCTTGCCCGCGCACACGCCGTATCTGGTCGATCTGCTGGCGGGCAGCGCGGTGTTCGCGGGCGGCGCGGTCGGCTTTCCGGGCGGCGGCGAGACCACCGCCGTCAAGGCCGCCACGGCGTCCGAACTTGTGCAGATGGGGTGTCGCGAGATCGATATGGTCAACAACCTCGCCTGGCTTAAGGCCGGGAAGAAAGACCTGTACGTGCGCGATGTGCGTGCCGTTGCGGAGGCCGCTGGCGGCCGGCCCGTGAAGGTGATCCTCGAGTGCCACTGGCTGACCGACGATGAGATCGTGCGGGCGTGCGAGTGGTGCGCGGAGGCGGGCGCGGCCTGGGTCAAGACCGGCACGGGCTGGGCGCCGACCGGCGCGACGCTGGAGAACGTGACGCTGATGAAGCGGGCCGTCGGCGGGCGGTGTCAGGTGAAGGCCGCCGGAGGCGTACGCGATCTGGAGACGCTGCTGGCGATGTACGAGCGCGGCGTGCGGCGCTTCGGCATCGGCGTGCGTACCGCGCAGGCTATCCTTGAAGCGGCGGCAGGCGGTACAGGCAAGCCGTCTTCAGAGCAGTATTGATGCCGGCAGAACAAAAGGTAGCGCGCGTTCTCCGAACGCGCCCCGCGATGGGGACATCGCGGGCCACCGGGGATACGCAGGTGTCGGGGCAAAGGAACCTGTTATGGCTTACATCTTGGCATACGACTTCGGAACGGGCGGTATCAAGGCGTCGCTTTATGATGAGGCTGGCACGTGTCTGGCCGACGGGTTTGACGCGTATCCGACGCTCTATCCGGCGCACGGCTTTCACGAGCAGCGGCCTGATGATTGGTGGCAGGCCACGGTGGCGAGCACGCGGAAGCTGCTGGCCGGGCTGCCCGAGGGGACTGCGGAACAGGTCGAGGCGATCGGGATTTCGGGGCACAGCCTGGGCGTCGTGCCGCTGGACGCGCAGGGGCGTCTGCTGCGGGAGAAGGTGCCGATCTGGTCCGACGCTCGGCCCGACACGCAGCCGGCTGAGTTCTTCCGGAATATTTCGGAAGAAAACTGGTATCTCATGACCGGCAGCGGCTTTCCGCCGGCGCTCTATTCGGTTTTCAAGCTGATGTGGTTCCGGGATCGAGAGCCGGAGATGTTCAGCCGCATCCACACGGTGCTCGGCACCAAAGACTACATCAACTATCGGCTGACCGGCGTGAGGGCAACGGATCATTCATACGCCTCCGGTTCGGGCGTGTACGACCTGAAGGCGCGCCGATATTCGTCGCGGCTGATTCAGGCGTCGGGGCTTGACGCGGCGATTCTTGCCGAGATTGTCCCTGCCACACAGGTGCTGGGAACCCTGACGGCGGCTGCCGCGAACGAATTGGGGCTGCCGCTACGGGTCAAGGTCGTCGCGGGCGGTGTAGACAACGCCTGCATGAGCCTGGGCGCGGGCGCGTTCCGAGAGGGGCGGGCCTACAATTCTCTTGGGTCTTCAAGTTGGATCGCGGTCTCGTCGGCGGAGCCGCTGCTCGATGCGGCCAAGCGGCCGTATGTGTTCGACCACGTGGTGCCGGGGCAATACGTGTCGGCCTTGGCGATCTTCTCGGCGGGGACGTCGCTCGCTTGGGTGCGCGACCACCTGTGTCGTGACCTGGTGGAGCGGGCCGCCCGCGAAGGCGTCAGCGCGTACCGGCTGATGGACGACGAGGCGGCGGCCGCTCCGGTCGGCGCGAACGGGGCGCTGTTCAATCCGTCGCTGGCGGGCGGGAACGCGCTGGACGTGACGCCTGCGGTTCGCGGCGCGTTCCTGAACATCGACTTGCGGCACACGCGCGCGGATCTGTTGCGGGCCGCGCTGGAGGGTATCGCGCTGGGGCTGCGCAACGTGCTGGACGAACTGTGCCGTCTGACGCCGGTCGCCGAGCCTCTGACCTTGGTCGGCGGCGGCGCGAACAGCCCGTTGTGGCGCCAGATCTACGCGGACGTGTATGCCATGCCGGTTGTGCGGACGCGTGCCGGGCAGCAGGCGGCGGCGCTGGGAGCGGCGGCGGTCGCGGGCGTGGGGGTCGGCTTGTGGAAGGACTTTGGCATCATCGACGAGGTCTCGGCGGTGACGGACAGGAATGAACCGGAGAGGGAGAATGCCGACGAGTACGAGCGGCTGCTTGCGCGGTACCGCCAGGCTGCCGAGTTTCTGGGCGAGTGGGCACAGTGACGACGGCTCAGCGGGGACGCTTCGCCCTACCGCCTTCGGACAGGGCGCGTTTCCCGTGCGCAGCGGGTAGGGCGAAGCGTCCCCGCTGAGCCGCTGAAGCCATCCTGTTCATCCTGTCTGCAAAGCACTCTGTGCAGACTCTCCGATACGGCCGAATCATCCGATTTCCGCTTCTTCTCGCACCACCAACCGATTACGGCTTGACATACGTATGCGTCAGCCGTATGCTTATACATATGAAAAGGACAACACTCGTGCTGGAAGACAGTTGTATGGACGGCGTTAGGGATCTCGCGCGCCAGGAGGTTCGCGACATCTCCGCAGTCGTGAACGAGTTGCTGCGCGACGGGCTGAGGCTGCGTTCGGAGCGCCAGCCGATGCGCTTTGAGCTGCCGGTGTATGCGATGGGTCGGCCGCGGGTGAACGTGGCCGATCGCGAGGCTTTGGAGCGGGCCATGGAGGGGGCATGAGCGGCGTCATCGACACGAACCTCCTGCTCTACGCGGCCAACAGCGGTGCGGCGGAGCATCCGTCGGCTAGGCGCTTCCTGTCGGACTGCGGTCTGAGCGCCGGCCTGTGGTTTCTCACGGAGGGAATCTGCTACGAGTTCCTGCGTGTGGCGACCCATCCGCGCGTCTTTCCGAAGCCTCTGACCGCGCGCGAGGCGCTGCGCTTTCTGGAGGTGCTGCTGAATTCGGGGCGCTTCGACGTGCTGGCCGCCGGGCAGGCGCACTGGGACTGCCTGCGCCGGCTTCTGGCTCGATCACCGCAGTTGAGCGGAAACCTCTTTTTCGATTTGCGCACCGTCGCACTGATGCACGAACACGCCGTGCGCAGGATCTACACGGCCGACACGGATTTTTTGCAGTTTGATGGGATCGAGGTTGTCAATCCGCTGGCGACTTCCAAAGGAAGGGTATTATGAGAATAGAATTTAGACCGCTGTTGCTCTGCCTGTTCTCGTGCGTGTGCCTGGTGTCCGTTGGGGCTGCAGACCTGAAGACTTTCCGGGAGGTGTATCAGAAGAACTCGGAGGGTATCACCCAGGCTTACCAGCCCAAGTTCGCCGGGGTGCAGCAGCAGTACCAGAAGGCGCTGGACAGACGAGTACAAGACCGAGAAACTGGTGCTTCGAAAGCTAGAGCCGGGGACGTTCGTCATGGGTAGCCCGAACGATGAAGTGGGCCGCAAAGACGACGAGACTCAGCACGAGGTCACACTCACGAAAGGCTTCTACATCGGCGTTTTCGAGGTGACGCAGAAACAATGGGAGCGGGTGATGGGCGACTGGCCGAGTCATTTCAACAATGACAGATGCCGCGAGGCCCGCCCAGTCGAGAGGGTGAGCTACGACGATATCCGCGGCAAGGTCGACGGCGCGGGCTGGCCCGTTACCAACAGCGTGGACGCGGCCTCGTTCCTGGGCCGGTTGCGGGCGCGGACCGGCCAGGCCTTTGACTTGCCGGCCGAGGCGCAGTGGGAGTACGCTTGCCGCGCGGGCACGCCGACCGCGCTGAACAGCGGCAAGGTTCTGACCTCGGAGATGAAATGTCCGAACCTTTCCGAGGTTGGGAGGTACAAAGGCAATGCTGGGGACGTCACGCCGAACGGCGACACGAGTGTGGGCACGGCGAAAGCCGGCAGTTACCCGCCCAACGCGTGGGACCTGTATGACCTGCATGGCAACGTCAGGGAATGGTGCTTGGATTGGCGCGGAAACTACTCCGGGTCGGAAAGTGATCCGAAGGGTGTGGTGTCAGGCTCGTATCGCGTGATGCGCGGCGGGAGTTGGGGCCACAACGGCAGCTCCTGCGCGTCGGCCTACCGCAACCTCAACAGCAACCCGTCGTACCGCGGCTACGACTGCGGTTTCCGTGTTGTCCTGGCCACAGATTAGCCGTGAGCCGCAAACGTGTGCGTGCCCGGACGCGCCAGGATCTGGGCCGGCTAAAGCCGGTACAACGAACGGACGCCGCAGGTCTGCGCAACCAAGGCATGTTGTCCCGGCTTCAGCCGGCAACGCTGCATTGTCGAACCGCCGCCTGAAGGCGGTACAACATGCGGAGACCGCAGGACACGGGGAGCGGCGGACGGGTTCATTTGGAGTGCGTGCGGCACCCGCCGTCGCACCTGCGGTGCTATGACGTGGCAAGAGCGGTATCCCGCGCGACGCCGCTTTGTTTGCGCAGTCCGGGCGGCGGTGCCGCGCTTCATGTGTCTCCGTAATGCCCCGAGCAGGACGCGATGACGACGTCGCTGCCCTTGACATAGAACACCAACCGGTTCTTGGCATCGATCCGGACGGAGTAGAGACCGGAGAGATCGCCTTTCAGTCGTTCCACTTTCCCGATCGCCTGATACCCGTTGCGCCGGATGGATTCCAGCAGGCTGTTGATCTTCTTCAGCGTTCTCCGGTCGAGGTGTTGCCAGTCAAGGTAGTGCTGCCACGCGACATCGTCAAAGTGGATACCCATGTCACACCTCGCTCAGTTCGTGCTCTGAATACTGGCCGTTCAAGATGCGTTTCTTGGCGTCGAGCAGGTGTTGCTTATACGCTTCTCCCGTCAATCCGAAGGTCGGCGACGGCGTGTATGCGGGTACTTCGACCTTGAACGGGATGGACTTCGTTGCGGCCACGCGCGTCAGGTAGATTGAAATGCCGTTGGCCAAACTCAGCCCCATGCCTTCGAACGCCTCGGTCGCCGCAGACTTCAACGCGTCATCGACGCGGATCGTTACGGTGGTGGTTGCCATGTTTCCCTCCCTTCGCTTTTTGTGTTCAAATGATGCCGTTTTGTGTTCAAATTGTCAATGCGGAAAGCGTTGCATGAAAGCGTTGGCATGAAAGCGTTGCGGGGGCTGCGATATTTCCACACTTCATGAAGTGTGAAATCGCAATCGCAAGACTTTGACGCTCCAGAAACCCTGAACC
>CAYMLQ010000036.1:0-28444 GCA_964390795.1 uncultured Lentisphaeraceae bacterium
GCTGCGGGGCGATCGGCGACATGGGCTGCCACACCATGGACGCCAGCTTCTGGGCGCTCAGCCTCGGTGCGCCTTCGCGTGTCTCAGCCGAAGTCGACGGCGGCAGCGACCGCTCCTGCCCCGCCGGCTCGGTCGTCACCTACGAGTTCCCCGCCCGCAAGGGCATGCCGCCCGTGACCGTCAAGTGGTTCGACGGCTCCAAAAAACCGCCCCGCCCCGCCGCACTCGAAGCCGACCGCGAGCTGTCCGGCAGCGGACAGCTCTACTTCGGCTCCAAGGGCGTGATCATGGACACCAACGACTACTGCGACTCGCCGCGCCTGATCCCCGAAAGCGCCATGAAGGATTTCAAGCGCCCGCCCAAAACCCTCGAGCGCGTCAAGGACGGCCACTACCAGAACTGGCTGCAGGCCATCCGCGGCGAAGTCGAGGCCGCGGTCTCGAACTTCGACTACGCGGGCCCGCTCACCGAGATGGCCCTGCTCGGCAACGTCGCCGTGCGCGCCAAAGTGCCCTTCGCTTGGGACGCCAAGGCGCTCCGCTGCGACCGCCCCGAGGCCCAGGCCTTCATCGACAAGACCTACAGAATGTTTTAACCCCGAAAGAACGTTCAACGCTCAACGTTCAAGTGAGACCAATCCCAACTTGAGCGTTGAGCGTTGAACGTTGAAAGTTGAGCGTTCGATTCTCTCTTTTAAGCTCATCAAGGACACAGCCATGAACACACGTATTTCGGCACTCATCCTCTTCGCCCTCTGCGGCGCGGCCACCGCCCAGGATCTGCGGCTCGCGGTCCAGGCCTACACCTTCCGCGACCGCACCTTCGTCGAGACGGTCGAGACCGCCAAGCGCCTCGGCCTGAAGTACATCGAGGCCTACCCCGGCCAGCGGCTCGGAGCGGGCTTCGAGGGCACGACCGACTACAACACGATCACGCCCGACACCCTCTCGCAGCTCAAAACGTTCATCGACGCCTCGGGCCTCAAGGTCGTGGCCTACGGCGTCACCGGCGCGGCCAGCGACGCGCAGTGGAACAAGCTGATGGCGTTCGCGAAAGTCCTCGGCATCGGCGTCATCCAGATCGAGGCCAGCAACGACCGCGCGAAACTCGACCTCGCCGAGAAGGCCGCCGACGCGTCCGGCGTCAAGGTCGCGCTCCACAACCACCGTCAGGCCGAGGGCCTCCCGGTCGCCATGCTCAAACAGCTCGAAGGCCGCGGCAAGAATATCGGCGCGGGCGCCGACATCGGCCACTGGATGTGCGCGAACACGCGCCCGCTCGACGGCGTGCGCCTGCTCAAGGGCAGGTTCGTAGCCTTGCACCTCGTGGACGTCGAGGGTATCGCCGACGACGCCAAACTGCGCCCGGTGCCCTACGGCTCCGGCAAGGGCGAGCTCAAGGCCGTGCTGGACGAACTCAAGGCCCAGGGCTTCAAGGGCTACCTGACGCTGGAATACGAGCATATGTCGCCCAGCCTCGAACTCGAGGTCGCCGCCTGCGTGCGCTGGTTCAACGCCTACCAGGCCGGCCTGCTGAACCAGAACGACCAGATCCCCGTCGCGAACGTCCCCGCGCTCTGGAGCGGCTTCGCCAAGACCGGCAAGCCCGCCACGTGGGAGGTCGCCGACACGGAAAAGGAGCAGGCCGAACTCAATCAGCGGCTCGCGGGCCTGAAGCCTCTCGAGATCGTCCCCGCCTCCGTCAAGGGCAACAAGCCCGGCTACGGCGACCACGAAGGCCCGGCCAAGGGCGTCGGCTCGAACCCGAACGCCAAGTACTGCCAACTGTGGGACGGCAAGGCCTTCGTCACCTGCTCGCTCGTCGCGCCCGCCGCCGCCGCCTTCTACACGCTCAGTTCGTCGAACGACAACGACGCCCGTGACCCGCGCGAATGGGCGCTCTACGGCTCGGCGGACGGCCAGACGTGGAAAGAACTCGACCGCCAGAAAGACCAGTCCTTCAGCGCGCGCTTCCACCTCAAAGGCTACGCCGTCAAGCAGCCCGAAGCCTTCCAGCACTATAAGCTGGAGATCCGCGCGCACGGCGGCGACAAGGACATGCAGTTCAGCCGCTTCGCGCTCTTCGGCGCGAAGTAGGCGACATCGATGTGGTCTTCGGTGGCGCGCCCTGCCAAGGGTTCTCGATAATCGGCAAACGGGCATTAGACGATCCGCGCAATCAGTTGGTTTCGCACGATGTCCGTTGGGTCAAGGAACTGCGTCCGCCATATTGACCGGCGGGAACAGGCAGTTAATCGTTCCTGTTCAGGCCAAAGTCGGCAGTGACCAGCATGGCGTCGTTCAGACCGAGCAGGATATCGCATCGTCGATCAAAAGCATTACACGCTTGTCCCCGCCTCGCGATACCTGGCGAAGAGGCGGCGGCCGCATTGCGGCAGGCTGCGGAAAGGATGACCGCCTTGCACGCGCGGGCAAACGCCGCGCGCTCTCCCGACGAGAAAGAGTCTGTCCAGCGCCAGCTTCACGCGACCGACCGCCAGATCGACGCGCGGGATACGGGACGCCCCTGTGACAGAGTGTCCGCCCACTCCCCCATGCGCGTCCCCTTTGACGAGATCAAGCACCCACAGAACTGCCATGCACCCGTCGAGGGTTTTCGGGTCTGCCTTGTCCGGTCGGCCTGCTGCGGCGAAGGTCTCAACGGTCTGTTCACACCTCGCGAAGTGTGGAAAAGATCTCACGCCAAGACCCGGAGACCCAAAGGTAAGAAGAGGTGCTTTCTCATCTTGGGGTCTTCGGGTCTTGGCGTGAACCAATCCACCCTGTGTTCATCAGTCCGTCGCTCGGTTTGTCAGATTCACTTGTCATGAGAAGTGAATCCGAATTCGCATAACCTTTCTGGTCTAGGAATCCTGAACCGTCCGTGATTCTTTTCTCTCCCAACACATGTCTTACGGCTTTGCTGCGGGTGCGTTTGCCGCACCGCCGCGCGAATTGTGCAGATAGTATAAATACCCGTCCTCCGCACCGCCGATGAAATCCGGGACGCCGTCGTCGTCGAAGTCCGCCACGGTCGGGCTCACGTCGTGGCCTTCGATATTCTTCGGATGCAGGTTGCCCATGCTCTTGAAGAGGAAGCGCCCGTCTTTCTCGCCCGCCTGCCGCCATAACTCGGCGTTCTTCGAATTGATCAGAATATCGAGCAGCCCGTCGCCATCCCAGTCCACCACGCAGAGCTTGCGCCTCCCGCTCTTGCCGGCCGCCTTGGCGTTGAACTGCAAGGGCGTGCCCTTCTCGTCGCAGAAGATGCGCTTCGGAGGCAACAGCACCCGCTTGCCCCCGCGCACGGCACGCTCAAAGAAGGAGAAATACCCCTCTTGGTCGAGCACCAGCAGATCGACCAGCCCGTCTTTATTCCAGTCCGCGGTCACCGGCGTGGTGCGCCACTGGGTCAGTAGCGCCTGGCCTTCAGGACGCAGCCAGCCCCACGCCAAGGTCGGCTGCGCACCCTCCCACTCGACCGCCACGGGCTGAGCCGCAGCCAGCTTCGGCTCTGACCGCGTGCCGACGTTGCGGTACCAGTGTACCTTGCCGAAGATCGAATTCGCAATGATGTCCGGCAGTCCGTCGCCGTCCCAGTCCGCCACGGTCTGCGTGGTATAGCCCCACTTCGCCTCGGCTGGCCCTTGGATACTGCCGTTCGGCCCCGCCAGAATACGGAGTGTCTGCCCCCCCGCCTCCAGCCGCTTAGGCTCGGCCCATTTCGGCTGCGCCACGCCCTTGCCGCTGAGGTTCTCGACAAAGGCGATGTAGCCCGCCGTGTTGCCGCAGACCAGATCCCAGTCGCCGTCGCCGTCCCAGTCGCAGCCAAACGGGGTGACCAGCGCGCCGAACTTGACGTCCTGAGCCTCCTGGCGGAAATAGCGCGGCGTCAGAAAAAGCGGCGTGCGGTTCGCATCCCGCTTGCCCGTATTCTCGATAAAGGCCACGCGTCCGTCCTCGTCGCCGCAGATCAGGTCGAGGTCGCCGTCCTTGTCCCAGTCGACCGCCGTGGGCGTGATCATCTGCAAGTCCATCGTGAGCGGCTGACCGTCGGGCCGCCGCACGCGCACGCCTGCCGCATAGACCGGCTGTTTACGTGTGCCGGTGTTCTCGAAGTACGTGAAGCCGTCGAGGAACTCGCCGCACAGCAGATCGAGGTCGCCGTCGCTGTCCCAGTCCGCGAAGTTGGGCGAGGGCCAGCCGAACACGTCCACCGGCTTGCCGCCGGCCAGAACCTTGACCGGTTCGGCGTACGCCGGCGCGGCGGTCGAGCCGCCGTTGCGCACGACGTAGACGTAACCGTGCAGCGGGCCGTTGGTCCACATGCCGTCCCAAGTATAGGCGTTGTCCCAGCCGTAGGTCTTCCAGTCGCCCACGCCGACGATCAGGTCCTGCGCGCCGTCGCCATCGAAGTCCGTATACCGCCACATGTTGGCGCGCACGTTGTTCGTGTGGACGTTCGCATTGACGCCTTCAATCTTCACACCCGTGGCGAAGCCCGTTTTGAGAAAATCGGGATAGGCCGTGGCGGGCGACAACACCTTGGGCTCGCCGTCCACAAAGCTGACCTGCACATTGGAAGGCGCCGCGCTGAGGCGGCGCCCGGCCTTGAAAACCGGCAGGGCGCACCTCTCGCCCTTGGGCGTGGGATTCTCGAAGAAATAGGCGCCGTTATAGGGCTTGTCCGGGCACGCGACCACTAGGTCGAGGTCACCGTCGCCGTCGAAGTCCATGGGCAGCGGCCACGCCCAGAGACCCACACCCAGCTCCACCGTGAGCCCGGGGTTGTTGAACGGCAGGCGTTCGAAGTCCGCGAACTCCGGCACGCCCAACACCAGCAGTCCGCCCGCCCAGTTGCCCTGCGGCAGCGCCAGCTTCGCGCCTGCCCTGAGCTTCCGCGAATAGAGCTGCAGCGCGGTCTTCCCGCCGTCCGTGTAGCGGAACGAGATGCCTGTCGGTTTCCACTCGTTCAGGTCGAGGCCCTTCTGAGAGAGGGCCGTCGCCAGATACACGGTCATGTCCTTGCGCGCCTCAACGAGGATTTCCGCGCGCACGCCGCCGGCCGTCTGCGTGTAGGCCCACTGCTTGGCTTCAGCGGGCAGCTCCGCCCAGACGAAAGTGCGGTTCGCGAAGGCGGGCTTGCCGTTGGCCAGCGGCTGCAACGACCAGCCGCTGCCTGTGACGATTGCCTCGTCCGTCTCGACGCGCTGAAGCGCGTGCGCTGCAAATGCAGGGCACGCCAATCCTGCGCAAAGCGAGATTATCGACCACGCGTTATTGTTGCTCATGAGTCCCCCCCATCATTTCAACTTCGCAGGATCCAGCACCACGTGCCGCACCTTGAGCCGCTTCCAGGTATACGTGATGTGGATCTTGCCGTCCGCCGTCTGGATCACCGCCGGATACGAGAACTCGCCCGGCTCGCTCTCCAGCGTGAGCGCCTCCCGCCATACGAGACCGTCCTCCGAGAGCATCACCACCAGCGGCGAGCGCCCTTTCGGCACGGGGTTGCAGACCAGCAGGTGACGCCCGTCCCTCAGCGTCAGCGCGTCCGTCCCCGAGTTCGGGTTCGGCACCTCCAGCAGCGAGATCTCGCCCCACGTCGCCCCGCCGTCCTTGGAGAAAATGGAAAACACGCGCATTTCCTTTGTCCGCCCCACCATCTGCAGGGCGCCGCCCGGATGTGTCAGAAAACTCGGCTGGATGGCATTGACGTCCCGACCGTGCAGGTGCCCTGTCCTCGACCATGTCGCGCCGTCACAGCCCGTCGTCTCGACATGCACCAGCCACGGCCCGAACTCGGTGCTGGCCCCGCACAGCACGCGGCCGTCAGGCAGTTCCAGCGGCTTGTTCTTGATCGGCCCGATCATGCCGTTCGGCAGCCGCGCAGGCTTTGACCAGGTCGCGCCCTGATCGTGCGACACCCGCCGCTCCCCCCACCACCACGTGCAGTCCGGCCCCACCTTGTAGAACAGCGTCAGCGGCCCTTGCTTGGGCTGGAACAGCACCGGGTTCCAGCACGGGTAACGCGTGCCGTCGGCCTGCACGCCGTTCGCGACCTCTTGGGCGGGCAGCCATTTCCCGTTCTCCTGCCGCGACAGCCAGATGCCCACGTCCTTATCGCCCTCGCGCGTGCCGCCGAACCAGGCCGCGACCAGCCCCTTGCCGGACTCGGCGAGGGTCGAGGCGTGGCACGCCGGCGTGGGCATGGGGTCGTTGATGAACTCCGAGACCAACACCGCCCCACCGACTTCAGCGGCGAACACGCGAAGCGCGCCAGCGCCACACAGGGCAGACAGATACAGCTTTTTCATTCTCCTACTCCTCGTAACCTCACTGGAATGATGGAATATTGGAAGAGTGGAATGATGGGATTGGGAGAAGGAGATACGCTGTGTTACTCCAGTATTCCAGCATTCCATCATTCCAGTATTCCCGCATTCCAACTTTCCAGTTTTCCTCCTGTTACTTCTCCCCGCGAGCCTGACGCAGCAGAGCCGACAGAACAAATCCCGTGACAAAAATCACCGAGGTCCCGAGCACGATCGAGAGGTTCGCGTGCAGCTTGACCGGCAGCGGCCACATCTTCTGGAACACGCTGACCCACGCGATCACCAGCACGCCCAGCACCGTGCCCAGCACCGCCTCGGGATTGCGCGCCTTCTTTGAGAAGAAGCCCAGGAGAAAGAGGCCCAGCATACCGCCGCTGAACACGGACGAGAGTAGCCACCAGACGTCCAGCGCGCTCTTCACGCGCATCATCGCCAGTGCGCAGCCGACGCCGAGCAGCGCGAGCACCAGCGTGCCGCCCTGCAGCAGGCGCAGCGACTGCCTGTCCGTAGCAGCGGGATTGACGTAGCGCTTGTAATAGTCGACCAGCAGGATCGTCGCGCCGCTGTTGAGGCTCGTCGCGATGGTGCTCATGCCCGCCGCGAAGATCGACGCGATCAGGAGCCCCGTCACACCGACCGGCAGGCCTTTGACGATGAAGTACGGCAGGATCTGGTCGGGCCGGGCCGCGATCTCCGGCGGCAGCAGCTCCGGCCGCGCCTGGTAGTAGGCGAACAGCGACGTGCCTATAGCGAAGAAGAGGAACGAGACCGGCACGTAGAGCAGTGACCCTAAAAGCGTGGAGCGCACCGCGTCGCGGTGCGTGCGCGCGGTCATGTAGCGCTGCACGTAGTTCTGGTCGATGCCGTAGTTCTGCAGGTTGATGAACACGCCGTAAAGCAAGCAGACCCAGAAGGTCTCGTGCCCCCAGTCCGCGAGACTCCAACTGCCGAGGCTGAACTTGTTCGCGGACGTCGCGATCTGCCAGGTCTGCCCGACGCCTTCCGGCATCGAGAAGAGCAGCACGCCGAGGCAGAGGACCGTGCCGCCGATCAGGATGATCCCCTGGATCGCGTCGGTCCACACCACCGCCTGAATGCCGCCCATCATCGAGTAGAGCAACGTCCCGACACCCGTGACCACGATGATCACAGGGATCGACCAGCCCAGCAGCGCGTTCAGCGGCAGCGCCAGCAGGTACATGATCGTGCCCATACGCGCCACCTGAGTGACCAGGTAGCACAGCGAGGCGTAGACGCGCGCCCACGGCCCGAAGCGCGTCTCCAGGTAGCTGTAGGCCGAGACGCAGTTCAGGCTGCGGTAGAGCGGCACGAAGAAGCGCACGGCCATCCACGACGCCACGGGGATCGAGAGGCTGAACACGAAGGCGTTCCAGTTGCCGACGTAAGCCTTGGCCGGCAGCCCCAGAAAACTGATGCTGCTGACGAACGTCGCGAAGATCGACATGCCCACCGCCCACGCGGGCAGGCGCCCGCCGCCGGACGTGAACGCCTCGGCCTCGTTCGCCCCCTTGCGGAAATAGAACGAGCAGCCGAACAGAATGATGCCCACCATGTAGGCGGCAAAGACCAGCAGATCAATCAGAGGTAGTTGCATGTGCGTTCCCTACTCCTTCACAACCTTCACACCCAGGGCCAGCCGCAGGGCCGTCCTGACCCATCCGAAAACGCCCCGCTTCGATCCGCACGAGCCGCATGCCGATCGAATTCGTGATCGTGCCAGACGACGTAGCCGCAACGCATACTGTCGCAGCGCTGACGGCCATCCTCGATATGATTTCTCTCATGAAACGTCTTGTCCTGCAAAAATGGTTTTCCTCTATCACGCCAGACGTGCGCCGCGCTCTTCAAGCCCACAGAATAGACCAGCCACGCTGCGGACTCAAGCCCGCTTTCACTTGAGTAGCAGCTTGGTAAAGTAGATCGCCTCGTTGACCTTGGCGAGACCCCTGAACCGCTGGCTGGCGACCGCATTGTCCAACAGCTTCGTCACTGCGCCGCTGGTGGCCGGGGTGTTCGAGGAGTGAACGTTGCTGGCGAACCTGTGTCGCAAGCTCGGGAGCGGGGACACTCCTGTCCCCGAAACGTCGGCCAAGCGTCGATCCGCAGGGGGGCGTCTCGTCGTATCCTGCGGCTCGGTGTTGCACAACCGTGTACAACGGGGACAGGAGTGTCCCCGCTCCCAGCGCTACGCGCACACGACGCACCTTTGTCGCCACCAACCGATTACAAAGCGGTGCCGCGCGGAATACCGCTCTCGCCACGCCATAGCACCGCAGGTGCGACGGCGGGTGTCACCACGCCAAAATTTGCCCGGCGCTGTGTCCAGTCGCAGCGCCGGACGGCTTTGCCGCATGGTCGGCGTCGCCTGCGCTACCGCGCGCGCCGCCTCCCGCCTTGCGCTGCCGCGCCCCGGCTCCACCCTCTCCCGTCTGGGAGCGCTCCGGCCGGGAGAGACGCCTCTACCGCGCTAGGGCAGGATCCTGGCGGCGCGGAAGCCGATGAAGCTGTCCCGGAAGTACGGGAAGTTGCTGTAGCGGTAAGCGGAACGGCAGTCGTACGAGTTGTTGATCCAGCTCCCGCCCCGAGACACGCGGAGCGACCCTACGTAGCCCGGATACCATTCAAAGCACCACTCATAAACGTTGCCGCTCATGTCGCACAGCCCCAACTCATTCGCCGCCTTCGCGCCGACCGGCCAAGTCCCGTGGCCACTGTACAGGTCCGCTGCCGCACCTGCGGAGTTGTCCCAGTACCAGCCCACCGCGTTCAAGTCGTTACCGCCGCTGTATTCGTAACCGCGGCTCCGCGTGCCGCCGCGCGCGGCGAACGCCCATTCGGCGTCCGTCGGCAGGCGGTAGCCGCCGGCGGCGGCGTTGACGAACGGTTCCAACACCTCACCGGCCTTGTAGACCGACGTAAACCCGGCGTCCGTATAGTACGCCGGTGCGCGGCCCTCCTTCTCGCTGCGGGCGTTGCACCACTTCACGCAGTCATACCAGTTTACCGAACACACCGGATGATTGTCCGCACTGCCCTCGCCGACGCTCCCGAGGTCGTACCCGTTCGCCGCCGCCCAGTCCCGCACAGCCCGCCACTCGGCCCACGTGACTTCGCACCTGCCGATGGTGAAGGACTGGACCGTGACCGCCCCGCTGCCGCTGTCCGGCAGCGACCCGCCCGGAACCAACACCATGTCGTCGGGCATCAGGATCTTCAGGTCGTACGACCAGTTGAAGGTGTAGAGGACCGCCTTGTTCTGCGGGTTCGTGTACTGGCTCTTGTCCGCCCACAGGAAGAAGCCGCGGCCCGCGCTGCCGTCCTCCTTGTCTTCGCGTTCGGGCGTCAGCGCGCCCTCGTATAAGATGTTCTTCGACGTGTGAGTCTTGGGGTAGTCGAACCACGCGTTGAACGCGCCCTTGAACACGCCCGTCGCACGCGTCAGGCCGATGGTCAGGCCGACCGCGTTGGTCACGGAGGCGTAGTCGTACCCGTTGGTCCCCGCCTTCACCGGCGCACCCGTCTTCGGGGCCGCGAGGCCGGTCATGACGCCGCCCCTGTTGGTCACAACCGATAACGTAATGCCGCACGGATCCCACCGGACCGCGTCGTAGCGGTTGGTGCCGACCAGCAGCTCGGGAACGGGCAAACCGTCCGTGCCCACGCGCAGCGTCCCATTCGTGTAGTACGCGCGCAGGTTGCCGAGCGTGTCGTACCAGCCGCCGTCCAGCCCGAGCCTCCGGTGGAACCCCGCGCTGTAGCTCCCGGTCGCCTGCGGGTTGAGGCTGTCCCAAAGGAACGAACTTCCGGCGTAGGCGCGGACGAACAGGCGGCCGCCGGCCGCCGGCTCCACCCACTCCGCCAGCCCGAAGAGACTTCCGCCCAGGTACGCCGCCGGCGCGGCCTGGAGCGCCGTCAGCGCGCGCCCGGCCTCGTCGAGGAGCAGCGCGCCGCTCAGCGAAACGGCCGTGCCGTCGGCCAGTTTGCCCGTCGTCTTCACACCCCCGGCCTTATCCACCGTAAGGAGCAGGTAACCGCTGCCGAAGTCGCCCCCTCCGGGCAGCACCGCCGTGTAGTAGCCGGTATAATTCGTGGCCACGGCCGCCATGCCCGCATCTTTCCATACATTGCGGTAGAGGAGGACCTCGCTGTCGGCGCCGAGGTCGCCATCAACCTTGCCCAGCGTCGGCGGCACCCGCCCCGTCGTATCGGTGATGACAGGCGCAGACACATACAGGGTCAGCGGCAGTGCCACCCGCGACACTTTCGCCGTGGTGGCCAGGCAGAACGCGCCTTTCCTTTCCCTGTAGGAGTAGGAAGCGGCGCTGATCGCGAAGTTCGTCCCCCGCAGCGTGATCTTTCCGGAGATGCCCCCGACCGGGGTGACGCTCAGGGTCGCAAGACCGCTCCCCAGCGCGTCCTTGCCGGCCGCTCCGTTGAATGTTCCCTGCGCCCAGACAGGCAGCGGATCGACGGTCATGAAGAACGTGTTCGTTCCCGGCGTCTTGTTCACGTTCACGGCCTTGATCGAGACCGGCTTGTTTGTGACCGACGCCGTCGGCACGCCTGTGACCAGCTTCGTGGCCGCGCTGTAACTCAGGCCCGCGGGCAGCCCGGTCACCGTGACGGCCGGCAGGCTGTCGGAGCGGACCGCCAGCGGCAGGCTGAACGCGACCCCGACCGTCACCCGCACCGCCCCGGGACTCTCGACCACCGGCGGCGGAATGTTCGTCGTCGGCGCGAACCACGCTGACACCGTCGCGTTGGCGTTCGGCATCGCGTAGCTTCTGGCCGCCGCCTGCGAGCCGTCCTCCCAGCGCAGGAAGGTGCTGCCAGCGGCGGGCCTCGCGGTCAGCGCCACCTTGGCTCCCGGCAGGTACAGCCCCGCACCCGACACCGTCCCGGTGCCGCCTGACACCTCGGTCGTCAGCCGCGCCTTGACCGTCAGCATCTGCTGCTTGCCCGGCGAAGCGGGCTTGTAATCGGTGTTGCCCGGCTGGCTGGCCGTGATCACCGCCGTGCCCGAGCCTGTGACATGGATCAGCCCATCGACGATCTCAGCCACCGCGGGACTGGCGCTCGCGTATTCAATGCCCAGCCCCGACGAAGCGGTCGCACCCGCACTGAAATTTGTCACGCCCAGTTCCACAGTTGGCAGCGGCTTGAAGGTGATGGTTTGGCTCGCCTTGTTGACAATCAGCGCCACCGACTTCGTCGTGGAGTAGTAACGGTTCGTGTCCGTCGGCGTGAAGGTCACGTTCAGGACGTTGGTGCCCGCCGGCAGTTTGGCGCCGGCTGCGGGCGAGTAGACAAACTGCCCGGGCACACTGGCTTTGGCGTTGAGCTGGGCGGCGGAGAGCGCCGCGCCATACGTGATGGCGGCCGGATTCGCCCACGTGAGCACCGGGAACGGGCCGCCGCTGGCCCGGGTCAGGACGCCCATCTGCGTGGCTCCAGGCTTATAGGTGGACCACGAGGTATTATAAACAATGGTGTTCTTGTCGGCGGAAAGGTGGCCGTGAAAATAACCCGGTGCCGTGGGGTCCGTCGTCCTTCCGTCCCAGCGCACCTCACCCGCGGCATCGATGGCAAACCGGGCGGAGGAATGATCGGGCTCCCCGTCGTAATCAACCAATCCACTTGAAAAAACGCCGTTCGTATCGATGGTCAGATGCCCCCACATCCACCAGGGCGCGCCCGGATTGGAGACGATATCGGCCATATACCACGTCCCGGCCAAGTCGGAGATCCGGTAAGCGGCCGCCTGGCGGGTCAGCACCAGAAGCTCGGAAGTGCCTGCATCAACGGTGTCCCAGGTGTGGACAAGAACGAGGGTGTCTTTGTCCGCAGCCATGTGTCCGTGCCAGAAGCCGTAGGCGGCTGAATCGGAAGCGCCGCTCACGGTGACCACACCGTCCGAAGCGCTGAGGACAAACTGGCTTGGCAGGGATTTGTCCGCCCCGTTGTTCGACTGCGTTGACACGACGGTGACAAGTCCGTTGGCGTCCATGGTCAAGGAATAGCGCTGCCACCAGGGCGCGCCGGAACCGGAAGCGAGCGCGTGCCCCTGCCAGGTGCCGGCGAGGTCGGAGGTCTGGTACGACGCGCCTTGCCGTGTGAAGACCCGCATCGCACTGACATCGGGGCTCGACCGCTTTTCCACCATCACGATCATGTTCGTGTCCACGGCCATATGCCCGTGAGTCACCGCGCCATTGGCCACCGTGCATTCACCGGCGGCGTTCAAGCTGAATTTCACGCCGCTAATGACACCGGTGTGGCTGTTGAGATACTCCTGTGCCACGCCGCTGAAGATTCCTGCGGCGGAAATCGTGCCGGAGCCGTAGTCCCAACCCACACCGTTATCCCAGCCCGGATTGGCCCCGTCACTGGTTGCCAGCGCATGGGTATGCCACGACCCTGCCAAATCCGCAGTGGTATAGGCCTTGGCGACTGGCACTGCCGTTGTTGTTGCCAGCAGGCAAACCGCCGACAACCAACACGAGTTGCCGATCAGAGACTGCGATAAGACAAAACCGAGTCCGTCTTTCATTCGCTCCGTCAAGGATGTGTTCATGGTTTCTCCTTCAAGGAAAAGTGGCAATTGAATCGCCAATTGCACCCTTCGTATGATTATAACTTCATGAAGAATAGCAAACGCAAGACCCGGACACAACCGAATCAGCAATTCAAATTATGGCAGGGCGCATCTCCTCATGTTGCATCTGAGGCAAGGGACACGCGTTGCCGTTACCTGCAGGTGCCAAGCGCCAGCAGTCCGTAGAACGTATGCTCCGCGTCGCCGTGCAATGCAGCGGGTGAGGGGCCGAACAGTCCGTCCTCCAGCCAGCACGCCTCCACGAACGCGAGATCCTTGTCCAGTTCGCCATTGCGCATCTGTACCTTTGCGGCAGCGTCTCGCGTGTCCGCTGCCGACGGGCCGCTGCCGAGTGCGAAACGCGCCACCGCCGTGGCGAGCAGATCTGGCGGCGCGCCCGCCGCCGCTGAGAAGCCTCCGGACGCGCAGCGCCTTCCCTTCAGCGCTGACAAGAGGCCGGACGACTCTTCACGCGCGATCCCCGCAATGACCCGCGCCGCCGCAAGCTGCGGCGTGGGCAGGCGTTCCCACTCCCGCGCGGCGAGATGACCCCACGCGCTGCGGGCAGCCCAGCGCGGCAGGCCGCTCGCGAACAGCGTGTCCGCAAGCAGTCCCAGCATGAACGCGCCGTACGTGTCGCGGGCCTCGCCCAGCAGCAGCGAGTCAGCGACCGTGAGCCAGCCTGCGGCCTGCGAGCGCCGCCCCTCGCGCAGCAGCACAACCTCCGCGCAGCGTGCGTCGATGCGCTTGGCTGACCGCCGGTGCGCCTTCATATACGCGCACAGACGGTCACGGTCACACTCCTTGCCGAGCGCGCGCAGCCCCAGCCAAGCAAAAAATGAGTAATAGGGGTCGGAGCGCCCGTCCAGGCCCGCGAACCCGCCGTCCTGCCGCTGCAGCGCAAGAAGCGCAGAGACCAGTTCCCCACGCGCCTCAGGTGCCAGCCCCTCCGCGCCGCGCCGCGCCGTCGCCTCCACCGATTGGACTAGATTTGTCATGCGGTCGTGTTTGCTTCCCTTCCCTTCGGGCGCATCCCCGTTTCACTGACCGGGTACTCCCCCGAACGAAACCGGAGTCGCAGCGGCTCAGCGGGGACGCTTCGCCCTACCTGCTCCGCACATGTCAACTGCTTGGCCGCAAGCGGTAGGGCGAAGCGTCCCCGCTGAGCCGCCGTCAACGGTTCTCGCTTCCGCTTGAAGTCAGTGAAACGGGGATGCGCCTTCCCTTGATCCGAGTTGGCCTTGCCGTGTCCAGACAACCATGCTATAGTAAAACACCTTTTTAACGCAATGACCCATTTCGGAGTTCGCATGAAACTTATTATCGGCTGTGACCATGGTGGACTGGCAATCAAGAACGCAGTGAAAACGTATCTGGCGACCCGCGCGGACTCGGTGACCGACCTCGGGACCGACACGCTGGCGTCGGTGGACTACGCCGATTACGCAGTTGCCGCCGCCGAGGCGGTCGTTGAGAAGAAGGCCGACGCGGCCATCCTCATCTGCACGACCGGCGTCGGCATGAGTATCGCCGCCAACCGGTTCACCGGCGTGCGCGCCGCCCTCTGCGACACCGTTGAGACCGCGCTCAAGATCCGTACCCACAACGACGCCAACATCCTCGTGCTCGCGGGCTCCACGCTCGCACCCGAAACCGCCGTCGAGATTACGCGCGTCTTTCTCGACACGCCCTTCTCCGACGAGTCGCGCCACCAGCGCCGCGTCTGCAAACTGGAGCGCGCGGAGCGCCTGTCGGAAATCGCCCATCTCGCTGAGGCCGACCCCGAAGTTCACGCCGCGATCCGCGGGCAGATCGAGCAGGAGAACAGCACGATCAACCTGATCGCCTCGGAGAACACCGTCACGCGCGCCGTGCGCGAGGCCTCCGGCAGCGTGCTGACCAACAAGTACGCGGAAGGCTATCCGGGCAAGCGCTGGTACAGCGGCTGCGTGCCGGTCGACACCGTTGAGACGCTCGCCATTGAACGCGCCAAGACGCTTTTCGGCGCGGAACACGCCAACGTGCAGCCGCACTGCGGCAGTTCCGCCAACATGGCCGTCTATTTCTCGGCACTCAAGCCGGGTGACACGATTCTCTCCATGAGCCTGGATCAGGGCGGCCACCTCACGCACGGCAGCCCGGTCAACTTCTCCGGCCAGCTTTTCAACATCGTCCCCTACTGCGTTTCGCGCGAAACCGAGACCCTCGACTACGACGAGATCGAGCGGCTCGCGATGGAGAAGCAGCCGAAGATGATCGTGGCCGGCGCCAGCGCCTATCCCCGCATCCTCGACTTCCCGCGCTTCCGCGCCATCGCCGACAAATGCGGCGCGATGCTGATGGTTGACATGGCCCACATCGCGGGCCTCGTGGCGGGCGGGATGCACCCCAGCCCCGTGCCCTACGCGGAATTCGTGACCACCACCACGCACAAGACGCTGCGCGGCCCGCGCGGCGGACTCGTCCTGTGCCGCGAGCCGTTCGCCAAAGCTATCGACAAGACCGTCTTCCCCGGCCTGCAGGGCGGCCCGCTCGAGAACATCATCGCCGCCAAGGCGGTCTGTTTCGGCGAAGCGCTCCTGCCGGAGTTCAAAGACTATGCGCGTCAGATCGTGGCGAACAGCCAGTCGCTCGCCGCCACGCTCACCGCGCGCGGCTTCCACCTCGTTTCGGGCGGCACCGACAACCACCTCCTGCTGGTCAACGTCGCCCGCGCCGGGCTCACGGGCAAAGAGGCCGCAGCAGCGCTCGACGCCGCCGGCATCATCTGCAACAAGAACACCATCCCGTTCGCCGCCAACAGCCCCTTCGTAACCTCCGGCATCCGCATCGGCACCGCCTCGGTCACCACGCGCGGCATGAAGGAGCCGGAGATGCGGCAAATCGGCATGTGGATCGCCGACGTCCTCGCCGACCTGAAGAACACCGGGCTGCAGGCGAGCGTACGCGCTGAAGTCGCCGCGCTCACCGCCGCATTCATCGTGCCGTAAGCAAAAAGGGTAGGGACGCCTCCCCGAGGCGTCCGCGACGGGGCGTTCTTTCCGAGTTTCAAGTTTCCAGTTACCACGTTCGAGACACACCATGACCAACGCTAAAAAGAAGATCTACCTGAGCGGCCCGATTATGGACGAGCATCTCGATCAGGCCATCACTTGGCGCGAGTTTGCCAAACAGCAGCTGAAGGATCACTTCGTGCTGCTCGACCCTATGCGCCGCAACTTCAAGGACCGCGAGGTCGACAGCGCGAACGAGATCGTGGAATTCGACCTGCAGGACGTGCGCGAGGCGGACATCCTGTTGGTCAACTACGGCAAGACCTCGATCGGCACGTCGATGGAGGTCTTCTACGCGGCCCACGACCTCGGAAAATTCGTGGTCGCCTTCTCGCCCTTCGGCTTTAAGGACTGCTCGCCTTGGATGGTCAGGTACTGCACAAAGATTCTGCCGACGCTCCAAGACGCCATCGCGTACATCCGCGAGAATTTCATTATCAAGCACATCGAGTAAGCCGACGCATGCCGCTCACCGTCACAACAGCGTCCGGGGCACCCTTCTCCATTGACTGGTCCGCGTGGCAACCGGTCGACACGGCCGTGCTGACGTTCATCCGGCGCGATGGCAAACTCCTGCTGATTCTGAAGAAGCGGGGGCTCGGTCACGGTAAGTTTAACGCACCCGGCGGCCGACTCGAAGCCGGCGAAACGCCCGAGCAGGCCGCCGTGCGCGAAACGCAGGAGGAGGTCGGGCTTACCCCGCTCGGCCTGCGCGCCGCCGGCCGGCTGGACTTCGCCTTCACGGACGGCTACTCGCTGCGCTGCGACGTCTTCACGGCGGACGCCTGCGAGGGCACGCTCACGGAAACCGACGAGGCCGACCCCTTCTGGTGCGACGAGGCCGACATCCCCTACGGACGCATGTGGTCTGACGACCGCCTCTGGATTCCCCTGATGCTTCAGAATCGGATGTTCGAGGCTCAGTTCATCTTCGACGGCGACCTGATGCTCTGGCACCTGCTGCAGGCCGAGCCCGCGTGACCCTCAAACCCGCTTCTTCGAGGCGAGCGCGGACGTCTGATCCTGCCTGCGGCGTAACCACAGGGCGCACGCCAAGCAGGCCACCAACACGCTTGCCACACCCAGCCGGATGATCCGGCTGCGGGGAATGGCCACAGGCTCAACCGTCGTGTCGCCTAGAGGGGTGGCAACCGACAAGCGGGTCAAAGCCTCTTCCGACAGTGTTCCCTCGATCCACGCCTGCACTTGATCCGGAGGAAGGTTTCTGATCTTTTCGGCACGCTGACGGGCTGCCTCCTGACGCGCCTCCTCTTGACGCAACGCCACTTCAGCGCGTTGCGACTGGGATTCCGCGCGCTCCTTCACGTTCACGTTCGCACCGTGATCTGACTTGTCCTCGAAGACCGCCCACGCGCTGCCTGCTGCGCTACAAACGGCGAAAAGCGTCAACCACTGTTTGAGCGTCATTAGATGACCTCCCGCCAGCCGAGCACGCGAGGATCCGCGATCGACATCGGCAGGTAGATGAAAAAGTCAATACCGTCGGGACTGCGCGACCCCAACCGGCTGTCCCAGTTGAATTTGACCGAAGAATTATAGATGATCCCCTCGTCCCGGCTAACCAGCGCTCCGTTAAACAGGCTCTGTCCGATCTTACCCATCACCGCGTGGTTGTTATAAAGGATGGCGTCAATTTGCGTGATATCCGAAGACGACACCGCATTCTTGATGATTTGGTCTCCTACCGCACTCTCATAATACTTCCGGTTTGCCGTTCCAGAAGGAACATATTTTTTCTTTGCCGAATCATACACGTAGTTTACCTTCTTTCCAGAATCATTGACCGTGTAGTCACCGCTGAAGGTGGAGGGATACCCGATCGCCGCGTCCGTCGGCTCGCAGGTGTAGGCCTTCACAAAGGGCGGCGTGATATAATTTTTGACCGCGCTCAACCAACTCGACTCAGTATAATTGCCGAGTACGATGTTACCTTTGGCGACCAGTCCAAGCATGTCTTTCGTCGCGTTACTTTTCACCGTCTGATCCGGCTTGGTGTCGGGTTTGGGCCAGGAAGGCCCACTGCTGTAAGTGACATTCCCGACAATATGTATGTTGCGTCCGGCATAGATCGTGCCCTGGCCACTGACCGTCCCTTTGATAATCACGTCCCCATTCACAACCACCGGGCCGTTGAGAAGGATCGGTTTCGAGGTGCCGTCCAGTACGAGACTCCCAACGTCCGAACCGTTGGCGAGGCCAGACGGCCCGACACCGCTGTAACACCCGTCCACAAGCACCTTGCCGTTCTGCTTGATCGTACCGCCAGCGTTACTGGCCACTTCGCGGTATCCTTCAAGGTCGCCGAGGAAAGGCATTTCGAGCATCTCTTGATACGAGTACAACCCGCTTTCTGCCTCATATCCCATCGCCCACACAACCGGATTCGAATCGGATGTGGGATTGGTCGGCCGCGCGCGAATACCCGACTCAGACCAGTAGGTGTTCCGCGCCATGTGACGCGTCGATCCGCCTCCTGACACATCAATCATGCCCGGTGCGCCAAGATCGGAGTTTGGCGACGCATAGGCAAATCCGTTGATATAGGAGTAACTGTCGAGCAACATGTTGCCGTTGGCCCGGATGTTGCCGTTCGCCGTGCAGCCCGAACCTTGAAACCAACCGTAATTGTTAACGAAGTAGGCATGATCGAAAACCGACGAGCGCCGCAAGGCGTATTCGACCGTCTCTTCAATCGTTTTGGTCACGCTCACTCCTGCCGGCGACACCCCTGTTGCCGACGCATGCAACGTCACGCGGGCATATTGAAACACCGCGCTAGGCGCCGACTTTTCGATGCTCTGGACAGCGATGGACACCGTATGCCCGTTGAGCGAACCGTTTTGCGGCATATTGCACGCATACCCACCCGAACCGATGCTCGTCGTCGAGTACGTGTTAAACCAGTTGAGCGCGCCCCACGTCGAGGGGTAGGCTCGATAGTATCTTTTGAATTGCTGCTTAATGTCGATTTTCGTCTTCTCAAGCGCCGTTTGAGCGGTCAGACGGCATTGGGAAGCCGTCATGTACACGCCCGCCACACGTGTTCCGTAACTGACATAGCTCAGCGTGCTTCCCGCAATGACGGCCACCACCAGAATGCAGGACATGACGACCGGCAAAACAAAACCAGACTGCGTGTTTTTGAAAGGAATGCCCATAACCACCTCCTATTCGTTCATGAGTTGCGATTCAGCCAAATGCTTTTGCGAATAACTGCGTGTGCCAATTCGAAGCGTCATATCCAAATTCAAGCGGATCGAACCGTTCGACACGACGTTACCAAACACCTCGGTGCCTTTGAAGACGATCGTCCCGCAATCCAACCACTTCGACTTGCCTTTGTCTGCCGCCAACTTTTTTCCAGCGCCCAGAACAATGCGGTTCTTGGGGCCTTTGCTCGGCTTGAACTCAATGCCGTCACCCCAACCCTTATTCTCATTCAAAAACTTAAGGTCGGTCTTGCACGTGTTCATCAGCCCACCGTCCTCGCAGATATTGAACAGCAACTTTTCGCGCAATGCCCGCGTTTGAACAGAAATCTCGACGTCGGCCATCGTCGCCTCCAAGACCCGCAGGGACGAGACCAGAGCCACAACCATCTGGGAAAGGATCACAGCCGTCAAGGCTGTCGCGACCATCACCTCTGTCAAGGTGAAGCCACTTCGACTCGCACCCGAGAAAATACATTTGCGGCTTTTCATGCTGACACCTATTGGGCCGCCCGAAAAAGATTACGGTCGCACCGGTAGCGAACCACCTCGTAGTCACGTTGCAAGCGGGCCGCCCCGCCGGGCGTCGGCCACTGCACATTGGCCTTTATCACCCAGTTGGACGCCGGAATCCCGCACGGGTTGACCGAAAGAAAATAATAGGTCTGCTGACCGCTTGTGCTTATTATTTGTTCAAAGCTAGCTTGCCCTCCATAGGTGGAGGGTAAGAGTTGGTGACAGGGGGTGCGGCAGTTCCGTGCGAGTGAGGCGGAAGCGGGTGCATGTCCGTTACATGGACTTCAACCGGGAACGGGCACACGGAAGACGGCTCAGCGGGGACGCTTCGCCCTACCGCCTTCGGACAGGGTGTGTTTCTGGTGCGCAGCGGGTAGGGCGAAGCGTCCTCGCTGAGCCGCTAAAGCCCTCATCCTGTCTGAAAAACGCTTTGTGCACACTCTCCGATACTGCCGAATCCTCCGCTTTTCGCTTCTCCTTGCACACACCTGCCACCAACCGATTACAGGTGGAGGAGGTGCTTGGAAGAAGGCGGGGCTGACGACTACTCCGTCATCACGATCTTGAAGAACACCTGCTTGCGCCCGTTCACCGGCACCCGCACCAGCGTACTCTCGCCGCCGGCCGTGAACGGCGTGTTCCGGTAGGCGGACCAGCCTTGCGCCGTCGGAGAACTCACATACTCGGTCTTCCAGTGTTTAAGATCCGTGCTGACCTTGACCACGTACGGGCGTCCGGCCTCGGTATTGAAGGCCAGCGTCAGCGTCTGCATGTCCAGACGCACCGCCCCGACGCGCAGCGTCCTCACCGCGACCGGGAGCGGGGAGATGTGCTCGTGGCCGGCCTCGTCGATGATCTTGAAGAGGTAAGCGCTATCCGCAGCCAGATCCTTCGTATGAATCTTATACTTATTGGAGCCTTCACCCACAATCTCGCCGGTGGGAACCCTCCCGACCTCCACCCATGTGTTGCCGATCCACGCAGAGATCACGATATCCTCAGACCCCGACTCGTTGCTCGTCCATAGTTCGATCATCACGCCGCCGTTGCCTGTCGCGTACACGCTGAGATCGAGTTCCGTCGAGAGCGGCCTGACAACGAACCCGAAGTTGAGCGTTTCGGCGGGCCGGTCCGCCAGCACGCCCTGCCCCGAGGCCACGCTGTGGACGATGTACGCGTCCACGCCCGGCGCGTCAGGCAGCGCCCGGTTCCGCGTCTCATCCGATGCGTCCGGCTCCTGCGTGGGCACGCCCGTCAGCGTCCCGCCCACGCGCGAGACCAGCACGGAGACCGTGCCCGCGGGCACGCCGACGAACTCGTAGTAGCCGAAGGCGTCATTTGTGACGCTCGCGTACTCGACCCCGCCCACCATGAGCCTGACCAGCACGTTCGTGAGATGCACGTCGCCCGCATTGCGCAGAAGATCCCCGTTCGCGTCCCGGAACACATACCCGTGCACCATTGCCGGCACGTACAGGCCCGCGTCCAGCGTGAGGTTGGTCGTCCCGGCCGAGACGCTCACCGGCGCCGTGCGCCCGGTCACCAGTTCGGAGTCGCTGTCCCCAAGGTCATTGGTCCCCGCCGAGTCGCGCACCGTGAAGACATACTGAGCGGGGGCGACGAATTCGACCTGATACGTGGCGGGCGGCAGGTTCGTGAAGACGTACAGGCCGCTCGCGTCCGTGACGGTCTCGGCTACCACGTTGGTGGCCGCGTCCAGCAGCCGCACCGTGACGTTCGTCATGCCCGGCTCGCCCGCGTCCTGCACGCCGTCGCCGTTCACGTCTTCCCACACGCGGTCGCCGACCGTAACCACCTTGACCAAGGGGAAGTTGTTGTTGATCACCGGCGGGTCGCCGGGCGTCAGCGTGAACGAGTAATAATACGTGTTCGAGGCCGCGCTGTAGTTGACTAGGTAACCCGGAGTGACGGCGCTCTCGTAGCTGCCCAGCGACGTCGGGTCGGGCCCGCCCGTCGGGTCGAAGCTGCCGGGCTGCGCCGGGCGCGTCGGGTCGATGATGTAGCCGGGAGGCGGCGTCACCGCGATCGTGAAGGTGGACGCCGCGTCGTTGGTCGAGATGAACATGTATTGTCCGCTGCTGCCGTCCATCAGAACCAGCGCACCCGCGCCGCTGACGTCGATCCGACCGCCGGGAACGATGCGCCCGTCCGTCACGTCGTAGAGGTAGCCGGCCGGGTCGACGGCATCTAGGAAGTCGTTGCCCGCGCTGTCGGCGTTGACGATCACCACGGGGATGCGGTTATCGTTGCCGCCAACCGTATCGCTCGTGCTGACCGAGTGCGTCGGATCGGTCTCAACCACCACGTAGGCGCCGCTCAGGACGTTGGTGAACGCATAACGGCCGTCTGGGGTGGTCCGGACTGTGGCGAGCACAACGCCATCGGTGTTGGTGCCGTCGCCGTTCGGGTCGGAGTAGAGCGAGACCAGCACCCCGCCCACCGGCTTGTCGGGGTCGGTGAACGTGCCGTCGATGTCGTAGTCGTCGCGTACCTGGCCGCGTATCGCATACAGGGCTGTCGTGCGGTAGCCGAAGTCGACATCGGTGCGCGTCTGGCCGGAGGTCAGCGTCACGCTGGCCGCGTGGTCGAGCGCGCCATTCAGATCGTGGGTCTGCGCCAGACCGGCAGGCAGCGTGGCGGGATCCACGCGCGCCGTGTAAGAACCGGCCACCAGGTTGGTGATTAGGTAGGTGCCGTTTGCTGCGGTCGTGACCGTGGGCTCTCCGACGTCATATGTGCCGCTGCCGTTGCTGTCGATGTAGACGCGCACGCCGGAGATCCCGGACTCAAACGCGTCCTGCGAACCGTCCCCGTCGAGGTCAATCCACACGCGGTCGCCGAACGCGGCCGTGCCCTTGAAGCCGAAGTCCAGCGTCTGGTTACTGCCGCCCGCGGCGGGAGCGTTGAAAAGGATCGTGGCAAAGCCGACGGCGTTGGACAGGCTGGCGTCGGAGTCCGTCGCGTCGTTGCCGCCCGCGTTCGGCCCGGTCAGCGCCAGACCGACCAGCGCCGTCTGGTTGGTCGCCACGCGCAACTGGTAATTCGTGCCACTGCCCAGGCCGGCCGAGGGGCCGAACAAGTAGTAGCCGTAGGCGTCGGTCGTCGCGGTGACAGCAGCAGGGGCGGTTTCGGCCAGAATGCTCACGTTGTCGAAGTACAGGTACTCGGTCCCGCCGCCGCCGCCGCCCGTCGCCGTTTTGATGAAGCGGATGTAGCGCGTGCCAGCCGTGGTCGCGACAATGAAGTTCGTGGTCCCGTTCACGCTGCTGCCCGTATCGTAACTCGCCAGCGTGACCCAATTGACGTTGTTGGACGACCACTGCGCCTCAACCGTGTCGTTGCCGCTGGCAGGCGCGCGATAGTCGAAGCTGATCGTGAGCCGGTCGGTGTTGGCCGGCGCGGAGAAACTCCGCGTCAGCGTGCTGCTCGCTGTATCGGCGATACGGATCTCGTAGTCCGAGCCCGTGTTCACGACGACATCGGCATTGTTGGCCGCAACCCAGTCTGTCGCCCACGCCAGCGTGCCGTCGCTGCCGGTCAGGCCGCCAGTGGGATCGAAATTATCGGCTAAGGTCCCGAGCGCCGTGCGGCGTTGGTAGGGTGCGCCCGCAGCCGTGTAGACCTGCACCTGCACGCCGGCGATGCCCGGCTCGCCTGCCTCCTGCACGCCGTTGGCGTTCACGTCGGTCCAGACGAAATCGCCGACCGCCACGGCCTGATAACCGGCGTCGATGGTTGTGAGCGTCTGCCCAGACGTCACGGCGAAGGTCGCCGTCAGTCCTGTGCCGCCATTCGCGTCACTGTCTGTCGTGTCACTACCCTGCTCCGCCGCAGTCCGGTTGTAACCCGTCGCCGCACCGAAACCGACTTGGTATGTTCCGGGCGGCAGGTTCGTAAAGCCGTACGCGCCGCCGGTGGCGCTGGTGGTCGTTACCACCGAGTTGGCGTCATCCGCGTTGCCCGGGATGCCGTCCGGCCCATAGCCCGGGCGGAAGAGCGTCACCGTCACACCGGCGAGGCCTGCCTCGCCGTCCTGCTGGCCGTCGCCGTTGGCGTCAACCCAGACAAAGTCGCCGATGGACGCCGGCTGGTAATAGCCGGCGTCGAGCGTGGTGTTGGTCTGCCCGCCAGAGAGGGTGACGTTGACGGTCCGCCCGGTGGATGGGTTCGCGTCGCTGTCTTTGGTTTCGTCGCCGCCTTGGTCGGCCAGCGTGCGCGCGAAGCCCGCGACCGGGCCGAACACGACATAGTAGGTTCCCGCCAACAGGTTGAAGCTGTAGAGCCCGCCGCCCGCGGTCGAGGTGGTGCCGGCCACGCTATCGTCGGCGGCGTTGTAGACCGTCACGGCCACGCCGTCAAGGCCGGCCTCGCCGCCGTCTTGCACGCCGTTGGCGTTGAGGTCGCTCCACACCTTGTCGCCCAGCGAAGCCGCGTCCCCGAAGCCGAAATCCAGCGTCTGGTCGCTGCCGCCCCCGGCAGGTGCGGTGAAGGCGATCGTGGCATAGCCCGCGGCGTTGGTCAGGCTGGCGTCGGAGTCCGCGGCGTCGTTGCCGCCCCTGTTCTGGCCCGTCAGCGCCAGTCCGGCCAGCGCCGGCTGGCCGGTGGCCACGCGCAACTGGTAGTTGGTGCCGGGCAGGAGTCCTGCCTCCGCGCCGAAGGAGTAATATCCGGAGGCGTCGGTGGTGGAGGTCAGGTCGGCCAGCGCGGTCTCGGCCACGATGTTGACCTTGTCGAAAAACATGGTTCCGCTCGTTCCCGCAGTCTTATAGAAGCGGAAGTAACGGGTTCCCGCCGTGGTGGCGACGGTGAAGCTCGTGCTGTCGCTTCCTGCAGTACCGCTCGTGTACGTTGCCAGATCGACCCACGTGGTGCCGTTGGTCGAGAACTGCGCCTTGACCGTGTCGGTGCCTGTGCCCTGGCGATAGTCAAAGCTGATCGTGAGCAGGCCGGTGTTAGTTGGCGCGAAAAACGTTCGCGTCATGGCGCTGTTGGCCGTGGTGGCGAGTTGAACCTCGTAATCGGGTGCCGTGTTCACGACCACGGCGGCGCCGGCGGCCGCTGTCCAGTTGGCCGCCCAGGCCAGCGTGCCATCGCTGCCGTTAACGCCGCCGGAAGGATCGAAATTGTCGGCGAAATTCCCGAGTATCGTGCGGACCTGATACGGCGCCCCGCCGGCGGTGTAGGCGCGCACCACCACGCCAGTGAGGCCGGGCTCGTTCGTGTCCTGCGCACCGTCGGCGTCGAGATCCTTCCAGATGAAGTCGCCGACCCCGAGGTTGTTGTAACCGGCATCGACGGTGTTGACGAGCTGGCCCGCCAGCACGTTCACGGTGGCCGTCCGGCCCGTGAACGGATCCGCGTCGCTGTCGGTCGCGTCCGCGCCTTGGTTGGCCGGACTGCGGTGGTAGCCGGGCAGAGAGCCGAACACGACTTGGTAGGCGCCAGTCGCGAGGCCGGTAAAGCTGTAGAAACCGGCGCCCGCGCCGACACCGGCGGTCGTGGTCGCCGCCACGACAGCGGCGTCATCGCCGTTGCCGGCGATGCCGTCGGGCCCGTAGCCCGGCCGGTAAAGCTGCACGGTCACGCCGTTCAAGCCGGGTTCGCCGCCGTCCTGCTGGCCATTGGCATTCTCGTCGAACCAGACAAAGTCGCCGAGCGCAGGCGGCGGAATGTAGTAGCCGACGTCGATCGTCGTATTGGCTTGGCCTGCCGTCAGGGTCACCGTTGCGGTCCGTCCGGTGGTGGCGTCCGCGTCGCTGTCGGTGCCGTCCGCGCCGCTGTTGGCCGCGGTGCGCACGTAGTTGGCTAAGGGTGCGAACTCCACCACGTAGCCGCCGGACGGCAAATTGGCAAACCGGTAAGCCCCGCCCGCCGCCGTAACCGTGGTGGCCACTGCGTTTGTGTCATCCCCGTTGCCGGCGACGCCGTCTGGACCGTACCCCGGGCGGTAGAGGTTGACGGTCACGCCGTTCAGGCCCGCCTCGCCCGCGTCCTGCTGTCCGTTGAAGTTGGCGTCATTCCAAACGAAGTCGCCGATGCCCGCTTGGAGAAAGCCGAAGTCCAGCGTCTGATTAGAACCGAGCAGCGAAGGGGCCGTGAACAAAATGCTGGCGAAGCCGGTCGCGTTTGTCAGGCTGGCATCCGAGTCCACGGCGTCGTTGCCGCCCAGATCCTGCCCGGTCAGCCCGTAGCCAGCCAGCGCCGTCTGGTTGGTGGCCACGCGCAACTGGTAGGCCGTGCCGGGGATGAGCCCGGACGCCGAATCGAAGGCGTAGTAGCCGTTGTTGTCGGTGGTGGCGGTCAGGTTGGCCGGGGCGGTCTCGGCCAGGATGCTGACGTTGTCGAAGTACATGTATTCGACCGTGCTGACGCCGGCGCCCAGCGCCGTCTTGGCGAAACGGAAGTAGCGCGTTCCCGGCGTGACGGTGACCGTGTTGGTCGCGGTTCCGCCGGTGGTGCCCGGGCCGGTGAAATAGGTCGCGAGATCGACCCACGTGGTGCCGTTGGTCGAGAACTGCGCCTTGACCGTGTCGTCTCCGGCGCCTGACGGGCGGAAGTCGTAGCTGATCGTGAGCCGGTCTGTTCCGGCCGGCACCACAAAGCCGCGCGTCAGCGCGCTGTTGAGATCGTCCGCGATACGAACCTCATAGTCAGAGCCCGAGATCAGTGGCACACTGGCCAGGCTGGTCACCGTCCACGGGCCGGTCCAGGCGAGCGTGCCGCCGGTGCCGTCCAAGTGGGACGTGGTGTTCTGGTCAAAACTGTCGGCAAAGATGCCGAGCGCCGTGCGGGGCTGGAAGGGCGCGCCGCCGGTGGTATAGACCTGAACCTGCACGCCGGCGAGGCCGCGCTCGCTCGTGTCCTGCACGCCGTCGGCATCCCGGTCATCCCAGATGAAGTCGCCGACCGTTACGCCGCTGATGGGGATGATGGAGGTTCCCGCGTCGATGTACGGCCTGCCGCCGAGGGCCACACTCGGATCCTCGCCCCACATGGACACGATATTGACGCCGTCCAAGGTATAGAGCCGCATGCCGGTCTGGTTGTTGTCGCTAGCGTCGCGGACGCGGGTCGATTGCAACGCCGCCACCGCGAAGGCCGCGTCGTACCTGCCGCCCATGGGGTCGGTGAGCGCCCCAGTCGCGGGGTTGCCGTCATAGTCGGCGTAGATCGTCGTGGCCCGGGTCGCGGTCACCCAGACCGGGCTGCCATTGCCGGTGCCGTCTTCCGAGCCGGGGCCGTAGCTCACGCTCGTGACCGTGCTCAACAGGCTGCCGGGGATCAGCGTCGCGCCCCAGTCATAGCCCGTATCCGTGTCGATGGTGGTCACGGCCTGGAACGCGGTTCCGTTCGCGGCGTAGAAACGGGTGCCTGTATCGGTCGCCACGGTATGCCGGTAAACCCCTTTGGCGGGAACGGTTACCGTCCCATAGCTGGAACTGGTCAGATAAGACACCGCGAGGGCGTTCGTCTCCTTGTTGAACAGATAGACGTACACCGGGTTAGCGGCGTCCACCAGGCCGACGGGCGAGTAGTGGTCGGCGCTCCAGAGGCTCGTCGGGTAGAGCGTGGCCCAGCGGTTGGCGTATTTCGCGTCGATGTCGCCGGTCATGAGATGGATCTGAACCGGCCGGGTCGCGGTCACCTTGCCGCCGGCCAGGATCGGCCCGTCCGACCAGCCTTCGCCTTCGGCGAGCGTTCTCGTCACGTCCACGGTGCCGTTCCCGTCCCGGTCCACGCTCACCACGGTGCCGTCCTGCGAAGCCATGATATTGAAGCGCACCGACTCGAACATGTTGGCAGGCTGGAGATTCGTGCCCAGAGGCGCATAGAACTCCGTGCCGAAGCGCGTCGTATCCAAGACGGAAATGCCTTCCGCCAGATCCACGCCGTCACCCGTGTCATCATGGAAAACGGGCCAGAGCACCATGCTGACCGAGATGGGCTTGCTGGTGCCCAGCTTGTCACCGCCGTCGTAGTAGACACTCCCGGCCACATGCGGATTGGCGTTGGTAGAGACGATGAACAGCGCTTGCCCCCCGTTGATGAGGTCGGTCGCAAAGCCGGGCGGCATACCGTTGGCGGGATTGTTGTCGCCCCAGACCTGCGTCGAGGACTGTACGGGGTTCGCCAAGTCGACCTCGAAGCCATCCTCCCACTGGTCGTAGTAGACCACCGTATTGGAAACAGCGGGCGAGATCGAGATCACGTTGACGATGTAATCGTCGTAGCCGGGAGTCAGGTTCAGGCTCGCATAATGCAGGTGGGCCTCGTCCTCCGTGATCGGGAGGTAGTAACTGCGCGTGATCGCAGGGCCTGCCCAAACGTTGCAGAGAGCGAAAAGAAAAAAGAACCAAACACAAACTCTAGTCATGTGGTTTATGTTAAATACTTGGGTGCCTAAATGCAATTAGACCATGGTCTTAAGGATGATTCCCCGTCCCTCCGCAAGCGTTGCCTCAGCGTGGCGTCGTATATAACCGACGCCACACGTAAACAAGCGACTCCGCAGCCTTACTCCATCCTCACGATCTTGAAGAACGCCTGCTTGCGTCCGTTCACCGGCACCCGCACCTGCGTACTTTCGCCGCCGGCCGTGAACGGCGTGTTCCGGTAGCCGGACCAGCCTTGCGCCGTCGGAGAACTCACGTACTCGGTCGTCCAGTGTACGAG
>CAYMLQ010000037.1:0-28377 GCA_964390795.1 uncultured Lentisphaeraceae bacterium
CCACCGAGGTCGGAACCTCGATGGTCGGGGCCAGAAAGTCCGCAACCGGCATGATGGCGGACTGCGCCGCGCCCTGCGCGAACTCGCGCAGGACCGGGCTCGCACTGATGTCACTCAAACGACTCATTTATCTCATCCTCCTGTTAGACCCGGTTAAACACTGTAATAGGTAAAACCAAGCACTTTGACTCCAGACACATTCGCCACCTTCAGCAAGGCGGACCCCATCATCGAGGCCGAAGAATCCCTCGACAAACGGCAATAGCTCGTCTCGGGGATCTGCACGGGCCTGACCTCTGCCGTGAGATCGCCCGGAGCGATCACGGAAACAGGCACGATCACCTGCGTGTTGTCCGGCGGATTGGCCTGCCACAACTTCCAGCAGACCGCGTAAGCGACCTCGTCGATCACTGTCAGCCCGGACACGACGACCCAGGCGATGGCGCTGAAGTTATTGGGCCACGCGTCAAAAGAGGGTCCGGCAAACACCGCGAGGATCAGCCCGATCACGTCATTCCCGCCGGGGGCATTCGCGATCAGGCTCACCGGCACATGGAAAGCGCCGCCGTCCATCCCGGCTTCGCCCTGGGGTCCCACGGCACCTGCCGCACCCGGCTCACCGTTCGCACCGGGAGCGCCCGCCGCACCCGCCGCGCCTGCCACACCAGCGGCACCGCGTGCGCCGACGCACAGCGGACGCAGCAGCACATGCTGCCCTTCCACGCCATTCTCTTCGGCCATGCCGACCGGCAGCGCCTCGCCGCCGATCACTCCGGCCTCCACGCGCCCATCGCCCTTCGCCACCAGAAGGTCGCCCGCCTCGCACGTCCCCGCCAGCTTGACCCGGCAGTTGCCCGCGCTCGTGAGCGGCACCGCCCCGCACAGGTAGCCCGTATCCGCACCGCAGATCACGACATAAGGCGTGATGTCGGCAGCCGAAGTCGGAAGCACGAGGTCACCGCCGCTGTTCAGCTTCACGAGGCAACCCACCTTCAGCGACAGATCCTCTCCCGCCGCAAACCCGACGCCGCCGAAACGGCAGTCGCTCTGTTTCATGTTCAGCATACAGTCAGCCCTCCCTAAGAATCCGTCTACGCCGAGACCGTCACGTTGCCGATCATGGCCGGGCGGCACAGCACAAGCTGCGCACGCAGTGGGGGCGCATCGGTTGGACATGGTGAAACTGATGGTCGAGCACGGGGCGGACATTGCTTGGGTGGACATGCGCGAGGTTTTCGGAACATACGAGCCCGGACTCATGGACTATTTCATCGAGCAAGGTTCAGACGTCGAGACCGACAAGCCTCTCGCGTACGCCTTCTGCCGCAAGATCTACCCCGCGCTTGGCTTCTACAAGCGGTACAAAGAGCGGTTTCCCAATTTGAAGGAACAGGCAAACATCGCATTGCGGCATCACTGTAACAAGTGGAACTTGAAATGGGTGTCGCTTATGCTTTGGCTCGGGGCAGACCCATATTCGAGGGGGGAGCGCGACCCGGATGATTCTGACGATAGTGACGCATCGAGTGTTCCGTGGTGCGGGATTGACTACGCGATATCGAATGGACACCCCGAAATACTTGATCTCAGGCAGGTCGGTTATCGGCCTCAACATCCGGATGCGGTCAAGTTGCTCAAATTCGCCAGCGAGCATGGCGATCTTGTGGCGGTGGACAAACTGCTTAGCCACGGCTACCGGCCTAACGACAGACCGGACGGCACGTCGTCGCTGATCTCCGGTGAGCAGATGAGACCGATCTCTTACTGGCAGTGGTTGGACCTCAAGAATTTCAAAGGTGAACACAGGTTTAACTGGGATGAGTCCGTCGAAAAGTTAAAAGTTTTGGCACTCCTTCTGAAAAATGGCGCAAGGTGGCGGCCGGCGGACAAGGCGGAGATCATATCGATGCGGAAATCTTTGAAAGAGTCGCCGCCTGATTTTTCTGCTGAGTTTGTATGGTTGATGGCCAAGTATCAGGCGTGCGAGCGAGGTGTGATGAAAATGCTTTTCAACCCTGAAGGATTCCGCATACACGTCCACAGCCATTTGGGGCGGATCATTGATCTGATCGACCGGTTGCCGGAAGTGCTGCCGAATGGTTGCGATCCGATAGAAAAATTTTAGCGAATCGTCTGTCCAATAAAACGGCTTGTCCAATGCTATTGGATAGGATAAAGTATTGGACATCAACGGCTATGAAAAGAGAATCTGACATCTTCAATTTGGCTGCGCGGTCCGTAAAGGATTGGGCTGACTTGTCGTGCGCAAAGTCTGGCAAGCCGGTGACGGCCGCCATAGCTGGTCGGTTCGATGGAGTCGCCGATATCCGGGTTGGCGGACAGTGCATCCGGGAGCCCTATATCGTGAGGTCTTCGCTTGGTCCCGACACCGTTCATCTGCTTTCCGTGCTGCGGAGGGAGAGTTCGGGCGGGCTGTTGCTGGTGGCGTCTCACGTGAATGACCGGACAGGGGACTTGCTCCGGTCGGCAGACGTGCATTTCATGGACACGGACGGGAATGTGTTCCTGGCCGGCAACGGCATCCATGTGCTGGTTACCGGTCGGCGGAATCGCGGCGTGGCTATCAAGGCCGACGGCGCTTCGGTTGACCGCGCCTTTCATCCCAGCGGGCTGTGCCTGCTCTTCCATCTGCTGACCGATCCCGCTTTGAATTCAGGAAAGCCGGGGACGGCTCTGGTCGACAAGACCTATCGCGAGATCAGCGCGGTGACGGGGATGTCCCATAGCACGATCGGGTGGATCATGGCGGACCTGATCCGGCAGAAGTATGTCATTCAGGTGTCGCCGGGACACCGGATGCTGGCTGACCGGTTCCGTATCCTGGAGCGTTGGGTGCAGGGGTATATCGGGCGGCTGCGCCCCGGTCTCTTGGTTGAGCGTTACCGGCCGGCGCGTGCGGACTGGTGGCAGAGCGCCGAGCTGGCCGACGGTTTGTGGTCGGGTGAGACGGCAGCGGCTCTTCTGACGCAGTCGCTCAAACCGCAGACGGCCACGGTTTTCGGCGGTAGCCCCTCGCATGATTTTGTGCTGAAGCATTTACTGCAAAAGGACCCGGAGGGGACAGTGGAGTTCCTGAAGCCGTTTTGGCGCACGCCGCAGGCGCGGGCCGGCGGCAAGCCGTGCGTCCATCCATTATTGGTCTACGCCGATCTGCTGTCGATCGACGACGACCGCACACGCGAGGTTGCTCAAATTATTTATGACCGCTATCTCCGTACCATCATTGAGACCGCTTGAAGCCCGCAAGGCGGACGTGCTGCGCAAGGTCAGCCGGGCGCTCGGGGATTCCGGGGCGCAGCCCATGCTTGTCGGCGCGTTCGCCCGCGACGTTTGGTTCTGGCACCTGAACGGGATTGAGACGGGACGCGCGACCGATGACATTGACATCTCGATGGCGTTCCGCAGTTGGGACGGATTTCGGGAGTTCTCAGAGGCGTTGAAGGCCAGCGGTTTCGAGCAGCCGGACCCCGAGTGTCCTGAGAAGCTGGTCGACTCTGGAACGGGTCAGAAGCTTGACTTGTTACCGTTCGGCGGCGTTTCCGAAGACGGGCGGTCGATCACTTGGCACGGGAATCAAGCCCGGTGGGGCATTCTCGGGTTTGAGGACAGCTATCGCTCGGCGGCGATACTGCCATTGGACGTAGAAGGAAGTGCGCAGTTCCGGTTGGCGACATTGCCCGCGATCGTGACGATCAAGATGATGTCGTTCTATGATCGGCTGGCGGAGCGTAAACGGAAAGACGGGGCCGACATCGGCTTTACAACGGCGCATTATGTGTCGGTGGGCGACAACGGTGCCCGGCTGGGGCAAGGGCCTGATGCGGACATCATGACGAACGTCGAGGGTGATTTGCACAGGGCTGGCACCATGCTCCCGGGCCGAGACATGGCGCGGCTGGCGGGACCGGCAACCCATGACGAGATCGTGGGACGATTGCGGGTTGAGGTTGGAAGCCAGTCGAATTGCCCGCTCGCACAGGAGCTGACGCGTGTGACCAGCGGCAACTTTCAAAGAGCCCGCGGCCTGTTGCGTGACCTGCTCAACGGATACGAATCCGTTTGATGCGCTAGTCGGGTGGGACAGAAGAAGCTAGGTCTTGGTCAGATGCCAGCCGTTGCCGTACTGGCAGGCGTAGGTCCGGAGTGACACGCCGCTCTCTTTGCGGATGATAGAGGCCCGGCGCTTGGCGTCCTGCTCGGTTGCGTAGGCGTCCTTCGGCTGGCCGTCGCTCCCGGCGCAGAAAGCGCATTTCTTGGACGGCGTTTGGCGGTTAGCGGGGGACAGGTGCCACTTTTTGCAGTTCTGGCAGAGATACGGCGTGAGGTGGCGCTTGTATTCGGCGCTGGCGAATTTCGCGGCCTCGCTGGCTTCGCTCTCGGTGCCGTACTCGGTGAGCGGTTTGCCGGTCTTTTTGCCGGTGCAGGTTTTACTTTTGAGGCTCATGGTTTTCGTGGTAGTAGCCAGACTTATCGCAGGGATCAGAACCTGCATAATGGACATGCTCCTCAAGCGAAAGAATACGTGGGTTTTCGTGAACAACTATTTTGAGGGCTGCGCGCCGAAGACGATTGAGCATGCTGAACGGCTTTACGGCTCGCTGTCCTGCCAGACCGTCGCGCCGGGAGCGAGCGTCACCCGCTTCAAAAAGACGGGGATGGATGTAAAGGCCGGGTTCGAGCGAATGGTACAGGTCAGGGCGGCAGACGTCGGGTTGTGAGTCAGGAACCTCACCCGTTGTCTCGTCACCGTATCGACTTCAATCCGGAGGCCGGGGGTGTCGGCGAGCAGCAGATTCCCGGCTGTGAACGCTACGCTTCCGGTCGCAGGCGGGATGACCGTGCGCAGCGTGTCGGAACCGGCCCCCAGCAGCCTCAGACCGGCGCCTTCCTCCAGCGCGAGCGGCCAGTCGGGACAGACGCCCCTGACCTCCAGCGGAATCGGCCCGCAGGGCGGCTGCTTCATGGCAAATGATCCGCAAACCGCCTGCCCCTCTCCAGCCCGGCAGACGATGTCAGGCCCCGTCCGCACCACCGTGCCCTGCCGCAGCTTCAGATCCGACACTGGCGCGAGAACGCGCGTCTGCAAGGCTTTCAAATCGCCGGCGGAGCGGAACTCGCCCGGCGCGAGAAAGACCACGTGCCGGAACGTTGCGGACTCTCCCTTCGCAAAAGCGTGCGGCGGCAGGAAAACGGTCATCCGCTCCCGCGCGATCCGGCCGCCCTCATTGCACGAGAAGACGACGCGCTTGGCCGCCGTGTCGCACGATGCCACAAACAGGTTGCCGATCTCGTGTGGCCAGATGCCGGCCATTCCTCCGGGGCCGAACGCCGAGTCCGCCGACGCCCCTTGGGCCATCTTCGCGAAGGCGCCTGCCGCAACTTCCGCGCCCGAGCCGTCCAGCGCAAGGAAACGCCAGTCGGAAACCAAGTCGGGGCGCACCGCCAAGTCGACCAGCGTGATACGCTTGAGCTCTTCCTGCCCGACGGCACGCTGGGCCTGAAGCGCGGTCTCAATCAAAACCGCAGTGAGCCCGTTTATAGCCGGGCGATAGGACGTCAAGGTGGTTGTCGAACGGAAGGCCGCGTTCGTGCGGCTATAGCGGTAACAGAGCTGAGCGGCATCCGGCGAACTCTCCGTGATCCGCAGTTCCGCCCACTGGTGGTTTTCCTCCGGGCGGCCAAGAAAAGTGAACGATGGGCAGGGATGAAAAAACTTACAGGGCTGGACGATGCCGGTCTCGTCCACCCGCGGCACAAGCTGCGAGGCGTCCCGCATCACACCCAGCTGCCCGCCAGCCTCACCCGTGTGCCAGTAGGAGTGCTGTAGATAGAGCTCGCGCTCATCGAATACGAAGCGCGATGGCGGCTTGAACAAGGTCGTGATCGTGTTTTGATTGTCGGCGCACATGGAGGTGGCGAACGCCCGCGAAACCGCTTGGAAGCGCCCGCTGAAGGCCTCGCTCCCGTCCGCCGCCTCGACGTGCAGCAGATACTCAGCGGCGGTCTGCAGCCGCACCGGCTCGGTGACGGAGAACGTGGCCGCGCCAGGGAACCAGCGACGTACGGGATGCCGGTTCGCATAGAGCGTGACGCGCGCCAACGCGCCCGTATGCGCCACGTCCAGGTTCAAGACGAACCAGCCCGGCTCGCTGAACAGCAGCCCGCCTCCCGTGCCGTACCCGTTGAAATGGTCGTCGGCCGCCTGGAACGCCCGGATCACGGGGCCCGAGGTGACGTGCGTCGCGTGCGCATGCATCGCCACAGCCGCAGGCGAAGGCGCGGCCGAGAGCGTGAGCCAGCCACGACCGCACGCGCCCGCGATGTCGGCCGCGGTGCGGTACACGCCTGACGCACGCGGCTGCGGCCCGTATCCCGACGCCAGCAGGTCCGGGTACAGCGCACGGGCGTCGCCGATGAGCGCTCCCCCGTCGCTGAAGGTCATCACATCCAGACCACGCCAGAAGCGCTGGTGCCAAGGCGCGATGCCGTTCCCGCCGGTCTGTGACAGGGAGGGCGGCGAGCCTTTGCCGCCTGAGTAGGAGCCGCCGAAGAACTTCCAGAACAGCGACGACGGCATGCCGAAGTCCCCGGCGCCGGGCAACGCCTGCAGCGGCTGAAAGACATAGCCCCTGACCTCTCCGCCCATCCCCATGGATGCGCGCGACTCAGGCCTTTCGACGTAGCGGTCAGCAAAGGAGATCCCGGCGAAAACCGCGCACTCCGGCGTGGACGCGGCCGCGCACTCGGCCTGCAGGCTGGAGAACGACGCCGGCGTGTGGGTGCCGACCGGATCGGTGTAGGCGAGAAAGGCGAGCCCGGCTTGCCTGGCGGAGGCGGCGAGATCGGCCACCGGCGCGCCGCCGTCCGCAGGCGAGCGTGCGCCGATCAGCCCTTTCCAAACTTTCGGCTGTGGGAAACGGACTGCGAAGCCGTCGTGCAGAGCGTCGAACGCGTCGGCTATTTCATCCGCATCCATCGCTACGGCATGCCCGCTCTCGAACAGCCAGAGCTCGTTGATCGCGGAGAAAAGGCCCGTGCCGCCCGCGCCCCGCGCAAAGACGATGTCGAGGTTTCCGCCCGCATCAGGCATCAGGTCCCCGATGCGGACAAAACGCGGGCCTTGCTCGCGCTGCAGGCAGGGCAGCGGATACTGGAACGTCCGTCCGCCGACCGTTGCTGACAGGTCGCGACCGATTCCCGAATCGAAACTCCAGAGCAGGAGCCCGATCTCATACCGCCGCTGACCATCCAGGCCGCTGAAGCGGTAGGTTGTTGGCCGGTCGCCGATGCCGCGGGCGTTAGAGGCGGTGATGTGGAACATCTCCTTCCCTGGAGAGCGCACCAGCTCGCCGCTGGCCGCATCGAGACAGCCGCGCCCACGTCCGGGCGTGTACGGAAGATCCGAAAGCGCGCCGCAGTCGATCATGCTGCGGATGCCATATCCGGCAGGGAGGAAACAGGTCAGCACCTGCCGGTACCAGGCCTTCTTCTCCGTGGCGACAGGCACCTCGCTCCCCTGCATCGGCAGGCCCGCAGATTCAGCCGGGACGGCAGGGCCGCGGCCGTCACGGAAGGCTGACTCTGCGGCCAGCCGCGCCAGCAGGCCGGACATCAGGCGCAGGCCTCCATTCTTCAGGACAAAGCCGTCGCCGAACGCCCAGTGGCAGGCCTCCCATATGAAATACTCGGAGGAGGTGGTGAAGAGCGCAAACCGTCCCTTGCCGACCGAGCGCACGGCCAGCACAGGGGCGCGCGCGGGCCACCGCCCCGGCTGCCTCGCGCCCTTCAGCCATGCGTCGCGCGGATAAGACGCCGTGTCCTCTCCCGACGTGACCAGCACCTGCCAGTCGCCGGACAAAGTTGCCGTGTGGGTGCGGATGTAGGCGTCCGTAAAGTCCAGCGGCAGGTATAGCTCTTCCGCCCCGCCCGTGTACGGCGACGGAGCAATGTCCGCCGTGCGCAGATAGCGGTAGCCGAGGATGCGCGTCAGCGTGCGCTCGCGGGCGTCGTTGCGCGGAACCTCCCTGAGGAGTTCGGCGCCAAACCGCTTCAGAAAGGGATTCTGCATCTGCGCAAAATCGGCCGTGCCGTAATAGCTGGGCCCAGAGAAAAAGAGAAACGAACCGCCGTCGAGCAGGTAGGCTTCGATGCGCTCGCCAAAGGGCCCGCTGAAGACCGAGGTGCCCTGATGCAACTGCGAGAGCATGCCGACCACCACCGGGAAGCGCCGCAGCGTCTCGGCCGAGACCTTCTCGTAATAGTCGAAGCTAAGGGCGAAGCCCGCGCCACGATAGAGCGCCAGCGCGTTGGTTTCGATATCGGTCAGACCCTGCGTCCGCGTGTCCCATGTGGCGAGGCACAGGACAGGAACCGGCGCCGGCGCAGAGTCAGCCGCCTGAAGCGCGCCAACCACAAGAACAGCGGCTAGCGCCCGGCTCAGGCATGAGTCCATACGCATCCGTTACTGCACCGTGATCAGCGTGCCCGTATAATAGCGGAAATTCGACAGAACCACGTTCCCCGTGCCTGACGGATAGGAAATGTCCACGGCCCGCAGCGGAAACACGGGGGCCACGCTGTTGAACGTCCCGCTCCGCGATCCCACCGAGAGAATCGTCACAGGCTGGTTGAACATCTTCTGCTGCACCGCGACCTCCAGCTTGCCCGCGAGCGTGGCCGTGTTCTGCACCGCAATCTTCGACACGCCGTTGGTGGCGATCTCGAAGCGAAGGACAGCGTTTGTCGTCATCGAGAACGCTTTTGCATTGATCACGCTGTTGGTGCCGATGATCTCAAAGCGCGCGCTGGTGTTGACCTGTTCACAAAGCTGCAAAAGAGAGTCCACCGTCAGCGAACCTCCAACCATGCGGTAGCTGCCGGTACTGCCGGTCTTCCGCGAAACGGACAGATTGTATTTCACGCGGATCGTGCCGTTGCTCTGCAGCATTGATCCGTTGCCAAACTCGCCGACAAACAAATAGTTGGCGGCGTTTGTTAAGGCGATCTCACCACCGGTCATCACGTACGAGCCTTTCGATCCTGCGGCACGCCCGATATAGATATACTCGTTGGTCATGAGAACTACGCCACCGGATTGCCAGACGGTTCCTGTACCGTTGTATCCGACGTCAAAAGCCTTTTCGGCTGCGAACACACCGCCGTCAATGTAGGCCGTGCCGGACGCCGCGGCCGTCTCACCGAGTGTGAACTGATAAGCATTCATCCTGCCGTTGACAAGGCGATAGGTTCCGCGCCCGCCCGACGCCATACCGACTTTGAAGACGGCCGGCGAGGCGACCGTAACGGTGCCGTTGCTCTGGATGAAGCTGCCGACGCCACTATGCCCTACTGATAAATAGGTCCTGTTGGTTAACAGCATCTCACCGCCATTAATGACATACTTGCCGTTGCCGGTAGCTGTGCGTCCAACGTAAAGGTACTTGTCGATATAGAGATCGCCAAACGTGCCACCGGACTGATAAAACACACCCGTTCCATTATAGCCCACGGTCATTTCGGTCACAGCCTTGCCGATCGCACCGAGATACCCACCCTGCAATTCATACCGTCCATTGCCGGTCGTTCCCTCACCCACGGTCAAGAAAGTGCCGAATCGGTTGGTCGTCCCTTCGGACTGAACCAGCGTGCCGCTGCCGTTGCGTCCGATGTTCTGCGAGGACGCCGTGTAGAGCGTGCCGGTGGTCAGGCACACGGTGCCGGTCTCACCAGCGCTGTAGCCCACAACCATGTTCGTGCAGACCGCGCCAGGCTGCGTGATGCGCACCGTACGGTCGTTAAACGTCACATTGACGGTGTTCGTGATTCGCGGAACAGCAAGCGTGCTCCAGTTCGCCGGATTTTCCCAGATGCCGTCCGTGATCTGGAAAAAGGCCGTCGTCTGACCTTGCACGCTGGCAACAACGCCGAGAAAACATCCGACAACAAAACACGCTCTGACGTTCATAACACCCTCCGCTTGGATAAACTTGCCGGACGCCTGTTGACGCGGCATTCCATCGCCGCCAAATTAACCATGCCATCATGCCGGGAGGCAGAATGGACATACAGTCCAACGTATCCGTCAGACAAACAATGCTACGATACCACTGCGGCACTCGCTGAGTCAAGGCCACGGACAGGCTTCGGACAAGCGGTTCTCTACGGTGCCCAGATATGCGACGGCTCCCTTCAACAGTTCTCAATCGCACCCCACGAGGTCTGGTTTTGACTCGCGCTGCGGCCCTGCGGCGTGTATGGTGTACGGTATGGAGTAAATACCAGTGCTTTCGACGTTTGAGTAAGAAAGGATGAACAGCATGAGCCTGAATCGTCGCCGGTTTCTGAAAGCTGCGGGCGTGGCCGCAGGTGCGTTCACCATCGTACCGAGCCGCGTGCTCGGACTTGGGGGACAGACCTCGCCCAGCAACAGGCTGAACATCGCGACCATCGGTCTGGGCTGGCCGGGCTGCAAGGACACGGACGCGCTGGCCGGTGACAACAACATCGTGGCGCTGTGCGACGTCGACACTGCCCGCGCGCCCGAGTTCCGCACGAAGCACCCGAAAGCCAAGTCGTACCAGGATTACCGCCGGATGTGGGACGAGCTGGAGAAGGGCATCGACGCGGTCATCGTGGCGACGCCCGACCACACGCACGCGGTTCTGGCGATGGAGGCGATGCGGCGCGGCAAGCACGTCTATTGCGAGAAGCCGCTCGCGCACGCGATCGGCGAGGTTCGCGCGCTGATGAAGGCGGCGCAGGAGCACAAGGTCGTCACGCAGCTCGGCAACCAGGGCCACTCGTCCAACGAGACCCGCATGCTTTGCGAGTGGCTCGCGGACGGCGCCATCGGCAAGGTGCATGCCATCCACGCTGGCGCGAAGCACATGAACACGGGGATCGACCGTCTGGCGGACGCGCGCAAGGGCGAGCCGGCACCGGCGAACATCGACTGGGATCTCTGGCTCGGGCCTGCGCAGCAGCGCCCGTTCTCATCGGCCTACGCGCCCCACGCCTGGCGCGGCTGGGTGCCCTTCGGCAACGGCACGCTCGGCGACTGGGCCTGCCACGTGCTGGGGCCCGTCTTCCGGGGGCTCGACCTCGGCGCGCCCGCGACGGTCGCTGCGGAGGTCAAGGACTATCCGCAGGAGGTGCGCGGCGACGTCTTCCCGAGGGGCGACATCGTCACGTTCGAGTTCGCCGCGAAGGGCAAGCGCGGGCCGCTCACGCTCACGTGGCACAGCGGCTCGGAGCCGATGCCGCGTCCGCCGGAGCTGGAGCCGGAGCGCCAGCCGGTGAGCACCGGTGCGGTCGTCTACGGAGACGCAGGCGCGCTCATGTACGGCTCGCACGGCGCGGGCGGCCTGCGCCTGTTCCCCGAAGCGAAGATGAAGGCCTACAAGCGGCCCGAGCCTACTTTGCCGCGCGTGCCGAGGGGCGGCCACGAACAGGACTGGGCGCGCGCGATCCGCGAGGGCGGGACGTCCTGCTCCGACTTCTCCGCGGGCGGCCCGCTGACCGAGATCGCGCTGCTGGGCGTGATCGCGCTGCGTTTCGCCGGCACGAAGCTCGCGTGGGACGCGGAGCAGATGCGCTTCACGAACTGCGACGAGGCCAACGCCTTCGTCAATCCGCCTTACCGGAAGGGCTGGTCGCTGTAGCGCGTTGAAGTGCGTCCAACGAGTGAAACGGAGCTCTAGTATCCGGCCTGGAACGGCGCGGCGGGCAGGCCCATGCCGTTGTAAAGGTTGCACGTGGGGTTGTCGGCCCAGGCGTAACGCACCGCTACAGGCCTGGGCACGGCGGGCGACCACACGAGCACCGTGTCACCCTCTATCCGCGCTGTGGCCCACGCCCATTTTTTGTTCTCGCCGCAGAGGGCGAACCCCTCCAGTTCGCCGTCCGGACTGTGCCGAACCAGCGGTTTGAGCGCAGGTGACATGCTGGTGGGCCGGTAGTGCGCGGTCAGAGGTTTGGCCACCAGACCGCCGCCGGCGTGCAGGAAGGAGAGACGCACCTTGTCACCCTCCGTTTTCATCGACTGGTAGACCGGCCCCGAGGCGGCAACGGGTTGCTTGTAAGTCTGGGCCAGCGCGAGCCGCGCGAGCCGTTCGCCGACGTCTCTTTTATGAATCGGATGAACGTCCTCCTCCCCAAGATCGATCAGCACCGCCTGGCCCGTGCTGGGGAGTGCCAGCGCTTTGGACTGGGCCTCGCGCAGCAGCGCCCACAGGCTGTTGTCAGGCTCGTCCTTCTTCACGCCGTAATTGGGCAACTGGCAGAAGTAGAAAGGAACGTCGCAGCCCCAGCCCTTGCGCCAGCCGCGGATGAGAGCCTCGAAGATCTTTGCGTAGCCGCCGGGCTGCCCGGTGTCCTGCTCGCCCTGATACCAGATCACGCCCCGGATCGGGGACGCCATAAGGGGATGGATCATGCCGTTGAAAATGCGGCCCGGGACGCTGTGCGTGCCGGGATTGGGCGGGATGGTCGGCAGCGCCTTGCGCGCCTCGTCGCTCAAGGCGGGGAGTTCGACTTCCACTTTGGCGAGCCACTCCCCGTTCATGAGGAGGCGTGACGAGCCGATTCCGACGAACAGGGTCGAGGGCATGGCCGCCCGTTCGCTGGGCGTACACAGGCGGACCGCGACCGTGTTCTCCCCCTCGCGGAGCGCGCCTTTCGGAAGCGTGTAGCGCACGTCGAACCCGCCCTTCAAGCTTTCGACGGCGGTCTCGCCGATCTTCTTCCCGTTGATGTAGCAAACGTTAAAATCGCGAACCGCGCCGAGCTGAATCATCGCGTTGTCCAAGGAGCCCGCAGGAACGGTGAAGGTTTTTCGGAACCACACAGCTCCTGAATCGGGGAGCCCCGCCGCTCGCAGCGTGGCGGGCAGCGTCACGGTTTTCCAGCCGTCGGGGGCGGCGTCCTCCGCCGCGAAGCGTGCGGGATCGGACGGGCGGTCCGTCCGCTTGAACTGCATTTCCCACTGGCGGTAAGCGGGAAGGTACTGCTCTTTCAATACCGGAAAGTCATCCACGCGTTTCTTCACGCTGGCCTGCTTGCTTTGCCATTCGGGTTCCGCGTCGAAGGCCTCCTGCGGCAGCCAGGAGAGCGCGGAGGTTCCGGCCCACGCCGCGAGGATCAGCCCGACGGGCTGCCGGATGGTTTGCTGCACCTTCTTTCCGAAAAAATAACTCACCGCCCCGAACTCTTTGGCGGTGTCGGGACGGGCCACGATCCACGCGCCCTTGCAGTTCTCTTCGGCGGTTTCGGCGCCCACGTTCGCCACCCGGAACTGACGCAGCAGCGGGTTCGCCGACTGCGGGATTTCCTCAGCGGCCTCGGCGGCGCGGGCCAGTCCGAAGGCCATGTTCGACTGTCCGGAACAGACCCAGACCTCGCCGATCACCACGTCTTGAACCACAAGCCGGTTGGCGCCCTCGACGATCAAGTCAAACGGGCCGTCGCCGAGGCGGGTGACGTCCAGGCACACGCGCCATTTGCCGTCGCCGCCTGCGGACGTTTCGGCCTGCGCGCCACCCAGGGTGACCTTCACCTTTTCGCCTGCGGCGGCGTTGCCCCAGAGCGGTGTCCGCTCGGATTTCTGAAGCACGGCATGGTTGGAAAGCAGGGAGGGCAAGGTGACGTTCGCGCGGGCTGTGACCGTAAGGAGACTCAGGCCTGCGAGAAGGAGTGACGCGCTCGGGATACGGTTATGGTTGTTCATGCACTTTCGTTTCCCGATGTTTGATGCGCTCCTGCTTGAACGCCGTTTCCTTGCCGATGTCGAAGTCTTTCGACTGGTTGTAGATCAGCGTGTCCGTCACGCTGTGGGCCTTGCCGGCAAATTTGAAGGCCGCGCCCACATTGTCGTGTACGGTGCAGTTCGTGTATGTTGTGACGCTCTGGTTCACGTCAGCCACGCCGCCATCGGAGGAGCCGTTCCAGGCGATCTCGGCGCCCTCCACAGCCATCTGCGCCGTCTCATGGGCGCTGATCCCCTCGTCGCAATTGGAGAGCGCCCGCACATTCTCCAGGCGGATGCCCACCCGGTCGCCGTGGATGTTGAACCCGTCGTTTGACGCGTGCATGGCCGTGATGTTTCTGACCGTGATGTGGGAACACATGATGCTCACGCAGCTTGTGCCGGCCTTTGGCGGCAGGATGACGCGCGTCTTGTCCTGCGCTTTGGAGGGAGGCCAGCGGAAGTAGAGCAGCCCCTCGTCCGTGCAGCCCATTTGCCCGGGTTTGAGCGCGGAGGGCGGAAGATAGCGAAACGTCTTTTTATCGGGCGAGGCCCTTTCCGCGACGCGGTCTCTCGCGAGGGTGACGGGCATCTCATCCAAGAACAGCGCCGTGTTTTGCCCGTCAGCAACCGGCTTCGGCCCTGAAAGCGGCGTGCACGAGATCCACACGTCGCCCTCTTTCTTCCACGCGTGATCGGTCACGTCGGTGCCCAGGTCGATGACCATGCCTTTGCCGTCAAAGACCGCAGGCGCTTCGGCCGTGCCGCCTTGAGTCAGGTTTAAGGGTTTGGTGGTGAGTTCACCCGCGCAGGCGAAGATGGAAGTCAATACGCTACAGGCGAGGACCGTGAGGGGGGGGCGAATCGTTCTAGTCATGATAATGCTCATTACCCAAGGCATGCAACTCAGACGGTGTATACGATTCCAAGTTAACACTCCGATCCGTCGGCGTCAACATGCGGCTTTTCTGTTGCGCGCCAGCCGTTCAAATTTTGGCTTCTGGGCCACGGGAAAGCAGGCTAAAGCCTGTACTACGAACGGTTTCTCTCACGGGAAACAGTGTTCGTCGTGCAGCCTTCAGGTTGTCTCAAGCCATAATCTGAATTACTGATTGCGCGCGTGATGCGTGGTTGATATTCTTAAAACACGGTTGAGTGCACTATCGTCGATGGATAAGGAGAGTGACATGAGAACAGGGATGTGGCATGGGGTTGCGGAGATGCGAAAGCAGCTTGGCACTGGGTGTTGGAAAGCGGCTGTTCTCGCGGTCATGGCGGGCGCGTCAGGAGCAGCCCGGGCGGCGGACGGAACGTGGGCCAGCCTGACGGGCGGAACCTGGGGGACGGCGGAAAACTGGAATGCGGGCGCGATCGCCGACGGTTCCGACTTTACCGCCGATTTCAGCACGTTGAATCTGACCGGCGATATCGCTGTGAGTCTGGATATGGCCGCGACGGTGGGTGGCCTGGTTTTCGGGGACGTGGACATCGGAACGGCCGGAGGCTGGTTCCTGAATCATAACGGGGATGCGGCGAACACCCTCGCCGTCACGAATGTCACCGTCAACGCGCTGGGCGCGGGCAAGACCGCGACCATCGGCGCGGTTCTCGTCGGCAGCGGATCGTTGTCGAAAAACGGCGAGGGAACGCTGACGCTCACCAACAGCAACACGTATACGGGCGGCACCGCCATCAACGCCGGCAGACTGCAGGTCGGCAACGGCGGCGCCTTCTGCAAGCTTGGCTCGGGGAACATCGTGAACCATGGCACGCTCGCGTATATCTTTGACAGTACGGCCACAAACTCCCTGCCTTCGGGGGCCGGGCTCTCGGGCAGCGGTTCGCTCGTCGCCACAGGCGGCATCATCCAGATCAACGGCAATATCACGCTGGGCGGCCGGCAGAGCTACGCCCAGACTGGTGCGGCCACCCTCTACAAGGGGATTGAACTGGTCGCGGCGGAGGCGACGCTCACGGGTTCTGCCATTGCGATGTATGGCGATGTGGGAAAAAAGAATAGTGACGGGTATCGCCTGAATCTGGACACCAGCGCAACCCATGGCCCCATTGACCTGAATATCTCGTTGGGTCGCAACGGGACGTGGTATACCCCGGCAGGCTTCACGGCAAACGCCGGAACCGGGACGATCAGCGTGGTCGGAACGGGCGTCAACAGCTCGGGCTGGAGAATCACGCCGGTTACGCTGACGGGTGCTGTGAATATCCCCGCGAATGTGTACTCAGACGCGAGCGTCACGATCAACGCGACGTCCGCCAGCACGGTGTCCGGCGCTTTCTCCGGCGGCATGTCGCTCGTCAAGAGAGGAGCGGGCACGCTGACTCTCTTCGGCGGCAGTACCTACACCGGCGCGACAATTGTTTCAAACGGCACGCTGCAGGTGGCGATGCCTGTTTTCGCTGAGGCTGCAAGGCACTTTGACGCATCGGGCCTGGGTCTTGCCAACGGGGCGGCAGTCACGACGTGGAACGATCTGAGCGTCAACGCCGCGCACGCCACGGTTCCAGGCGGCAATGCCGCACCCACCTATATCGCCGATGCGGGCACGGGTACGGGCTTGGGTGCGCTCAACTTCCTGAGGAACGGCGGGCCGAACGACAGCCAGGCGCTGCGGTTCGCGCGCGACATCAACATCAGGACGGTGTTTTCCATTTTCAAAGGCAACAGCTTCCTGTTGACGGATCTGGCAAATTACCATTTTCACCGCCCGACCGACACCAATGCCGTTGACGTGCTCTTTGATTCGGGGTACGCATCCGCTGACCTGAAAACCGGGAACACCTATGTGAACGGGGTCAAGATTACGCCGACCGCGTACGCCATGCCCACGAACCTGCATAACGGATACAATCTCGTGGAGGTTCTTTCTTCCGGCGGGGCGGTGACGGCTGACAGCTTCAACAAGGACCGTAACGCTCACGCGGGCGACCAGTCGCAGGCCGAAGTCTTTATCTTCGACACCGTCCTGAACGAAACGAAGCGTCTCCAGGTTGAAGCCTACTTGAATAAGAAATGGTTCGGCATCGGGAGCGGGCCGGGCAACGTGCTGCCCAGCGGCACCGCGATGACGCTCGCAGGCGGCGCGACGCTTGACCTGAGCGGAGAAGCGCATCAGACCCTCGCCTCGCTGGCGTCGGCCGACGGTCCAGGCAGTACGGTCTATCTCGGAAACGCGAAGCTCACGGTCAGTAATGCCGTGAACACGACGTTCGCGGGCGTCATCTCGGGTAGCGGCGGTTCCCTGGTCAAACAGGGCTCGGGGACACTCACGCTTTCCGGCACCAACACGTACGGCGGCTCCACCCTGATCGCGGGAGGCGTACTCAAAATTGGCGGTGTTTCTTTGAAGAACCCCGTGGCCGGTGCGGCCCGCTGGTTTGACGCCTCGGCTCTGGCTTTGACAAACGGGGCCGCCATCACTCAGTGGAACGATCTCAGCGGAGCCAACGCCCATGCCGTGAACGCGACCGGCACACTCCGTCCGACCTATGCGGCCAATGCGCTCGGCGAACTGGGCGCGGTCCACTGCAACAGAACCAACGGGGCGCCGCGGGGCGATTATCTCAACTTTACGCAAGATCCCAATGTCCGCACCGTCTTTTCCGTCTTCAAGGGCAGCAGCTTCCTGCTCACCGATGCGAGCGCCTATAACTTCCACCGCCAGACGGATAACGACCCGGCTTCGCCTCTCTGGGCCAGTACTGCGGGGTGGACAAGTGAGTCGATTAAGAATGGCAGCACCTATGTGAACGGCGTGCTGGTGAATGGTGTGACGACGGCCATGCCCACCAATACCCATAACGGGTTCAATCTGGTGGAGGTGCTGACCACCGGCAGTGTGACCAACGGTGGCTTCAACAATGACCGTGGCGGCATCCACTCCGGCGACCAGTACCACGGGGAAGTCATCCTGTACGACACACTCCTATCCGAGTCTCAGCGGTTGCAGGTTGAGGAGTATCTGATGAGGAAATGGTTCGAGGGCGTCACCTATAACGGCACCTTGCCCAGCCTGTCGCCAGTGAACCTCATGAACGGCGGGGCGCTGGACGTGACGTCGGTGACGAATCCGGCGATCGGCTCGCTCGCCTCGACGGACGGGCTCGGCAGCCGGGTGATCTTGGGTGAGCGCACGGTGCTGAACGTGGGCGGTAACAATGACTCAACCGCGTTCGACGGCGTGATCTCAGGAGGCGGGAGCCTCATCAAAGGCGGGAATGGCGCATTCACCCTCACAGGAATGAACACCTTCACCGGCACGACGACGGTGTCCTCCGGAACGCTTGTGTTAGGTGCCAACGGCGTGTTGAACGCGAGCGCGAACCTCGTGCTCGCGGACGGCACACTCAATGCCGGCACGGCGAGCAACGCGCTGCAGCGTCTGATCGTGACCGGTGCCGCAACGCTGGACTTGGGCGACGGGACGTGCCGCCTGACATTTGCTGACAGCGCCAGCGCGGTGTGGACAGGCACGCTGACGCTAACCGGGACATTGGGCCCTGAAACGCTGCGGTTCGGAACCGGCCGCACCGGTCTGACGCTGGAGCAGCTGAGTCACATTATTTATGGGAACCAGACGTTCAGGCTGGACAGCCAGGGCTATCTCTTCCGGTTGTGGGAGGGGACTCTGCTGAGCATATTCTAAAAACATGAGAAAGAGCATTCTCCTGGCCTTGCTGACGGTTTCAGCGGCGGGCGGCGGTTACTGGTTGGGGCGCTGTCAGGCACCTGCGGCAGTCGCTCCTGCTGCCTCTCAAACGGAGTCTGCGAAGCGGCAGGGGAAAGGGACACAGCACCCTGTTCGCCGTCAGCCGGCGAAGAAGGAGGGCGTGCAAGCCAGCCACCTGTCAGGGGAGCATGCCCTCGCGACGATCCAAGAACGATTTCTGGTGTTGAAAAAAAGAGGGCTGTTTAGCAACGGGCTCCTTGACGATTCAGAGTGGCTGAAAGCGCTTGCCGATGTCGATGTGGCAGACATTCCGGACGCGCTGGCGTTTGTTAAACTGAACGTGCCGAGAATGATGCGGGAGGGCTCGTTGCGCCAGCTGTATCAGCGGTGGGCGGAGGCGGACGTGGCTGCGGCGATGGACTCGGCGAGCGCGCTGGCCGGCCGGCTGGAGCGCGAGTTGTGCATGGGTGCTGTGGCGGTCGTGTGGGCGAGAACCGAGCCCGCCGGCGCAGTCGCCTGGCTGAAGCAGCTTCCGGGCGGGCCGTTCCGCGACCAGGTTCTGAATGCCGTCGTCATGCCGCTGAGCGCGGCTGATCCGCAGGGGACCTTCGCGTTGGTTCTTTCATTCGGCTGCGGCAGCGCGCGGCGGTACTGGGGCGAAATGTCCACCATTTTCGGGAACTGGGCCGCCCAGAATCCGGCCGTGGCTGCGGCCCAGGCCGCCCAGTCGCTGACGGGCGAGCAGCGGTTGCAGGCCTTTCACGGCATCGCCGCCTCCTGGGCTCAGCAGAATCCGAGGGCGGCGCTGGCGTGGGCCGGCACGCTTGCGAGCGAGACGGAAAAGGGCGGCCTCGTCAGCGCCATCTATTCCGTCTGGGCGCAAAACGACCTGGCCGGTGCGCTGGCCTACGCGAAGCGATTGCCGGACGATCAGAAGCGGCGGGACGTGCTCGACACCCTCTGCCAGCAGTGGGCGCTGCAGGAGCCTCAGGCTGCGGTGGCGTACGTGAGCAGCCTGCCGAAGGGCCTTTGCCGGACCGAGCTGCTCGGCAGCGTTTTCGACGCCTGGCTCCTTCAGGACGCGGAAGCCGCCGCACGGTTTATCGCTGCCCTGCCCTCGGGATCGGAACGCAACCGGCTCTTGCAACGCGCCGTGGGCTCGCTCGCCTACGAGCGTCCGGTGGAGGCGATCAAGCTCGCCTCGCTGATGCCGCCCGGCCAGACGCTGTACGACGTCGTAGGCGAAATCGCCGGTGCGCTCGCGCAATCCGATCCGCAGGCGGCCATGGAGTGGATCAACGCTTTGCCTGAAGGCGACTCCAAGCGCAATGCGTTGCAAACGGTATGCTGGCAACTCGCCGAGGATGACCCGAAGGCCGCCTCCGCTTTCGCCGCCACGTTGCCGGCCGGGAGCGTGCGCGACAGATTCGTGAGCAGTATCGCCCACCAGTGGGCGCGGGCCGATGTGGGCGCCGCGCTCGAGTGGGCGCAGGCTTTGCCGGAAGGCGAGGCGAGGAAAGACGCGCTCGACACGGTGGGCCAGCAGTGGGCGCAGACGGATCCGCAGTCCGCGCTGTCCTACGCGCGGGCGCTGCCCGAGGGCGGCTTGCAAGACACGTTCATGGAGAAGGCCGCGGAAAAGTGGGCGGAGAGCGACGCGACAGCCGCGGCCGCCTGGTTCGCGGCCCTGCCTGAGGGCGGTGCGAAGCAGGCGTATCTTCAGGGGCTGGTCTCCGGAATGGCGCAGAATGACCCTGAGCACGCCGCGACCTTCGTTGCTGGCCTGCCAGCGGGTGAGGCGCAGAACAAGGCCGCCGTTGAGGTCGTCGACCAGTGGGCCGAGTCAGACCCGCAGGCGGCTGCGGCCTGGGCCGTCCGGCTCGCGGGCGAGACACGGGCTGAGGCGTTCCGTTCGGTCGTGCAGAGCTGGTCTCAGAAAGATCCCGCCGCCGCCGGCCAGTGGCTTGGCACATTGCCGGTCGACGGCGTCAGGGAGAGCGCGGTGCGGAGCTACATTGACAGCGCATCAGGGGAGTATCCCGAGATGGTCTCGCCTTATGTGGAGACCCTGTCTGACCCCGAGCAGCGAGCGGATGCCATTGAGCGCGTTGCGCGGAGCTGGCTGCGCACCGATCCCACCGCGGCCGCCCACTGGCTGAACGCGACGAGCCTGCCGGCCGACCGGAAGCAGCGGCTGCTCGCCGGAGAAGCAGAGGGGTGAACGGTTTTTACGGCAGGGGGGGCGGCAAGGTGCCGCCACTGGAGGAGGTTGTGGCGGGCCAGACGCGCAGGCGGAAGTAGCGGCTCGAATACTTAGCGAACTCATCCGGTGGCAGGGCGAGCGTCCAGAGGTACCCGTCGCCGATGTTCTCCACGCCGAGGTAGGCTCTGTCGATGTCGAACCATTCGAGGAGGTCTTCAGAGGCCTGCAGGGACGCGCCCACGTCAGACCGGCCGAACGCTTGATGGTAAGAGACGCGGAGGCCCTCCTCGCCGATGTGGAAGCCCTCCATGTCCGAAAGGCCCCGGTCGGACGGGTCTTGCGGATCGGCGCCCGTGTAGTATTCGATCAGGTTCGCAACGCCGTCGCCGTCGTCGTCGCCCTCGAGCGTGGCGAGGCCGCGCAGGCCGAACCACTCCCAGTAGCAGCCGGATCCCGGCGTGGGTACGGCGGCCTGCCAGGGCACGCGCTCCGCCGTGGGGCCGAACGTGGTGCGGTTGAGCGAGTCGCCGTCGCCGTCCGCGCTCTTAGGCCACGCGCCTTTGGTTTTGAACTCGAGCGTGTCAAGCATGAGACCGTTGCGGTTGCGCAGGGTGACGCTTTCGCCGGAGTCGCTGAGCCCGCCGTAAAGCCAGAAGGCGATCGGAGTGACGGCGCTGCCGTAGCGGTCCCTGAAGGCTTCGCTGTGGCGCGCGACAACCGCATGTTCGCCGGGCTTGAGAAGCACGGCGCCCAAGACCAGCTCGTCGGCGGGCTGGCCGTCCGGGAAGCGGCAGCCGCTGAGGCTGATGTCGCAGTCGGCGACATTCAGGAGTTCGACGAACTCGTACGCGCGGTCGATGAGTTCCGGCAGGCGGTTGACGGTCTCGTTCATCTCGGGGTTGTAGTGGATCTCGCTGAGCTGGATGTCGCCGGGAAGGGCGTAGCGTCCGCCGATCAGGTACTCGGCGCGGGCGGCGAGGCCCCAGCGGCTGTCGGAGGTGCGGTAGGCGCGGGCGAAGAGGGTGGCCGAGGCGGAGAGGGTGAGGGTCGTGCCGGGCGTGCAGGAGTGGGCGGACGGGTGGGGCTGGTTGTTCCAGAGCGCCGGGTCGTTGCCGTCGAGCGTGTAGCGGATGAGGTTGCCCTCGGGCGCGTTCAGCGTGACGCTCACCCAGGTGCCGGCCGGGCGTATGCAGGAGCCCTGCGAGAGCGTAACGGGCTTGAGCAGCGAGCACTTGGCGTACAGGTTCTGGTCGATCCAGGCTGCGTGGTTGGTGACGAACCAGGTGAGCCACACGACCTCGCTGGGGTGGGTCGTGCCGAACTGCTGGCTGGGGCGTTTTCCCCACCTGACGATATCGCGCTCGGCGGCGGCTTCGGGGATTTGAGCCTTGAGCCGGTCGATGGTGGCGACGAGGTTGGTCTCGGACCAAACGCCCCTGCGCAGCTCTAGCCAGCGATCCCAGTACTGACGTTGGAACGCGGGCTGGGCATGCAGCTTACCCCAGAAGTCGCCGCGGATGAAAGGCTCCGGGGAGAAGGTCCAGGCGTCCCAGCGCTTCACGTTGGGGAAGGAGACCTCGCTGTAGCCGTAAGGCCCGAGTGAGCGGTCGAAGTCCCATAGCGGACCTGCCATGATCTTGCCGCTGCGGTCCTTGTGAAACCACGAGCTGAGCGTGAACATGTCGACGTCCATGGAGAACATCTTGTAGATATGGAAGTCAATCCAGGAGGGCAGGTCGATCAAACGGGGCACGCCGTTCGTGGGGTTCATGGGGTCGGCCCCGTAGATGGCATCCTCAAAGGCGTTAAAAGCCGCGACGATGTAGCTGCACTGCTCGGGTTGGGCGGTGTCGATTTTCGGGTAGGCCAGCACCATGTAGCGCCCCGTGCTGTTCGGGAAATTGCGGGCCGTGCGCCAATAGAACTCATCGGCGTCATTGCGGTCCGTCTTGAAGAGATAGCTGCCCGAGAGGTTGGGTTGGGTGACGTCGGCGGGCGAGGCGATGTCGTCGATGGGGACGCGGCCGTCGCCGGCCTTGATGCGCTCTTCGAGGACGTAGAGACCGGCGTACTTGGCGGCGGAGAGCGCGTCGGTCTCGTTGCCGATGGTGAAGAGTTCGACCCAGCGCGTACGCGGGGCGTAGCGTCCGATCTGTCGGGAGAGGTCGAAGAGCAGGGCGTCGTGCATGTAGGTGCGGTCGTAGTCGTAGCACGAGATAAGGGCAAAATCCGAGCCTTTGGGGAAGCCGCGGAGGTCGACCTGCCTGTCGTCGTTGTCTTCGCCCCAGAAGGTGAGCGCGTAAGGCTTTTTGGGAAAACCTGAGGAGGAAGAGCCGCGGATGTGTATGCCGGCGCGGGAGGTGAGGGATGGCGGGCTGGTGAGGCAGGCCGTGCCTCCGACAGGCTCGACGAAATGCGCACTACAGGCGACATAGTTGTAGTTGTTGTCCCACTCGTTGAACGGAATGCCGTTCCAGATCGGATCGTTCTCGCGCAGCACGAGGATGGGCAGGCTCGTGGCGAAAGCGAGCGTGGCGGCGTCGGCGGCGGCGAACGTGTACTGGGCGGTGGCGGTGACGCCGCTGCGTCCGGCGGCGTCAAAAACGCGGGCGCGGATGTGGAGCGAGGAGGCGACGGTGAACGGATTGGTATAGAGCGTGCCGCCGCCGAAGGAGGGCTCCGCTCCGTTGGTGGTGTAGCGGATCGTCTGGCCGGTGAGGCTGCCTGACAGGGCGAGCGTGAAGGCGGCGGTGAAGACGCCTTGGGTTTCGGAGAAGGTGACGGTCTGGGGCAGGCGCTGGGTGCGCTCGTCGCCGTTGAGTGTGCCGGGCGTGGGGGTGATCAGGAAGGTGGGGTCGTTGGTGACGACCATCGACCTCGCAATCGTCACGAGGTGCAGTTTGAGGAAGAGGTCGCTGCTGGAGGCGTTGGCGTTCATCAGGTGTACGGCCAGCGTGTTGGTGCCGTCCCGCAGGACATTGGTGACAGACGTAATGTCGGTCAGGGCCAGGGTGGAGGGGTCGCCGAGGATGCTGGCAGAGTAGCTGGCGTACGTCAGCACAGAAACGTCAGGGGAGTTGGCGCTGCACGCGAAGGCCCCATTGATGAAAACGGCAGCGCCGTCATCGTAGGTCATCTCAAACGCCAGCGCGTTGACGGCAGCTGCGCTCTCGAGTTCAAAGGCCGCGCGCAAGTAGACGCCGGGCTTGCCGAGGGCGAGGCTCTGCAGGCTCAGGTTGACCTGCGGCAGCCAGGCCGGATTCTTGGTGCCGAAGCCGACGGGGAAGAGTCCGTTGGTCCAGGTTGAGTCGTCGAATGTCGTCTGCCGCCAGAGGGTGCCGAGCGCGTCGTCGGCGGGGCAGAAGGCGCGGACCGGCGCGGCGTTTGTGACCAGATCCGTTGTGTTCGTCGCGAAGGAGAGGGCCAACCCGTATGCGATGTTCTCGTATTGGGCCGTAAACACGGGCGCGTAGTCGTGTACCAGCACGCCGCCGGCGTCGTACAGGCCGAGATATTCGCCGCTTTTACTGAGAGCGAAATTGGTGTGGAGTTCGCCGCCGGGGTCGCGCAGGTCCGCATTCGAGGCCCAGATGAGCAGGGTTCCCCACGGAGGCAGGGTGACATCGGGCAGGCGCCACTTATCGGGCTTCGAAAGGTTGTCGGTGAGTGACCAGTTGAGCAGGCAGACCGATCGCCCCGTGGTGTTCTGGAGTTCGAGCCAGTCGGAGGAGTTGCCGAAGGTGTCGCGGATGAAGCCGTTATTCTCAGCCATGAACTCGGAAATGATCACGGCTGGGGTAGCCGCGCAGAGTTGTGCGGAAAGAAAGAGTGCAACGCTCATCACCTTAAATTTAAAAACCATTTTAAACACGCGTCATTATAGTCTGGGTCGGGCGTGTTATTCAATCAGAATGGACGGGACCTCCAAGGGCGGCGAAGGATGCAGTGTTGAAAGCTATTGCTGGGGCGCATGGCAGTTCTGTCGAGGGTCGGTGTTTCATAATCATAATCTTGCTCGTAATCGTAATCTTGATTTTGACGGGCATCTGTCCTCTACGGTATGGTAACCCCTTTTTGTGGAGTAGCAACGTGGGGCAGGATTAAGATTAAGCGTAAGATTAAGATTAGGATTACGATTGTGAGCGCACTCCCAACAGAACTGCCATGCGCCCCTATCCCGCCACCGAATTTCGCGGGCTTGCATTCAGCGCGGGCAGTAGTCATAATACCGCCGCTTTTTTATCTGAAACAAGGAGAGAGTCTGATGCGTACGAAAATCGTTGCGGGTAACTGGAAAATGAACAAGACGGCCTCCGAGGCGGCCGCGCTGATTGAGGGAATCAAGAAAGAACTCGAGGGCGTGACCCAGGTTGAGGTCGTGGTTTGCCCGCCGTTCACGGATTTGAAGGCCGCGGCAGCCGCCTGCGCGGGGTCGAACGTGATGCTGGGCGCGCAGAACGTGCATTGGGAGGCGTCGGGCGCGTTCACGGGCGAGATCTCGGCCGCCATGCTGAAGGATCTGTGTGTGACGCACGTGATCATCGGCCACAGCGAGCGCCGCCAGTATTTCGGCGAGACCGACGAGACGGTGAACAAGCGCACCAAGGCCGCGCTGGCCGCCGGGCTGATTCCGATCGTGTGCGTGGGCGAGACCTTGGAAGAGCGCGACGGCGGCAAGATGGAGTCGGTCGTGGTGCGCCAGACCAAGCTGGGCCTTGCGGGCCTGGGCGCGGATCTGGCCAAAGTCGTGATCGCGTACGAGCCCGTGTGGGCGATCGGCACCGGCCGCACGGCGAGCCCGGCGCAGGCGCAGGAGGTTCACGCGCTGATCCGCCGCACGCTTGCGGAGATCTCCAGCGGCGACGTGGCGAACGGCATGCGCATCCAGTATGGCGGCAGCATGAAGCCCGAGAACGCCAAGGAGCTGATGAGCCAGCCGGACATCGACGGCGGCCTGATCGGCGGCGCGGCGCTCAAGGCCGACTCTTTCGCGGCGATCATCAAGGCCGGCGTGTGATAACGGAGAAAAGCTTCAGCTCCAGCACGTGGACGGCGGGGTTGGCGCTGTTTTTCAGCACATTCAGCCGGGCGAGGCGGGCGGAGGTCGGGGCGAACGCGAGGCGCAGACCCTCGGCGGTCGCGGGTTTGGGCGCGTCGGTGTTGCCGGCCACCTGCTTCCACACCTTGCCGTCCTCGGAAAGTTCCAGCGTGAAGGTGTAGGTGCGGCCGTCGTTGTGATAGAAGGTCACGTGCGCCGCGCTGATGGTCTGCACGCTGCCGAGGTCGATCTGCGCCTGGGCCGGAGACTTTGCGCCGTGCCAGGCTTTCTCGAGCGTGCCGTCCGTGAGGTTGGCGGGGACGTGGTTGCCTTCGGTCGGGACGTTGGCGGTGACGGTCTTCTTGAGCGCCACGTTCGTCTCTTCGCGGAAGAGGTCGTCAATGGCCTTCTTGCGGGCCTCATCCGCGACGTTCGGCTTCAGGCTCTGCCACAGCGTGAAGGCTGCCTTCTTGTCCGCGCCGTCCGCATTCAGCTTGGTGGCGAGGCCGCGCTGCGCGAGGGACTGCTGCTTGGCGTTCGGGGCGGTTGCGGCGAGGCGCAGAAGCGCGGGCACGGAGGCGGCGTCGGCCCAGGCGGCAAGCGCGCGCACGGCGGCGGTCGCGGTTTCGGCGTTCGGCGAGGCGGTGGCGGCTTCGACGGCCTTCAGGAGCGCGTCGCCGCCGAGGCGGGCGGCGGTTTCGAGGGCGACCGGCCGCTGCGCGTCAGTTGCGGCCTGGAGCGCCTTGAGGAGCGCAGCGGCGTAGGCACCCGAGGCGTCGCGGCGGGCGGCGGCGGCGACTGTGGTCTGGGCTTCGGGTGTCACGCGTCCGGTGGTGGCGAGGAGCTTGGCGACGAGGATCTCGGCCTGCTCCTTGCCGGCGATCTCGCGCAGCAGGCGGTAGCCGGCGATCACCGCCTCCTCGTCCTTTGAGTCGAGCGCGGCGAGGCCGAGCGGCGCGGCTTCGGCGATGCGGCGGTCCTTGATGAGTTCGAGGGCCACTTTTTTGCCGGTGTCGCTAAAGGTGTCGTAGGGCTTCGTCAGGGCGGTTTTGATGAGGTCGGTCTTGAGCTGGCGCGCGCCGTCACGGGCGAGGGTTTGGCGGGCGGGCGGCAGGTTCTTCAGGAGGGCGGGGATCTGTGCGGCGAAGGCGGCGGGGTCGAGCGTGATCAGCGCCTGCTGGGCTGCGGCGGCGACGGTGTCGTCGGCGTCCGCGAGGCAGGCGGCGACCGCGTCGCAGGCGGACTTGTCGCCGCGGCTGCCGAGCATGTCGAGCAGCATGGCTTTGCGCACGGGATCCTTGACGGCGGCAAGCTTCGCTTTCCAAAGATAGAGGCTGCTATCGGTCTTGCCCCTTGTGGCGCTTGCCCACGAGAGGGCGACGCCTGCGCAATCCGTCGCGGCTCCGTCAAAGGCTTCGAGTTCCATGCCCGGCAACGTCTTCTCACCCTGCATCGCGAGTTCCTTGTTGAGAGTTGCGCATGGCGTGTCCTTGACAGGCGCGGCCTTGGAGGCGCGGTCGTCGGTGACCGCCTGCACGGTCATGGCGGCGAGCGCGGCGACGCCGGGCTTATCCGACTTCTCGAAGGCTTTGAGCGCGTCGGCCTGCTCGGGCAGGCCGCACCAGCGGAGCTGGTTGAGGAAGAAGCAGGCGACGTCCGCGTCGGCGGCGCGCTGGGCGGCGGCCAGCAGCGCGTCCGTGTAGGCCTTGCGCGAGGCTGCACCGGCGGGCCGCATCACGGTCTGCGACAGCGCGGCGATGCGGGTGCTGGCGACGGCGTCGGAGGCCCCGCCGGTCTTGATTTCTGCGAACAGCTTGTCCAAGGCCGGGACGCCCTGTTTGAGCGTGTCGGCGATGGAGGCGTCGGAGATGGACGCGAGTGCGTCCTTGTTCTTTTCGGCCCACTGGGCGGCGGTCTCTTGGGCGGAGGCGCCTGCGGCGAGCAGGAGGGAGAGGGTGATGATGCTTAGGCGGTTTTTCATCGTTCGGTCCTTTTGTGCGATTCAGGAATTGCTGGGGAAGGAGGTCGGAGGTCGGAGATCGGAAATAGTCTGTTAGACAAGCGCATTTTTCTGACCTCTGACCTCTGACCTCTGACCTCTGATCTCCGACCTCTGACCTCTCTCACATCACCCACGGGGCGCGCATGGGTTGACAGATAAACCGGTCGGCGGCGGGGTCGTTGACGGCGCAGAGTTTGACGGGGTCGAAGGCGAAGCCGCGGCCCAGGCGCATGGCGACGATGCCGAGGTTGACGATGGTGGCCGAGCGGAAGCCGTTCTTTTCGTTGAGGGCGAAGGGGCGGCGCAGTTTGACGGCTTCGACGAAATCGGTCTGCTGTGGGGCGGGCTCCGGCAGTTCCGTGAGCAGGGACTCCAGATTCGGGATGTCCGACTTCAGCTTGGGCCACACCTTGCCTTTGGGGCCCTCGAGGAAGGGCGCGCCTTTAAGCGAGTTGTCGCCGTCCAGGACGATCTGGCAGCCATCGGCGTAGGTGTAGGTGATACGGCGGAAAGATCCGACCGCGTCGGGGTGCTGGGGCGGGCAGTCGATCTCGATCTTGATCGGGCTGGTGTCGTCCTTCTCCATCAGGTACTGGACGGGGTCGAGGTAGTGCTGGCCCATGTCGCCCAGGCCGCCGCCGTCGTAGTCCCAGTAGCCGCGGAAGGTGCCGTGGGTGCGGTGGG
>CAYMLQ010000038.1:0-28116 GCA_964390795.1 uncultured Lentisphaeraceae bacterium
ACAATCCTCGCTCAAAAAACGGCCATCCCCCTTCAACAGAAGAAAATCGCACCCGCAGATCTTGAGCCTCATACTCTGCACCGTCTATAGCTACGTGAGGTATTTTGTCCTGCAATAGCGTGCGTTGGGCTTGACTGTGCCGGGAGAGTCGGGTAAAACGTACGGATATGAAGTCAGGACGCCCCTGCTGAAACGCTTCGGATTCGAAGCTTGGGCGCTTGGACACGCTCACGGGAGTCAATTCTGGGAGGCCGTATGGTTCTTGACGCAATCCGCAAGCCGCGATTCACGTTGGCGTTGGCGGCGGTGCTAGCCGTTGCCGCAGGTTCGGCGATGGCTACTGAGCCGGAAGGCGCCGGTGCGCTCGCCGTCTCAATGGCGCACCGGATGATGATGCTCGTCCTTCAGTTGGGGGCGATGCTGTTTGCTGCTCGTATCGGCAACATGCTCTTCGAGCGGATGCGCTTGCCGGGCGTCTTGGGCGAGCTTTGCTCGGGCATTGTGATCGGGCCGTATGCGCTGGGGCAGATCACCTCGCCGGGCTTTCCGCAGGGGCTCTTCCCCGAATTCTTCATCCGGCTTGCGGAGGGCAACCATGAACTCCGCTTCGTCGTCTCTCCCGAACTGTACGGCATCTGCATGCTGGCCGCCGTCATCCTGCTCTTCCTGGTCGGGCTCGAGACCGATCTCAAACTCTTCTTGCGCTACTCCGTCGCTGGCAGTCTCGTCGGTCTGGGCGGCGTCCTAGCCTCCTTCATCAGCGGCGACCTGCTGGGTGTCTGGCTGCTCCCCTGGGTCGTGCCGGGCACCTACACGGTCGTGAGCCCCGCCTGCATCTTCCTCGGGGTCATGTCGACCGCGACCTCTGTCAGCATCACCGCCCGGATCTTGTCTGAGAAGAAGAAGATGGACGCGCCCGAGGGTGTGACGATTCTGGCTGGCGCGGTGATCGACGACGTGCTCGGCATCATCATGCTCGCGATCGGCATGGGGGTGCTCGCCTCTTCCGGCGGTGCCGCGGCGGGTGAGATTGACTGGCTGAACATTGGGAAGATCGCGGCCAAGTCGATCGGCATCTGGCTGGCCGCAACTATCGTGGGCGTGCTTTCCGCGCGCAAGATCGGCCTGTTGCTCAAGAGTTTCGGAGGCCATAACGAGATCGCGATTCTCGCCCTGGGGCTGGCTCTGATCGTCTCTGGCCTGTTCGAAAAGGCCAAGTTGAGTATGATCATCGGAAGCTATGTCATGGGCTTGTCGCTGTCGCGGACGGACATCAGCCACATGGTGCGCGAGCACCTGCAGCCAGTCTTTGGGCTGCTCGTCCCTGTCTTCTTTGTCGTCATGGGCATGATGGTGGACGTGCAACTGTTGCTTGAGCCGAAAATCCTGCTCTTCGGCCTGATCTACACCGCGACGGCTGTGATCGCCAAGCTGGTCGGGTGCGGGCTTCCAACTTTTCTTTGCGGGTTCAACCTAAAAGGCGCGCTGCGGGTGGGCGTGGGCATGGTGCCGCGCGGCGAGGTCGCCCTGATTATCGCGGGCATCGGACTCTCCGCAGGCTTTCTTTCTAAAGAGGTCTTCGGCGTTTCCGTACTGATGACGCTCCTCACGACGATGATCGCTCCTCCGCTGCTGGTGCTTGCATTTAATCGTAAAGGAGAGGGCATGCGCGTCGGCTGGGGCAAGCCCGCCGTTGCCGCCGCCGCGCCGGTCGTGTATACCTTCCCGAACGAGGAGGTCGCGACCCTTTTGACAAACTCCGTGATGAACAGCCTCAACAACGAAGGTTTTTTTGCCCACGCGCTGAACCTGAACGAGGGGCTCTATCAGGCGCGCAAGGATGACCTGATCATCAGCATCCGGCGCGCGGGGTCAAGTATCGAGTTCGATGCGCCGGTGGACGCCGCGCCCGTGATCCGGCTGATGATGATCGAGGTGATCGTCGAGTTCGAGCAGACGCTCGTGGAGCTTCGCAAGCCGCTGGGCGCCGAACTTCACATGGAGTTGTCTGACGAGGATCTCGCGGGCGTCAAGCGCAGGCAGACCTTGGCCCGGTATGTCACGCAGGACGCGATGAGTCCCGGGCTGAAAGGGGCGACGAAGGAAGAGGTGATCGCCGAACTCATCGGTGTTCTGGCGAACCTGGGCTGGGTCAAAGACGAGTCCGCCGCGCTGGCCTGCGCCCTTAAGCGGGAGGCCGCTATGTCCACCGGCCTCAGGCATGGGATCGCCTGCCCCCACGGGCGAACCGACTCGGTGGATCGTTTGGTCTGCGCCATCGGACTCAAGACGGAGGGCGTCGACTTCCATTCGCTCGACGAGCAGCCCGCCCGCGTCATCATCCTGACGTTGTGCCCTGCGGCAAATGCGGCGCCTTACATGGAATTCATGAGCTCCGCCATGGCTGTGCTGCACGAAGAGAAGACGCTCAAGGCCTTGGCGAGCGCCAGAACCTCGGGGGAGATGTACAGGGCGCTGGTGACCGATCCCCATAAGAAAGCGTGAGACACGGGCGTGACAACGACCTTGAAGAGCGCGGATCGAACGGCTGAAGAAGGGTCGACATGAGGTTGGCCGTCATTACGGATCTGCACGACAGCGTGGCGCATGTCGCCACACTGCGCCAGGCGGCGCAGGGCTCCGACGCGCTCATCATCTGCGGGGATTTGACCACCTTTGGCGACCGCCAACGCGTTCAGCGGATGGCGGACGCCGTGAAACTGGAGGGCACGCCCTGCTTCTTCGTGCCGGGCAACTGCGACGCCATGCCGGCGGACGGCACGCTGGCTGGCTGCCACAATCTGCACGGCCGCGTCGTGGAGCTGGACGGCTGGCTGCTGGCGGGGCTGGGCGGCTCGCTGCCCTGCCCTTCGCACACGCCCGACGAACTCAAAGAGACGGCGTTTGCGGGTCTCCTCGACGCGATCCGGCTGGCGTGCGGGGAACGCGCCGACCGGCTGATCCTGGTCTCGCACCAGCCGCCGTACGGCACCGCCGCCGACCGCCTGCCGTCGGGTCGTCACACCGGCTGCCGCGCGCTCAGGGCTTTCATCGACGAGGTTCAGCCGGCCTGCTGCCTGACCGGCCACATTCACGAGGCCGCCTCCCGCACGCGGCTGGGCCGGACGCTGTTGGTGAATCCAGGGCCTTTCGCGCACGGTAACGTGGCGCTGGTTGATCTATGAGTCGTCTATAAAAACGGGGGGAATGACGGTATGTGCAAAGGTCTGGGAATCGTGGGGCTTGCGGCGTGGTGCTGCGTCGCGGCGGAACCGGTGACGCTGGTGGATTTTTCGAAGGACGGGCACGGTTGGAGGGGGAATCCCCGCACGCGCGAAGTGCGGCAGGAAGGCGGCTTCGCAGTTGAACTCACGGGCGAGGATCCGTGGGTGGAAGGTCCTGCGGTCGCTATGCCCGGCTTCGGCAAGGCTGAGAAAATGGCGCTGACGCTGGAGGCGGAATGCGCCAACGCGGGCGCGTGCCAGCTCTTCTTTGCGCCACAGGGCAGGGCCTTTACCGAGGATGCGGCCGTGCGTCTGTCCGCGTGCGAGAGCGGCGGAAAGGCCTATCAGGCGATCATTCCCGTCACTGCGGAAAAAATGCGTTTCCGCATCGACCCGCCGGGAGACGCTGGACGCTTCACGCTGCGCGCGCTGCGTGCGGTGCCGCTCATCCCGCTGGCCGCTCCGGCTTTCGAGAAGCCCGCGCCGGTCGTGCTGCCGGCGAAGACACTGTCCGTGGAGGCGGGGGCCGCGAGGATCGCGCACGACCCTGTGCGGTGGAACGCGTTTGAGTGTTTCATCGGGAACCGGAAGATGGCCGAGGCGAACCCGGCGGAGTCGCTGGCGTATTGGAACGGAAAGCAGGTTGTGCCGGTTCCGCTGGCAGCCGCCGAAACGGTTGGCGTGACGTTGTCCGATGGCTTCACCGTGCAGGCGAAGACACGCGATGCGGGCGGCGCCGTATGGCAGTTGACGCGTCGCTTCGCTGCCGATCGGGGAGCCGTGCGCATTGAAACGTCGCTGACTGTGAGCGCGCCGCGCGAGGTGATCCATCTGCCGTGGCTGACGCTCTTTGCGGGCGTCGGCACCTTCGGAGGGAACAAGCAGCAGGCGCTGTTGCCCGGTGTGGAGTATCTGGAGGACGAGCCTTCCAGCAATGAAAAAGAGATTCGCGGGCCGGCCGCCAACCGGCGCTTGGTTGACGCGTACAAGGTGTGCTATCCGCTGATGGCTCTGTCGGTGGGCGGACAGTGGCTCTCGGTCGCCTGGCAGGCAGGTGCGATACCCGTGTCTCCGCTGTTCGATTCACCGGATCGCGTCTTCCACTCAGGCGGTCACGTGCTGGGCCTCTGGTCGCCAGCCGTGGGCGCTTCACGTTTCGAGAGCGAGTTCGTCCTCTATGGAGGGGTCAGGCTGGAGCCCGGACAGACATACGCCTGTTCGGCGACGGTGTGCGGCGGCACAGGCGACGCGGTGACCGAGGCGGTCGGCGCTTACGTGGCGCGCATGGGGCTGCCGCCGCTGCCGCGTTATGCTGAGGGCTTTGATGCTGCGGTGCGGCTGCTGGCGGCGGGATGGCTCGACTCGGCGGCGCGCGAGGGCTTCAACTGGCGGCACGCCGTGTGGGGCGATCACTTTCCAGCCCAGCCAGCCCAGGATACGCCCGCCTATATGCTGTGGCTGGCGGCGCACGCGCCCGACGCGGCGCTGAAGGCACGGTTAAGCGAGCTGTCGCGGACGGTGATCGAAAGCCTGCCTAAGGGGTGCTTCGGGACGGACGGCATCGCACATGTCAGGCGTCCGGTGGGCGCGCTGCTTTACGGCAATCTGGAGGGACTCGTGAAGCAGGCCGGCCCGCACGCGGGGCAGGTTGCGAAGCGCCTGGCGGACGGCAAGGCAAGGTATAAGCCCGGCGCAAAGGCGGACTATGCGTCGACGCTGGGCAGCGATCACTGCAACGGGTATACGGCGATGTCGGCGGAAGAGATGCTGAGCCAGGCGACGCTGACCGGGGACGAGGCGGTGATCGCCGCGTCGCTGGAGGTGCTGGATAAGATCACGGCAAACTACGCGGGGCAGGTGCCGCGCGGGGCGCAGCCGTGGGAGATGCCGCTGCACACGCCGGATATCGTGGCCTCGGCAAGGCTTGTGCGCTGCTACGTGCTGGGCTATCTGCTGAGCGGCAGGTCGGCCTATCTGGAGCAGGCTCGCTACTGGGCCTGGACGGGCGTGACCATGCTCTACCTCGCTCCGCCGACGCCGGGGCCGGTCGGGCTCTACGCCACGATCGGCGTGATGGGCGCGACCAACTGGCAGGCTCCGAACTGGATCGGACAGCCGGTGCAATGGTGCGGCCTTGTGTACCGTTCGGCGCTGGAGGACCTGGCCCGCGTGGACGAGGCGCAGCGCGGCACGTGGCAGACCTTGGCGCGCGGCATGACCATCACGGGCCTGCAGATGTGTTTCCCGGTCGGCGATCTGGAGCGTCGCGGCGGGCTCCTGCCCGATTACTTTCTGCTGAAATCGCAGGTCAGCGACGGGCCGGCGATCAATCCCGGCACCTTGCAGACGCATCTGGCCGAGGCTTATGGCAAGACGCCGCTGTACACCGTCACGCGGCTTGCGAACGGCTCGCTTGCGCACGCGCCGGGCGAGGTGCGGCAGGAGCAGTCAGCCGACGGCACTCTGAAACTTGCGGTGACCGCGTGGCCGGAAGGCGAATACCGCGTATTATTGACGCGCGTGGGCCAAGCGCCCTCAAAGGTGCTATGGAACGGAACCGCGCTTTCGCCTCTGTTTCTCGATTCCGCCCGTTCCGTGATCGTGACGCTGAAAGGTAGCGGTTTACTGGAGTTGGTGCTTTAGCGGGTTGTGGAGATGGGGTTAGAGCCTCGTCCAATCGATGTCATTTGGGCGTCGCCGTCATTTGGCCAGCATATTAGGCGCATCATTAAAGGTGCTTTGCAGTCTTCCAGGGCATTGGGCAACCGTATTTCCACACTTCGAGAGGTGTGGAAAAGAACGCCCGGATGAAGGAGTCGCTTGGAGTTGGACACTGTGGCAATCGTGTGCGCTGGTCCGATCCAGGCTTGTGTGCTGATGCTGACCTAGTAAGGGTGCGTGTTTTCTTTCTGACATACATGAGAGGGATGGGCGTGTTGACTAGTAAGAAATGGATACGGCTGATAGCAGGCTTCGTGCTTGCTGAAGTCGCGTGTCTGATTCTTGGTGCCCAGAGCAAACTTGCTGCGGGAGCGGCAAGTCTTATGCCCGTGCTCGTTTTCACGGGATTGATCGCGTGGTCGTTCTTCAAAGCAGAACCGAAAGTGAAAGCTATCCGCTATCTGGGCGGCGTGCTGGCGTGGTTCGCGTGGAATCTGATGACGGGCGTCGGTTTCTCGATCTGGATGAGCGGCGGTTACTGGACGGATACTCAGTTAAGGCTACTCGTCTATCACGCCGTTCCACTCGGTTTTTTCATTTGTACGATGGCGGTCTCGTTTTGCCGCCGTCGATTACGCTTGGTTCGATTACGCTTTGCAGTCTTCACGGCTTTGTGCTACTTTATTTCCACACTTCGAGAGGTGTGAAATGGACACTTATCATCCTACTCTGTGGCGGACATGTCGGATTCTTGCGAATTCCGGGCGACTTCTTTGTTTGAGAGCTGTTTTGGAACAGCCGGGCAGAACGGTCGGCGACATCGCCGAAAAGGCCCGCATTTCCGAAACGGTGGCCAGCGAACACTTGCGGGCGCTTCAGGCGCGGGGGCTTATTCAGGCGAGCCGTCAAAGTCGCTGGGTTCATTATGCCCCTAAGCCTGATCCGCTGGTGAAGAGCGCTCGCCCGTTGTTGGCGGCGCTGAGGCGGGCGTTGCTCACAGAGGGCAAGTCCGAAGCGGAAATTATCCCCCAGAGTATCCGCACGCTGACGGCCTTTACCCATCCCCGCAGGCTGGCTATCCTGCGACAGTTGCAGATAGTGGAGTGGGCTACGGCGGAGCACCTTAGCGCCTCTACCCAAATCAGTTTGCCGGCCTTGTCCCGTCACTTGAGCAAGTTGTCGTCCCGCCAACTCGTCGACTGCGAAGATCACAGTTGGAGGTTGAGCCGTTGTTCCGGAAGACTGGAAAAAGTGCTTCTGTCGCTGCTCGCAGCAGGCGAGACCTAATTTCACACCTCTCGAAGTGTGAAAAAATGTGGGTTGCCTGGTTTTCGATTCCACTTCAGACGTTAAGGGATCGGCTAGTAACATTTCCACACTTCGAGAGGTGTGAAATACATCATCCGGTGTAAAGAGGTTGGCCTACTACAATTCCACACTTCGAGAGGTGTGAAAAACGCCAGACGGTATTTGGGGAACGTGGAAGGAAGGCTGAGGTATGAGTGTTTCCCGTCGCAAAGTGTGGGTGAATGGCGTAGCGTCGGGCGTGGTGGTCATGCTCGCGCTGCTCTTCTGTATCTATCCGGCCGTCATCGTGGGGACGCTGCTCGTGGACTCCCGTCTGAAACAGGAGGGTCAAAGCCGGTTGGTGCCGCTGTGGTTCACCTCGCTTTCCGGGCGCTATCGGTCTTGGGCAGACGGGTATCTGAAGACTCAGTACGCGAAGACCGTCGATCAGACGGATGTCGCGGGCACGGAGTGGCCGATGTTCGGGACAGTCTACTTTCTGGTCACGGCGGACGAACTGCAACGGCAGGGGAAAGTCGACGCGAGGAGCGGTCGGGTCCGCGAGGCGGTCGATAAGGCCGCGGAGATCGTCGTGTCTCCCGACACGGCCTCGTGGGTCAAGGAGAAGTGGGGCGATGCGTATCTGACGCGCGAGAACGTCTTCTACCGGATGCTGCTTATCTTGGGACTCTCTTCCTACGAGAGGATCACCGGCGACACCCGACATCGACCCCTCATGTCCGAACAGCGGAAGGGGCTTGCCGCGGAGCTTGAAAGGGCGCCACATCATGTGCTGGACGACTATCCGGGCGAGTGCTGGCCGAACGACGTGCTGTGGTCCGTGGCGGCGATCCAACGGGCGGCGACGCTGGAGGGCACGAATCACAACGCGCTGGCGCGGGCGCTGATGGCGTCGTTGGACGGCCCGCTGAAGGTGGCCGGATTGCCCGCTTTCAAGGTGGACAAGGTAACGGGGCGGGTGTATGAGACACCGCGCGGCTGCGGCAACTCGGGGATTCTGTCGTTCGCGGCAGAACTCGACGCGGAGATCGCGGGCCGCTGGTATCGAGAGCATGACGCGCAGTTCTGGAAGCAGACGATGTGGCTGGCGGGCTTCACGGAGTTGCCGCGCGGTTCGCGCGAAGCGTACAGTGACGTGGATTCTGGGCCGGTCGTTTTCGAGTTCGGTTCGGTCGCCTCCGCGTTCGGCATCGGCGCGGCAAAATCGGTCGGGCGGATGGACCGCGCGGCGACACTGACTCTGGAAGCGGTCGCCTGCTCGTGGCCGACGCCGTTCGGGTTCCTGTTCCCCTCGGCGATGGGCAAGATAGCCGTGGGCGGCGGATGTCTGGCGGAGACCGCGATCCTGTTCTCGATGACACGTCCGAACTATTCCGGCCAGACGGTTCCCTTTTCGGGGCCGGTGCCGTTGCTCGTCTGGCTGATGTTCGGAGCCTATGCGGGCGTCGGGGCGCTGTTTCTCTGGATTGAGGTTCGGGCGTGGAGACGATACTTCCGAAATTGCAACGATACTGGGGAAGGGTGCGAGGGCAGGAGCGTCTATCAAGCGGTGTGGGGTAGAACGTTGAAGGTGGCGTCGGCGCTCGCGGCCGCAATCCTGCTGGGCGTGGCGGCGATGCCGGTTCCGGGCCTTTGGTGGTCGCGGCTGTTGCCCTTGGCGATTTTGGCGGGCGCGGTGCCGTTCGGTGTCCGCGCGTATGCCGTTCAAGATGGGGTGCTGCTAGTTCGGAGGCTCTGGTGGAACACGCGTATCGATCTCGCCGGGCTGCGGTCGGTGCGGTTCGATCCCGAGGCGCTGAAAGGCAGCCTTCGAACCTGCGGCAACGGCGGGCTCTTCTCGTTCACGGGCTGGTACTGGAATCGCAGGCTCGGGCGCTACCGCATGTATGTGACGGATCTGAAGCGGGCGGTTGTTCTGACCTTCAACACGCGTGTCGTCGTGGTGTCGCCGGCCGATCCCGAGGCATTTGTGAAGGAACTGGCGACGTTCTGCGCGGGCGGCTGAGCAAACTGCGCTTCCTGCTTTTGCAAGATGACAAAGTGTGGTTAAATACGCGGTCATGACTGACATTACTCTGCACTCCAATCGTGATTTTTCCGTGTTGCGCCGCCACCCTTGGATTTTCTCGGGAGCGGTCGCCAAAGTGGGCGGCACGCCGGCTTCGGGCGAAGCGGTGCGCGTGCTCTCTTCAGAAGGTGCTGTTTTGGGTGCGGGCGCGTATTCGCCGTCGTCGCAGATCCGTGTGCGCATGTGGACGTTCGACGACAAGCAGCCGGTGGACGAGGCCTTTATGGCAGGCCGCATCGCACAGGCGGTCGGGGCGCGCGCGGTGTTTATGGCGGAGGACGCGACCAACGCGTACCGGCTGGTCAATGCCGAGGCCGACGGCGTACCAGGGCTGATCGCGGACAGGTACGGCGATTGGGTCGTGTGCCAGTTCACGGCGGCCGGCGCCGAACGATGGAAGAAGGAGATCGTGGCGGCGCTGCAGACGTATTCGCCTTGCCGCGGCGTGTACGAGCGCTCGGACGTGGATGTGCGCGAGCGTGAGGGGCTGCCGCAAGTGACGGGCGTTCTTGCGGGCGAGCCGCCGCCGGAGCGGATCGAGATCGTCGAGCACGGCTGCCGCTATCTGGTGGACGTGCGAGAGGGCCACAAGACCGGCTTCTACCTCGACCAGCGCGACAACCGCGCGCTGGTCAAGCGCTACGCGAACGGCTGCGACGTGCTCAACGCTTTCTCGTACACGGGCGGTTTCGGTATCGCGGCGGTGTCGGCCGCCGCGGCGTCGGTTACGCACGTGGATCTCTCCGAGCCCGCGCTGGCGCTGGCCCGGGCCAATACGGCGCTGAACACCTGCCACGTGGACGAGTCGGCCTTTCTGCACGGCAATGTGTTCGAGGTGCTGCGCAAGTTCCGCGACGAGGGACGGTCGTTCGACCTGGTGGTGCTGGACCCGCCCAAGTTCGCTGAGTCGAAGGGCAGCCTGATGAAGGCCGCGCGCGGCTACAAGGACATCAATCTTCTGGGCATCAAGCTGCTGCGTCCGGGCGGCATGCTGGCGACCTTCTCATGCTCGGGCCTGATGACGACCGAGCTGTTCCACAAGGTGGTCTCGGACGCGGCGGTGGACGCCAAGCGCGACATCCAGATCCTGAAGCGGCTTCAGCAGGCGGAAGATCATCCGGAGGGACTGTGCTTCCCTGAAGGCCTGTATCTGAAGGGGCTGCTTTGCCGGGCGTGGTAGGGTGAAGCGCTGAGGAGGTCAGCGGTTTAGCTGATCCGTCGCGACCGGGGCGGGTAAACCGTTGAGCAGCGCGTTCAGCCACTCGTGCGAACGGCGGCCCCAAGCCGCCTGCGAGTTGTTCTTGTTCTGGTGCGGGGAGTTGACCATCACGACCGCCTCTTTCGGGCCTTTGATCTGGTTGAAAGCCGCGAAGACGCCTGCTGGACACGAGGTCTGGTCGATCAGCCCCACGGCGACCAAGGCCGGACAGCGGATGTTCGAGGCAAAGTTGACGCCGTCGAAGTAGCGGCTGGTCTCCATGACTTTCTTCTCGTCCTTGCCTTGTGGTGACCGGTACCAGTAGGGCCAGGAGACCGAGCGGCCCGCCAACGGGCCGGTGGTGTCACACCCGGCAGGCACGCAGACGAGCACAGCCGTGACGCCGGGATGCAGCCCGGCGGTGGCAAGCCCTTGCAGCCCGCCCTGGCTCGTGCCGGTGACCACAAAGACGCGCCCGTCCCAATCGGGGCGAGCGGACAGATAGTCCGCCGCGCGGTAACAGCCCAGCAGCATGCGCAGGAAATAGCTGGTCTCGCGGTCGTCGTTGCCGATCGAGGTGTAGTTGCTCAATGTGGTGGCGGAAGCCTTCTTGTAGAACTCCTCGGGTTGGTCCAACGGCAGGTCGTGCGCCATGATGTTCAGCACCAGCCAGCCGTTCTTGGCGGGGCTGACCACGTTGCTCTTGGGCAAACCGTACACGCCCGCCCACTGCACGATCAGCATCGCCGGAAACGTACCGTCACGTTTCGGTTTGGCGAACTGGCCGTAGACATGCGAACCGTTGATATTGTCGAGCGTCAGTTGAGCGTATTCGACGGTGGCTTCGCCGCTGTCGGCGGGCGTCAGTTTCGGATTCGCGGGAAGGGCCTGCAAGACTTTGATTTTGGCCTGCCAGAAGGCGTCGAAATCGACCGGGCGGGGGGCCGAGGGCTGGATTTTGGACGGCGCGACAGCCGCACCCACTAGCAGCTTTGCAGCCTTCGACTGGACGTTTGTTGAAAGGGTCACCAAGAGTGTACCAGGTTCGCCCAGTGAGGTCTCCAGCGTGCCGCTGCCGTTGGCAAGCGGGATGTCGCCTTCCCACAGCACCTGGGTGTCATACGCTTTCACGACGCCGTGAACGCTGGCTACGCCCGGTGCAGAAACGCGCCAGGTGACTTTCTCTCCGACGCCGTAGAGCCCGTTGGCGTGCAGCGGTTCGGCTGAAAGCTCTTGTCCGAAGGTCACACCAACGAATAGAACGGAGAGTACGGAAATCACCGCTATGCAGCAGGACTGCTTCGTGGCAGAAGGGCTTTGAAGTAATATGGATCTTGTCATCGGTATGTCGCTTTCTATGGTTACGCTTTGGATAAGCTGTCAGAGTAACTGCACGCTCTCGCACAGAGCCTTCGGTTGACCAGAGAGGGGCGGGAGTCGGGCGAGCAGGTCGCGCAGGGTAGCCTTGGGGGAGAAGGCGACGGTGAGTGTGGCGCCAGGGCAAGCGGCAGGGACAGGCGTGTCCCCGCTCCCAAGGGGCGCAACGGCGAGGGCGAAGACGCATTTCTTTTTTGCGGCGGCGGGGGCGAGGTCGATGCGCCAGGCCTCTCCGTCGCGGCGCAGCGTGTGGGGCAGGCGCAGGCCGCTCAGCCAGTCGCTGGCGAGTTGGGCGGCGGCGCGCGGGGCGGCTGCGGTGTGAAGCCGCCACGTGGCGCGGGCGAAGACGCCGGGCGTAAAGGGCTGCTGAAGCGGGGCGGCGTGAAACAGCGCGTTTGCGCCGGTAACGGTGTTTGCGGCGTCAGGCGCATCCCATGCTCTCAGGGCTAATACGGTCTCGCCGCACGGAACGACCTGCCGGACTTCGCTGTCGCCTGCGGAGAAGAGCGCCTCCTCGATGGAAAGCAGGGTGTCGGTCAATTCCGGGTGCCGTGCCAGGATCGTCTGCATCAGGCTTGCTGCGACCCAGGCGGGCGAGTGTCCGCAGAACGCTTCGGGCAGCACGGACCGCAGGTAGACGGGAGATAGCCGGCGCTTGTCCGCCTCGAGGCGCGCCACGGTCGCGATGACGGCGGGAGGAATGGCCAGGGCGCGGGCGCGTCCGGTGATCGCGCCGCGCTCGGCCGGATCCGCGCACGCGCCGCATCCTGAGCAGGCGTCGCCGAGGCAGTAGCCCGCGTCAAGGAATTGGCGGGCGGCTTCCCAGCGGGTCCGGAGAAAGGTTTCTGAGACTGCGCGTTGGACAAAGGGGAAAGCAACGGTGGCAGGGGCTTCTTGCCCATGAGGATCAAGGAAAAATTGTCCGCTCAACGAGGCGGGGTCAAGGGCTTCGAGCAGGCGCTGGGCCTCCTGTTCGCGCCAAGGGCCGTGGCACGTGAGCCCGTCGCAGGCGAGGCGCACGACGGCTTCGGCGTGCGCGTGGCCGCAGGCGGCGAGCAGCTGCGTGCCCAGATAGTCGGGCCACTCGAAGGCGAAGCGGGATTCGAGCTTGGCCCGGCGGCAGGCGGCGGCGACGCCGTCCACGCAGAAGCGCCACTCGGCTTCGTCAAGGAAGAGCCGGTCGTAGGCCAGAGGCGTGTTGGGCATGCGCACGAGACGGCCGAAGCTGAGCACGACGCGCGTGCAGGCGTTGGGCGCGCTCAGCCAGACGCGCAGGCGTGCGCAAAAGTCGCCGAACGCGGCGAGGTCTTCGGGTGACTCGTGGGCGGTGAGGATGTAGAAAAGTTTGATTTCGCGCACGCGGCGGTCGAGCAGGGCCTTGACCGCCGCGGCGATCTCTTCGTCGGTCAGGGACTTACAGAGAAAGGCACGCATGCGGGCGCTGACGCCTTCGATCCCCAGCGTGTACGAGCTTTTGCCGGCCGCGCGTTCGAGGTCGATGATCTCGGGACAGGCAGCGATGCCGTCCGCGCGCTGGCTTTTGAACGAGACCGTGTCGAAGAGGCGCACGCACTGTTCAACCAGCGGGGCGAGCGCGGCGTACGTGTTGAGGTTGAAGGCGTCCAGCTCGACGGTACGCGCGCCGCAGGCGGCTTTGAGGCTGCGGGCCTGAGCGAGGACATCCGCGACCGCGAACTCGCGGTAGGGCTTGCGCTCGTAGCCTTCGAAACAGAAGGAGCAGAAGGCGGCGCAGCCTGCGCCGACGGCGAGGCGCGCCGTGCCGGCAGTCTCGACATCCGGCAGCGGCTGGGCGGTTGCGGGCCGGGGCCTGGCGCGCGCCACGGCCTGGCGGACGGGAGCGTCGGGGAGCGAACCGGTGACCCAGAATCCGTCGAGTCCGGCGGCGGCCTGAACGAGGCGCTCGCGCTTCGCGCCTGCGGCGGCGCGCCAGCGTTGAAGAAAGGCGGGCAGCGCGTCCTCCGCCTCACCGAAGAAAAGCAGGTCGGGCACGGCGGTGCCGTCCGGGCGCACGAGGCTCTGCGCGGCGAAGGCGTTCGAGCCGCCGAGCAGAACGGGAGGGAAGGCGTCGGCGCGGTCGGAGGCCCAGGGCGGCAGGCCGTTGGCGTGCAGCAGCCACGGCAGATTGGTCGTCTCCTGGACGAAGGAGTTGGAGACGAGAATCAGGTCGAAGCACGACCAGTCGCGGCCGGTGAAAAGCCCGGTGACGCGGGGCGCGCGCTTAGGCGGCAGGAACGCGAAGTCCACTTCGGCGTCAGGCGCGGCTGCGAGCGCGAGATCCGCCAGCACGCGGTGCGTGGACGAGGCGGCCGTGTCGCGGCTGTTGGAGAGGCGCAGGAAGAGAAGGGTCATGGGGAGCTAGTCGCGAATGAGGGGGAGGAAGAAAAGGTCGAGGGAGGTTTTGCCGTCGCGAGATTTCTCGTAGCGGTAGAAGCGCCAGAGGAAGGCGGTTTTGCGGAAGCCGTCGGCGTGGCTGTCGCGCGTGATGAACGGGAAGAGGTCCATGCTCGCGTCGCCGTTGCGCCGCTCGTAGTGCCAGACGCGCCAGAGGATACGGCGGCGCGTGTAGTCCAGCGCCGGCATGTTGCCGTTGGCCGCGACGGTATTGAGCTTGGTGTCGTAGAGGGCGAGCAGCAGGGCGAACTCGTCCGTCGAGCTGAGCAGCGAACCGTCGGGGCTGGATTTCGTGCGCGATTCGAAGTTCCACAGGGGGAATACGCCGCTGGCGGAGGACGTCATGTGGTAGTCATCCTCTGTCCGTTTTTCCGAGGTCAGCGAGCGGCGTGTGGTCTGGCGCTCTTCGGAGTAGCTGAGCAGCAGCAGGCGGTCGAACCGGTTGGTGCTTCCGGTCAGGGTCTTCTCCTTCAGGCTGCTTGTCGAGGACGCATAAAGGGAGTGGCTGACGAGCGGGAAAACGCCGTAACTTCGATTGTCGGAGGTGACCTCTTTCCATTGGTGGCGGCTGTGGTCGGCATAGCCCAGCAGGAGGAAATTCGTATCGAAGGTGTCGTTCGAGACGCTGGCGGTGTGGTGAAACAGCGGGAAGAGCCAGCCGCCGCGGTGGGCGCCGGTGAGGACGCCGGCCAGAGGGGTGAATGGATACCAGTAGCCGTCGGGGTTTTGAGGGTCGGGCTTGTCCCAGCCGATCAGCGGGGTCAGGAGCAGCCGGTCGCGGGTGTCGTAGGCGCAGAGCGGAAGGAGCCAGCCGCTGCGGTCGGTGCCGCGCTGGCTTTGGTGGTAGAGTCCGAGGGCGGCGGTGAGGTCTTGGCTGTCGCCTTGCCTGCGGCGCCAGGAGAGCAGGAGCGGGAGGGCGTCCCAGCCGTCGCGCACGCCCGCTTGGTCACTCGTCTCGAAGGCATAGAACGGCGTGAAGCACCCGTGCTTCTCCTTGTCGCTCCAGGAGAAGAACAGGGGCCACGGGTACCCGGTGTAGCTTTCGCCGCGGTCCAGATAGCGGTAGCGGCCGAAGAGACCCGCATGCCACGCGTTCTCGCGTGCGCCGGAGTGGCGATGCGCCAGAGGCCAGGCGAGCCAGTCGTCGCGTTCCGTGAAGCGCCCGTCTTTCCAGCCGTCGCGGTCGGTGATCCACAGCGGGAAGAGCGCGAAGGTCTCATCCTCGAAGTGCCAGAGGAACGGGAAGAGGACCTGGTAGTCCTGGGCGATGTTGCCCGCGCGTTTGCCTTTGCCCCAATAGTAGGGGAAGATGCGGTAGTCGCGGCCTTGCGTGTCGGCTTGGCAGAGCGGCCAAATGAGGTTGTACTCCCAGTAGGCGTTGGTGCTGCCGTAAGCGGAGAAGATGGGGCGGACGGCGACATGCTCCTCCGTGTGTTCGAAGACCGGCCACAGAATGGAAAGGGCCGGTTCCCGGTAATAGGCGAGCGGCCAGACGTTGACGCGGCGCTCATCCGCTCCGTGTACGATGGACTCGTACTCGCCGGTGTAGAAGGGCGTGCCCTTCATCTCGAGCGTGCTGCAGCCGCCGAGCAGTAGCGTGGCGGCGAGAAGCGTGAAGGGCAGATAGCGGGATTGTGTTGGCATGGGGAACAGAGTAGAACGAAAGCGTCGATTTGTCAAAACGCGAGTGCATGGCGCGCCCGCTTTGGCATCAGGAAGACCACGGGAGGTGGCGCTACAGGCGCGGCAGGACGCAGGTCGCGTGGGCCTCGGGCAGGGGGTAGACGCTGACCGGACAGGCGTAGGCGGCCTCCAGCAGGTCTGGGCGCAGCACCTCGGAAGGCGTGCCATCCGCGAGTTTGCGCCCTTCGCTCAGCAGCACGAGGCGCGGGAAGAACTGGCTGGCGAGCGTGAGGTCATGAACCGCCATCAGGATGGTGACCTGCTGCTCGCGGTTGAGGCGCGTCAGCAGGCGCATCATCTCCGCGCGGTGGCGCAGGTCGAGGTGCGAGGTAGGTTCGTCCAGCAGGATGATCTGCGGGCGCCCGGCCAGAGCCATGGCGAGCGCGAGCCGCTGCCGTTCGCCCCCGCTCATCTCGGGCAAAGGGCGCTGCCGCAATGACCAGGTCTCGGTCAGCGTCATGGCTTCCTGCACAGCCGCGTCATCGTCTGGCGAGGGGCCTCCGAAGCGCGGCAGCGAGGCGGTGCGCCCGAGCATCACGAAATCATGCGCCGTGTAGGGGATGTCGCTGGCGATCTCCTGCGGCACGACCGAGAGCAGGCGTGCGCGGGCGCGCGGGCAGAGTCGCCCGATGTCGGAGCCCGCCACCTGCACCGTGCCCTGCGCGGGCAGCAGGCCGGTGATGACCCTCAGCAGCGAGGACTTGCCTGCGCCGTTGGGGCCGACGAGGGCGAGCAGCTCGCCGCGCGCGATCGTCAGCGAGACGTCGTGGAGCACGGTCTCCGAATGGTAGGCGGCGCTGATGTGGCTGAGGGTGATCATGCGAGCGGGAGCTTTCCTTTGCGCGTGAGGAGGTAAAGGAAAAAGGGGCCGCCGGTGAGCGAGGTGATCACGCCGACCGGAATCTCGTGCGGGGCCGCGAGCGTGCGCGCGAGCGTGTCGCACAGGACAAGGAAGGCGCCTCCGACGAGCGCGGCGCAGGGCAGGAGGATGCGGTGGTTCGCGCCGGTCATGCGGCGCAGGGCGTGGGGCACGATGAGTCCCACGAAGCCGATGATGCCCGAGACCGCGACCGCGGAGGCGGCGGCGAGCGTGGCAGCGGCCAGGATGCACGGCACGGCGAAACGCGTGCGCACGCCGAGGTTGTGCGCGGCCTCGTGGCCGAGCAGCAGCGCGTTGAGCGTCCGCGCCTCAAAGCAGAGCACGGCGATCGCGAGTGCGATCAGTGTCGCGACGCCCGCGATGAGCGGCCATGAGGTGGCCTGCAGGTTGCCGAGCAGCCACCAGGTGATGCTGTGGACGGCCCGCGTTTTGGCGAAGGAGAGCAGGAGCATCAGCACGCTGGAGAGCATGGAGCCTGCGACCACGCCGGTGAGGATCAGCGTGTTGGGCGAGTAGCCGCTGGTGCGGCTCGCGAGCAGACAGACCAGCAGGAGCGTCAGGGCGGCGCACACGAACGCGCCTGTGGGCAGGGCGAGCGGAGTGAGCGCCGAGAGTCCCGTGGCGATGACGAGCGCCGCGCCGAGCGAGCCGCCGCTGCTGACGCCGAGCACGTAGGGTTCGGCCAGCGCGTTGCGCAGAACAGCCTGCAGGGCGCAGCCGGAACAGGAGAGCGCTGCGCCGACGACGAAGCCTGTGGCCAGCCGGCTGAGGCGTAGCTCCAGCAGCGCGCGGCCGGTGGCCGTCGCGGTGTCCGGCAGCCCGAACCCGGATGAGCCCGCCAGCAGACAGAGCGCCAGTGCGAAGGGGATCGGAATCAGGAGATAGAGGATGTGGCGGGTTGTTAGCATGGGCGTCACTTGGGTTCGGAGCGACTCGGGTCGGGTGGCGTCGAGTGGCGCCGTTTCGAGTCGAGAGAAAGCACCTGCTTGAGTTGCGCCAGGCCTTCCAACACGCGCGGGCCTGGACGACACACCGTGTTCAGATCCGGCACGGTGTAGACGCGGTGCTGGAGCACAGCAGCGAGGGAGCGCCAGCCTGTCTGCGCGGCAAACAGAGTGACGGGGTCTTTCGCCGAGGTCTCGAACAGGCAGAGGAGCATATCGGGATTTTCTTTGAGGAGCCACTCCAAAGAGACGTGGTAGTAATCGATGGCCGAGGAGTTGCCGATGTTGTCGCCGCCTGCGAGGGCGAGCATTTCGGAGATGAACGCGTGCCGTCCTGCGGTGATCGGCGAGTCGGGCGCGAACAGCAGCGCCACGCGCGGCCGCGGCTTTGTCGCCGCGGTTTCGGCGCGTGCCGCCGAGATGCCGGCGAGGATCATATCGGCGAGTTGTTGCGATCGGGCTTCGTGACCGGTCAGCAATCCGAGCTGGCGGAGGGCGTCGGGGATTTCGTCCAGGCGCGTACAGGGCACATGCACCAGAGGAATGTGGAGCGTGTCCAGACGCCGGGCGATGTCGGGGTCGGCCAGCACGGTTTCCAGTACATGCGTGGGGCGGGCGGCGAGCAGAGGTTCCAGATAGGGGGTGCCGAAGCCTCCGATCACGGGGATCCTGCGGACGTCTTCGGGAGGATAGTCGCAGGACTCGGTGCGGCCGACCAGCAGGTCGCCGGCGCCGATGGCGAAAATGCACTCGGTGAGATTCGGCGCGGTTGACGCGAGGCGCAGGCGTGCTCCGTCCTGACGCGCGGCTGGGCGCGTGCAACCGTAGCACAGAAGAGCGAGCGCGACAAGGGTAAGGGGGAAGCCCCGAGGCGTCAGCAGACACCTCGGGGATTTCCCAACAGAACGAGGACTCGCTGTGTCGTTCTTGAGCATGCGCTAAAAGGTGTAGGAGGCGGTACACTTCCACATCCTGCCGTTGGCGGGATAGTAAGTATCGTCCACAAAACCCCAGCCCCAGAAGCCGGTTGTGGCATAGGTCTTGTTGAACAGGTTGTCGCAGGAGAACAGCAGCGAGAAGCCGTCCAAGAAGGTCGGCTCGTAACGCATGCCGGCATCAAAGATGGCGTAGCCCGCGAGGCGGTCGGAGACGTTGCCGTTATCGTCGCCGACATGCTGCGAGCTGACGGCCCGTAGCGCGCCCAGCAGGCTTACGCCCTGTGCGACCTCTATTTCGCCGTCCAGCGTCAGCACCTGCGAAGGCACCAGGGGGATGGTCTTGTCCTTGTTGGCACCGTCCGCGAACTCGGCGTCGATGAGCTGATAGTTCAGCCCAAGGCTGCCCCATTTCGCCGGTGACCAGCGCAGGCCGGTTTCAAGCCCGCTGCGGCGCGTCTCGTCGAGATTCTCGTTGCGCCCGTTGCCCCAGGCGATCTCGTCGCGCATGTTGAGCTGATACACGCGACACTCGTAGACCAGCGCGCTCCAAATTTCCACAGACAGACCCGCTTCGAGCTGCCAGCCCGTTTCGGGATCGAGTGTGGGGTTGAAGCCGGGGCCCCAGCCCTGGTAGCTGGCGACTTCATCCAAAAAGGGGTAGCGGTAGAGCGTGGAAGCCCGCACGAAGTATTTTTGACTGTCGGCTGGGCGGAACAGCAAGGCCGCGTCGAAAGCGTTCTCCCAGTCTGTCGAGGAGTCGTCTAGTCCGACTCCGCCGGAAGCGCCGTCGATCGCGGTCCGCATCGTCTCTCCTCGGGCACCGACGGCCATCGACACGCTGTCCGAGAAGAAGAATTCATCCCGCGCATAGAGCGCGCCGCTCACGCGGTCAAGCCGCACGTCAGAGAGCCGGGCCGGCCCTGGCAGAGAGGCTTGCAAGAAGTCCAGCCGGTCAACGCCCCAGTCGGTTCCCAAGGTGAACAGGTTGCGATGCCCGCCGATTTCTTTGTCCAACTGGTATTTCGGGGTGAAGGCCAAGCTGTCGATCTGGTAATGGTTGTCATTTCCGAGAGAAGCGAAACCTGCGTCCCGCAAGCGCCGCTGCGCCAAGAGGTTGAAGCTCAGTTCGCCCCATTCGGCGGTTTCTCCGCGCGAGCCGAAGTTAAAGCCCCAAGATTCTGAGCGCGCGTCGTCCAGGGGCGTCTGACTCTGCCTCGGGTCGTCCCGCATCTGCTGCTTTGTCAGCGCTCCAGGCATGCCGTACTCACCCCAGTTGTAGAAGCTGCCGAGCGTGGAGGAAAACCGCTCCGTCCAGTCGTGCTCGACGTTGGCGCGCGCGTCGTACGTTTCATACTGTGAATTCTCGCGCCAGCCCTGACTCTTCTGCCAATCCAGATCCGCCGCGTAGCGGGTGTCGTTTCCGATGGTTCCGGACCGGTGCAGGTGCGCTCCGTACGTGTCGTCCGAACCCGCAGTCACGGAAACGGAGGTGACGGGCTCGGAGCCCTTTTTCGTGATGATGTTGATGACGCCGGCGACCGCATAATTACCGTACAATGCGGTCTGCCCGCCGTGCAGGACCTCGATGCGGTCGATCGACTGCACGGGGATGCGCGACCAATTCGGCGCGGACATGTCGGGCTCGTTCAGCCGCTGGCCATCGACGAGCACGAGCACGCGACCGTGGGCGTTCTGGCTGAAGCCGCGCATGACCACTTCCGCTTGAGCGGGGTTTCCGGACGTCTTGCGAAAAAAGAGGCCACCCAGCTTCTCTAAAGCCTGAACCGTGTCGCCGACGCCCGAGCGCCGGATCTGATCCGAGGTGATCAGCGTCACGCCCGTGGCAAGTTCATCGGCGGTGTGCCCGGTGCGGCTGGCCTGCACGATAATGGGAGGTAGGTTGGTGGCGGATTGGGGTGCAGGCTGGGCTTGCGCCCGAGCGTGGGGGACGGCGAGCAGGCACGCGGCCAGAGCGGCGGGCGTGCTGAGCGGGATGGTCAGCTTGTGCATCGTCTGTTTTCCTCTTGCGGGAAGGTTTGGCACACCTTTGCGCATAAGGCAAAACGCTCGAGCGAAAGAAAGGACCGGAAACGGCCGGACGACAGTCTTTGGCTCCTCGGGCGCGAAGGGGTGCCGCAGGTTGCATCCGATCCGTCTTCTGGCTTACGGCTTATCCTCACCCCCGCCTTCTCTTCCCGAAGGAAAATGGCGCATGGGGGCTTGTAGCCGAATACAGCGGCGCGACCGCGCCCGAATCTCACGGGCTTCCGATAACCGGTGCAATGCGGTGAAGATTAAAAGAAACGGAGGCGGGTGTCAACAACGGACACGACTGAGCCAGCAATTCTAAATTTGGCTTCTAAGCCACGGGAATGCAGGCTAAAGCCTGTACTACGAACGGCTTCTTACACGGAAAGAAGCGTTTGTAGTGCAGCCTTCAGGCTGTCTTAAGCCAAATTTAGAATTGCTGCGACTGAGCGGATCAAAGCGGAGCAAAAACCAGCATTCCCTTGACAAGACCCGCTGAAAAGCGTATATATCGGCAGCACATGCATACAGAACCTTCTTATGAGCGGCGTGGAAATAGTCCCCGCCCTCCCTTCCGTCGCCGCCCTAACCGTCATCCCGGACTTGCCGAACGCGAAACGCCCCAGCAGACTCCGAAACCCAAAGGGGAAATTCCCGCAGCCTTTGCCGAGACGGTTTTCGGCCTGATTCATCCGCTCCTGCAGCACGCCGTGGCGGATCAGGAATACTTAACCCCGACGCCCATTCAGGAGCAATCGATCCCGCATCTGCTCGAGGGGCGCGATCTGCTGGGTTGCGCGCAGACCGGCACGGGTAAGACGGCGGCCTTCCTGCTGCCGATCCTGCACCGCCTCGCCCTGCAGCCCAAACCCACGGTGCGGAACAAGCCGCGCGCGCTGATCCTCGCTCCGACGCGCGAACTCGCGGCGCAGATCGCGACCAGCGTCACGACCTACGGACGTTATCTGGGACTGCCGTTCGCGGTGGTGTTCGGCGGCGTCAGCCAGTATCCGCAAGTGAGCGCCCTCAACCGAGGTGCCGTGCTTGTCGTGGCCACGCCGGGCCGCCTGCTCGACCTCATGGAGCAGGGCCACCTCTCGCTTGAGAACGTCGAAGAGTTCGTGCTGGACGAGGCCGACCGCATGCTGGACATGGGCTTTCTGCCCGACATCAAGCGCATCCTTTCCGAGCTTCCGAGCGAGCGGCACTCGCAGTTCTTCTCGGCGACGCTCTCGCCCGAGGTGATGAAGCTGGCCAAGGAAATGGTCAAGGAGCCTGTCCACGTCACCATCTCGCCGGAGCAGCCGACCGTCGACAAGATCAACCAGAAGGTCATGTTCGTTGACAAGCCCGACAAGGACAGTCTGCTGCTGGCGCTGCTCAACACCCGGCCCGAGTTCAACAAAATCATCGTTTTCGCGAGGACGCGTCACGGCTCTGACAAGATTGTGAAGAAGCTGTGTGCGGCTGGCGTCCGCGCGGAGGCCATTCACAGCGACAAGACGCAGCGCGCGCGCACCGATGCGATGAACGCTTTCCGTAGCGGGCGCGTGCGCGTGCTGGTCGCGACGGACATCGCGTCGCGCGGCATCGACGTGGACGGCATCACGCACGTCATCAATTTCGACCTGCCGGAGGAAGCCGAATCCTACGTGCACCGCATCGGTCGGACGGCGCGCGCCGGCGCGGAAGGCGCCGCGATCTCGTTTGTGAGCGCCGAGGAGCGCGGCCTGCTGCGGGGCGTCGAGCGCATGATCAAAAAGGGCATCGAGATTGATAGCGCGCACGAGTTCCATTCCGAAAAGGCTGAGCGTGCTGCGAACAAAGGCGGCTCCGATCAGTTGGGTCGTGCGCCTTGGGCGCAGAACAAGCGCCGCCCGGCCGGACGCGACGGCGGTCGGCCGCAGCCGCGGCAGGTGGGCTATCAGGGCCGCAGCCAGCCCGACTTCCGGCGTGACGCGCCAGAAGGTGGGGAGCGTGCGCCGCGCCCTGAGCGCCCGATCGTGTCCGAGCGTCCGCCGCGTCCGGAAAGGCCCGCGTACGTGCCGCGCCCGGAGCACGCGCCGCGCCCGGCGCGCGTTCCACACCCGGTGCGTGTGCCACGTTCAGAGCCGCGCGCGGAACCTCTGCAGGGAGGAGAGATTCCCCCTCGTATGGAACCTGCCGCTGGCAGCGAGAAGAAGTGGTACAATCCGTTCCAGAAGTCCGGTGCGAAACCGCAGGGCGTTCCGCCTGCGACGAGCCGTGACCGAGAGGACGACAGCCGGCTGCCTCCGCGGCTGGACGATGTGAGCGTCACGCGTCCGAAACGTCCGGCCCACACGTCTGGTGGCGATCGGCCGCGCAGCAACACGCCGCGCTTTGGTCAAGGCCACCTCCACGAGGGCGGCGGCTTCAAAGGCGCGCATAAGCCGCGCGCCTCCCGTCCGCACGGATGAGCCGGAGCGAGAATGATAGGCCGGGCTGCAGGGACAAGACCTGCCTGCTCGGCCCGTCTGAAAGCCTGCATTTGTTGGAAATACCAATGACTGCGGGCTTTTCGTTTTGTGTTGCCCGTAGAAATAAATTTGGAATTATTTTGGCTAGACTCAACCGCATACGTTATCGCATACTAAGACACTGATGATATGGGGCTCATTGAGGTGATAAAGAAAGGACGTATAGTCGATGGAAAAGGACGAAGCTGAAGGCGGAGTTGGGAAATACCGGTGGTTCATTTGCGCACTTTTGTTTTTTGCGACGACCATCAACTATATCGACAGGCAGATCCTTTCGCTTTTGAAGCCGATCCTTGACGATCAGTTGAAATGGACGAACGCCGAGTTCGGCATGATCAACTCGGTGTTCCAGGCTACGTATGGCTTCGGTCTGCTGGGCTTCGGTTGGTTTATCGACAAGTTCGGCACGAAGCTGGGTTATACCGTGTCGATCATCGGCTGGAGTTTGGCGGCGGCGGCGCATGCGTTGGTCTCGACGGTTACTGGCTTCGGGTTCGCCCGTGCCGCGCTGGGATTGAGCGAGGGCGGCAACTTTCCGGCTGCCATCAAGGCGGTCGCCATGTGGTTCCCTAAACGCGAGCGGGCATTCGCGACAAGCTTGTTCAACGCGGGCACGAACGTGGGGGCGATCATAGCGCCTGCGATGGTTCCGGCCATCGCGCTGAACTGGGGGTGGCAGTACGCTTTCATTATTGCTGGCGTGATGGGTTTTCTCTGGCTGCTTTTGTGGATACCCTTTTATGAGATTCCGGAACGGAGCAGGCGCGTCAAGGCGGCTGAACTTGCGCTGATCCAGAGCGATCCGAAGGATATGGGAGGGGATCGCAAGGTCTTGTGGCGTAGCCTATTTAAGTACCGCCAGACTTGGTCTTTCATTGCCGGCAAGTTTCTTACCGATCCGGTATGGTGGTTCTTCCTCATCTGGCTTCCCGACTACTTTAAGAAGACGCGCGGCCTGGACATCAAGAACAGTTGGGTACACCTGGTGACGATCTATGTGATCGTGACCGTGTTGGGCATCTTTGGTGGGTGGCTCACGGGGCATCTGGCCAAGAGCGGCTGGAGCGTGACGCGGGCGCGTAAGACCGGCATGTTTATTTTCGCCTTGCTGGTGCTTCCGATTCTGGGCGTTACGAAACTGGGTGATTGGCAGGCTGTGCTGATCATCGGTCTGGCCGGCGCGGCGCATCAGGCCTGGTCCGCCAATCTCTATACGACGGTGTCCGACATGTTTCCCAAAAAAGCGGTGGCCTCGGTCATCGGCCTCGGCGGCATGGCCGGCTCGTTGGGCGGTATGATGTTCCCCATTCTCTCCGGACGGCTGCTGGACAAGTTCACGGCTGCGGGTAACGTGACGGCGGGTTACGCGATACTTTTCACCTTCTGCGGCTGCGCGTACCTCTTGGCCTTTGCCATCCACCATGCGCTGGCACCGAAGTTCGAGCCGTTCGTGTTGCACGAGTAGTCGTCCGGCAGGGCTTGGCTGCAAGCCATAGCAAAGGACGCATTTCCCCACGCACTGGGGAAATGCGCTTTTGCGTTCAGGGTGTGTGGCCTTGTCAAAGCGCCATGACCGTTCATGCCGAAGCGCGTATTATCCCGTCGTCAGACGGCAATACACGAGGATCGCGATGAAGACCACCAGCGCCAGCAGGGCCGGTAGGGTCTTGTTTTCATACATGTCGTGCATCGGTTATCCTCTGCAATCCGGACACCATTTCACGCTCGGCGACCAACTCGGCATTCGTTGCCGCGATCTTCATCTGAGCGAACTCGTCGTGAATGAAGTCCCTGACGATCTCGTACACGCCAGGGGAGACCGTCCGAACCGGCATGCCTGCCCATACGCCGGGAGCAAAGCCGTACTCGCCCTGGGACATCACAGCAACCGAGTGGATTTCCGGGCCGGGCGTGCAGAGCGCTCGCACGTGGTCGATGATCGCGTTGGCGGCGGACAAGGCGCTCGAGACACCGCGGGCCGCAATAATGTCCGCGCCACGCTTGGCGACGGTCTCGATAAAGGTCTCCCGAAGCCACGTCTCATCGGCGATGACCTCCCGCACAGGGACATCGAAAATTGTCGCGTTGGAGAAATCGGGGAACTGGGTCGTGCTGTGGTTGCCGAACACAGCCAGACGGGCGATCGCCGACACGGGCACGCGCGCCTTTTGGGCGAGCTGCGATGCCGCCCGATTCTGGTCGAGCCGCACCATCGAGGTGAAGCGGTCTTGGGGCAGGCGCCTCGCCTGGGCGGCGGCGATCATGCAGTTGGTGTTGCACGGATTTCCCACCACGGTCACGCGGCAGTCCTCGGCGGCCCCTTCGTCGATGGCGAGCCCCTGGCCGATGAAGATGCGCCCGTTTTCCTTGAGGAGATCGGAGCGCTCCATGCCTGGCCCGCGCGGCTTTGAGCCGACCAGCAAGCACCAGTTCGCGTCTTTGAAAGCGACCTCCGGCTCTCCGGTGCAGTGGATATTCTGTAGGAGAGGAAACGCGCAGTCCTCCAGTTCCATCGCGACTCCGGTAAGCGCCTTCTGCGCCTTTTCGGATGGGATCTCCAGAAGCTGCAGGATGATCGGCGTCTGCCGGCCGAACATTTCGCCTGCGGCGATGCGCTTCAGGAGGCTGTAACAGATCTGTCCGGCCGCACCGGTGACGGCGACGCGCACCGGCTTGCGGTGCGGGATCTGCGGGAGGCGCCCAAGAGGCGCATCAATGGTCACTTTGTCGTTTGAGTGTTGCATCGGTGCATGAATCCTTGAAGATGGTGTGCAGTGCGTGTGCGCTTATGCGCGGGCCGCGTTACGGGCGATCAAACCGGCTCTGACCGCTGTGAGGTCGGTGTCGGCCGGTGCCGCGCCGGACTCCACGGCGGCCTTTGCCACCGCGAAAGCGACCGTCTCGAACAGGCGGCGGTCGAAGGGCTTCGGAATGATGTAGCCGTTGCCGAAGGCCAGTTTCTCGTCTGGGTAGAGCGCCTGCACGTTCTCCGGCACCGGCTCGCGCGCGAGCGTGGCCAGCGCCTCGGAGGCCGCCACCTTCATCGCAGTGTTGATCGTGCGCGCCTTCACGTCCAGCGCACCGCGGAAGAGGAAGGGGAAACCCAGCACGTTGTTGATCTGGTTCGGGTAATCCGAGCGGCCCGTGGCCATCACGTAGGGCTTGGCGCCCATGACGCCCGCCACGATGTCGGGCCGGATCTCGGGGTCGGGGTTGGACATCGCGAAGATGGCCGGGTACTCCGCCATGCCGCGCACGTCGTCCGCCGTCACGCAGTCCGCAGCCGACACGCCGATGAACACATGAGCGCCGCGAAGCGCCTCCTGCAGGGTGCGCGCCGATGTCGCCGACGCGTGGCGCCGCTTGTGCTCGGTCAGGTCTGTGCGGGCGTCGTGGATCACCCCCTTGGTGTCGCACATGAGCAGGTCTTTCACGCCAGCCGCCTTGCACATGTCGGCGATGCGGATGCCCGCCGCTCCGGCACCGTTGACTGTGACGCGCAACTCGCCCAGCGAGCGTCCGCAGAGGCGCGAGTAATTCATCAGGCCGGCCAGCGTGATCACCGCCGTGCCCCACTGGTCATCGTGGAACACGGGGATGTCCAGCAGGGCGTCCAGGGTGTCCTCGATCTCGAAGCAGGCCGGCGCCGCGATGTCCTCGAGGTTGATGCCTCCGTACATGGGCGCGAGCGCCAGCACGGCGTCGATCACCCGCTGCGGGTCGGTCTTGCCTGTGTTCGCGCCGCCCTTGCGGCAGTGGTTCAACGGGACCGGCCAGGCGTCCACATCGCCGAACGCCTTGAAGAGAACCGCCTTGCCCTCCATCACCGGGATGCTGGCGGCGGCGCCGAGGTCGCCCAGTCCGAGGATCGCGGTGCCGTCCGAGACCACGGCCACAAGCGAGCGTTTCGCGGTGTAGTCGAACACCGTCTCGGGGTGCGCGGCGATCTCCTTCACCGCATGCGCCACGCCGGGCGTGTAGGCCAGGCACAAGTCGTTCTGGGTTTTCAGCGGTTTCGTCAGGCGGACGCCGACTTTGCCACCCTGATGGAAGGCCAACACGGTCTCACGATTCACGGGTACGTTTGCCATAAGTGCTATTCTTTCTTGGAAATGATCAGTGACTGCGCGCTCGGCGCGCGCCACGGGTAGAATGATGATAGAAGTCTGGACGCTATCTGACTGTCATCTGGCAGTCGGCGATAAGAAAAAGCAAGGCCGCTAGAACGACCAAAATGGCCACTCGTTTGAGGCTATACTTGCGATTCATATGAGAGTCCTTTGCCACGCTACATGTCCATCAAAGACCTAGCGACGGAGGTGTCGCGGGGCCGTTTGAAACCGACGCAAGACTGCGGGGCATCAACAAAGGAGTTGCGCGGAGCGTGCGAGGAAACGCAGATGTGACGTTGAAATGTCGGGTGCGGGAATGCCGGCTAGTTGGATACTCCACACGGACAACGTGGACATGCGTGTTGAAAGGGACGTGTCGGCACCCGCCGACCTCAATGAAAGAAGTCCGAGGAACGGATCGTACTCGCTTAAGCGCTGCAAGATGGCGTCTGTCGCAAGGCCCTGATCACCACAAGCCAAGCAGCCCTGCTCGGTTGATGCGGGTGAACGATGCAAGTCGCTCGCGCTGGAGGTGAAGTCATAGCTCGGGAAGACGCTGCCCAGCAGGACGTGGGACAGACAAAACAACAACGCGCAGCATCCTTGCAATAATGCCACGCGGGCATTATGTTTCTTACAGGAAACCGCTGCACGAATAATCGACATGCCGCATGACTATACTGTATTGGCGCTGCATGCGGCAAGCCCAATAATCAGCCGCCGGTACACGTGGGCGCATCTGCGATCAGGTGCATCCCCAAAGTGACTAGCCGACAGCCGTAACG